>PMLV01000094.1 GCA_003160635.1 Acidimicrobiaceae bacterium | reverse complement strand
TCGCGGCGGTGCACGACCACGACTTTGGGATCATGGTGGCGCTGCATGCCGGGGCAATCGTCCGGATCCCATTGGGCGACGCCGTCGGCAAACCCAAGCGGGTCGACCCCCACCTTTATGAGGCGGTGGCCGCCCTCTACCTGGGTTAGGGAATCTCTGTTCCCCTGTCTCGAATCTGAGGCAAGTTCTTCTGGACAGATAAGCCCGGCGGATTCAAGGGGTGAGCGCAACGAGCTCGGCGAACTTCTCTGATGGTTTCATGTATCCGAGCGTCTTGCGGGGACGCCCGTTGAGGCTTCGCTGAAATCGGGCCAGATCGGCGGCACTGTGTTGCGAGAGGTCAGTGCTCTTGGGCATGTATTGGCGCAGCAGTCCGTTCATGTTCTCATTGCTCCCCCTTTGCCAAGGCGAATGCGGATCGCAGAAGTAGATCGGGATGCCGGTGGCCACGGTGAAGTCCACATGGCCGGCCATCTCACGGCCCTGGTCCCAGGTGACCGAGCGTGCGAGTTCATCGGGCAGCTTCATGATGGCCTTGCGCATAGCCCTCTCGACGTTCACCGCCGCGTAGCCGTCTGGGAGGTGCAAGAGGAGTACGAAGCGGGTGGAGCGCTCGACCAGGGTGCCGACGGCTGACTTGTTGCCGGACCCGATGATGAGATCCCCTTCCTAGTGTCCGGGCACCGCCCGGTCTTGGCGGAATTTCTGTCCAAGTGCACCTACGCCCTCAAGGATCAGCACGGGCGTGACTGGCTGATCCACCATGGGCTCGCGTTTATGGTCCGGTCACCAACTGGAACGTGGGGTAGTTGAGTGTCTGGGCTCCTGCAGCGACGGGCTGTAGAACCCGTTCAATTAGGTTTGGCAACCAATGTTTTGGATTGTCCCAACTTGCGAAATCGTCTGTATGCACAACCTCGGTATTCAAGGCCTGCGCAAGCAGCTCGGCAAACGTCGACTTTCCCGCGCCACCATGACCATCGACGGCTACAAGTTTCGTATTTCCGGCCTTGGGTAACCGTAGCGCCAGAAGTGAAGAGATTGAGTTCGGAGATCGTTCAGTCATCTAACAATGAATTGTCTCATGCAATTCCTGAATCCCAAACGACAACTCCGTTGGCTCGCTTGAGCGGACGGTGATGAGTCCCGCTGCAGCTGTCACCGTCCCATTGACCGATGGGTCACTGAGGATCGGCCAGCTTCGGCGCGAGCATCGTCGCCCGGCCTTACCCGACGCCGAGGTACGCGGCACGGACGACCTCACTATTCGCCACATCCGCTGGTGGACCCGAAAAGATGAGGCGCCCGAAGTCGAGCACGTTGACCGGGTCGCAGATGTCCATGACCATTGACATGTTGTGCTCGACCAGCAACACGCCGACTCCTCGGGCATCGACGACCTCGGTGAGAACGGTCGCGAACCTTCGAGCCTCCGCATGGTCCAGACCCGCTGAAGGCTCGTCCAGCAACAGTACGTCGAACTGACCGGCGAGGCATCGGGCCAGTTCCACCAGCCGACGTTCAGCTGTCGAAAGAGTCGCGATCTCACGGTCTGCGATCGGCGCGATGCCGACCAGCTCCATGGCCTCCGAGGCTGCTGCCCGAACCTGCGCGCCCTGCCCTGGGGCAGCCACGAAATGCGACAGGACGCGTTTGCCGGCCAGGGAACCCTCGCGCCCCAGCTCCACGTTCTGTCGGACCGTCATGGACCAAAACAGGTCGACCATCTGAAACGACCGTCCGAGTCCTCGTCGGGCCCGGGCTGACGTGCCGAGCTTGGAGATGTCGCGCCCTGCAAGCAACACGCGGCCGGACGTCGGCCGCACGAGACCCGAGCACACGTTGAACGTCGTTGTCTTGCCCGCCCCGTTGGGCCCGATCAAGCCCGTGATGCGACCAACGGGGGCATGAAGGGAGAGGTGGTCGACCGCGAGGATCCCACCGAAGCGCACGGTGACGTGGTCGATCTCGAGCCCCCTGGTCGACGCCACCTGACCCTCGGAACCCCTACGCCTTCGAAGGAGACCCGACGGATGTTCCGCCGGAGAGCCCGCCGATGGCCGGGTGGCGACATGGCGCGGCACCGGACGCGCCGCCCACCGGAGACGTGGGATCCATCGGAACGATCCCATCACCGCGCTCAGCACAGCGGCCGCGCCAAAGCCCAAATCGAGCCACCAGATCTGCCCATTCGCGCCGAGGTACGAAGGGACGACGACGTACGCGCCGGCGGCCAGCAATGAGGTGAGCGGCTGGCCCATGCGCAGGATGAGGACGACCACGACCACGGTCAGTGAATTGACCGGGTCAAACGGCCCATCGGTCAAGAACTGGTTCTGCGAGACGAGTAGCGCTCCACCCACCCCGGCGAGGAACGCGGCGATGGCGAACACGGCCACTTTGGTGACGTTGAGGGAGATTCCCTGTGCTTGAAGTGCCCGAGGGGAGTCTCCGAGGGCCCGCAGAAGCCGGCCGAGGCGTGCTCGTCGTATGCCAGAGGTCATCAGCAAGGCACAGAGGAACACGGCGAGCACGACGACGTAGAAGGTCACGTCGTCGGCAGCGTTGAAGCGACCGATCACCGGACGCGGCACCGTTATCAGGCCGTTTTCGAACATCAGCTTGGTCGGATACCCGAGGTACTCCAGCAACACACCGAAGCCAAACGTCGCAATGGCCAGATAGATGCCCACCACCCGGATGGCGGGGATGGCAACCAGGGCGCCCACGGCCGCGCCGGCAAGGCCGCCTATGAACAATGCCGCGAACCAGGGGACCCCGAACGTCGCCGACAGATGCGCGAAGGTCGTTGCACCGATCGCCGCCAGCCCCATTTGGCAAAGCGACACCTGACCCGATGTCCGCACCAGAAGGGCCAAACCGAGAAAGACGATAGCGTAAGACAACCCCTCGTTCGAGACGTAGACGAGATGCATGTTCTTCGACAGCGGCACGAGTAAGAGCGCCGACGCGGCGGACACCAGAAGCGGCCAGCGCCACCAGCGGGGAATCGTCAGCACCCGAAGGGACGGGGGCCGGTCAATCGATGACCGTTCGGGTGCCAGGTGGTTTGGGGCCACGAACAGGATGAGCAGGAGCAGAAAGGGAATGCTCGTCGGCAATCCGCCGAGGATGTTGATCGTGGTGACGTATTTGGTTGTGAGGGCGGCGATGACGCCGACCACGATGCCCCCGAGGTAGGTGAGAGGAAGGTTGGAGAACCCGCCGATGGCCGCCGCACCGAACGCCTGCAGAAAGAGGAGGAACAGCGTGGCCACGCTCACGTTGTTGTTCGGCGACAAAACCAACAGCATCCCCGACAGGGTGACGAATCCGATCCCGAGCGCCCAGCCCGCTTGTTGTGCTCGCGTCGGGTTGGAGCCCATCAGCGCGAAGAGGTCCACGTTGTCGACGACCGCTCGCATGGAAAGACCGATCCTGGTGTGCTCGAGGACCAGGTGCAGCACTGCGGCCATGGCCAGACCGACCGCGACGATGATGATCTGGTCGACGCCAACGTTCACGCCGAAGATGCGCACGAGAGCGCCAGGAAGTGACGGGTGGGAGACCACCAGACCGGGTCCATAGGCGTCGGATCCCCACAGGGTCGTCGCGCCCTGGATGAGCAGAACAAGACCAATGGTCGCCAGCACCTTGTCACTCGTCGCCAACGGGGTTAGCCGGCGCGCCAGCCTCTCGAAGGCGACGCCCAGAGCCGGACCAATCCCCAAAATCGCGAGAAGGGCCGCGAGCTGCCACGGCACGTCGGCCCTGCTAACGAGCGCGTAGAAGAGCAGGACCGCGACGGAGGCCATCGAGCCGAACGCGAAGTTGAAGATTCCCGAGGTCCGGTAGGTCAGCACAAGACCCATCCCCGCCAGCCCGTACACCGATCCCGTCGTTACGCCGACGACGATGAAGGGAAGAAAGTCACTCATATGGTGCGTCCATCACTTTAGCTACTTCGCCCCGAAAAAAGTAGGCCGACGATCGCCTGGCCGGCACCATACATGTGATCCGGGTTTGGTCCAGAAATGCCGTTGCTGTGTTCCCAGTAGCGCTCATTTGATGCCAATTCTGATTGCCAAGGCAGATCGATGAGCCGGTACTCAGGTCCGCACGCCACTCAGGAGCTATACAAAGC
>PMLV01000002.1:388-5089 GCA_003160635.1 Acidimicrobiaceae bacterium | reverse complement strand
CGGAGGGCGGTCATCGCCCGGGCCTGCATCATCCCGATGACCGTCGCCACGACGAGGATTCCAGCAAGTATCACGGCGGCGCAAATGATTCTCGACCACGATGGTGGCGGCCATGCGAGGCCGAGGCCCGCCGCGATGGCAATGAGTAGCGATGCCGTTCCGACAATGCCGTACCGGCGGCCCACGGACCGGAAAAGTGCCACCTGGGAGGACTCGTCGAGGGCGTCTCGCGCCGACTTGGCGACGATGGCAATGCAGACCATGCCGCCCACCCAGATGGACGCAGTGAGCAACTCGACGGCCACCAGTGGTGCACTTGTTGCCAACATCTTGCTACTCCTTTGTCGGGCGTGCCATTCTTCTAGTATATGCTAGAAGAATCGATCGGCGAGGCCCGGTGCGCGCACCGGGTCAGGGTGTGAACCGAAAAGGGAGTTGGATGCCATGACGATCACTCAGACCGAAGCCCGCGATGCGATGCTCCGGCACCACCGCACCCTGGATGAGCAGGTGGGCATCCGGGTCGCCGCCCTCGGTGGAGCCGTGGACGACGGAATCGCCTACGAGCCGGCGGTCGCCGCACTCGTTACCTACCTCGCGGAGGAGGTGCTCTCCCACGCGGCGGCAGAGGAACACACCATCTACCGTGTCGCCGGAGCCCGTGCCGATCTTGCCGACATGGTGACGGAGATGATTGGCGAGCACCGCGTCCTCACCTCCGCCGTCGAGTCTCTGGCCAATGCGGCAACTGCCCCTGCTGCACTCGAACAGGCCAGGGAGATCGGTACGTTTTTCACTGCGCACGTCAACAAGGAGAACGAGCTGCTGCTCCCAGCCCTCCTNNCTCCTCTTGGAGGCGGCGAATGAACTTGCAAATGTCGGTCATGGCGACCGGGCGTGCAAGCTCGTCGCGTCGGCATGGGCCGCGCTGCGCACCTCCAGACCGGCGCTTGCCGTCAGGACCACGGCAAGCCTGCATCGCCTGGTCACTCTGGTGACCAGTGAGCCAGTCACGTTCCGTTCGGTCGGGGAGGGCAGTGGCGCGGCCTCGGATCGCGAACTCGACGTGCGTCATCTAGCCCCGGCACAGCGCCACGAGACGATCTTCGCCGCGTACCACGGCCTCGCCCCCGAAACTGGCTATGTGCTCGTCAACGACCACGATCCCAAACCACTTCGCTACCAGTTCGAAGCCGAACACGCCGGGGAGTTCACCTGGGACTACCTTGAGTCCGGTCCCGAGAGGTGGCGGGTGCGTATTGGAAGGCCACCCGTTCCTGCGGCAGCGTGAGAACGGTGACCCGGCGGACATACTTCCCTGGGGCCCGGTGCTCTTTCCCGCGATAGCGCGTACCTGATCATTCACGATCACAGGTCTTGTGTGAGGACGCAGCGCACAGGCTATGCCGCGTAGTAGCTGTCGAAGGATCATTGAGCGCCGAACCCTCTTCGATCGAAGGACCTCATCTCCGGAGCGCCGTAGTGACGACTCCCGGGCCTCTGCGCCGTGCCCCGAGATCAAAGAGCCGTTGACTCTTCCGCGCCGACGTGACGGCCGGCCGCTGGGGCAGATAGCAGTCGGGTTGGTGCCATTGACAGGTTCGTTGCCACGCAGAGCCCGGTGACGACGAAGAGACCACCGCCAATAGCGATGGCGATCGAACTCGACGCGGCGAATCCGAGACACACTGCCCCAACGCCCGCTGTGACGAGCCCGTAAGCGATGGCGGCCCAGCGATGGTCGTAGAGATCGGCGAACATGAGCGGGGCCCCGTCCGCCTTCTTGACAATGCCGCGCCCTCGGAGCGCTGACCACAAGATGAAGGGTACGACCTTGTGCGCGTGGCCCACCAGGGCCACCAACAGCCAACCACTGAACGCCGTCACTGCTGCCGCCACCAAGGCGACGCCGACATGGTGATGTTGCCTGACCGTCAGCTCTGCCGCGAGAGCAAGGGCGGCGCCGATGACCAACCAGACTGCCGACGTGATCACGAACAGCAGGTGCAGATCGGCCTTCCGTCGGCGATATCGGATGTGCATCATCAAGGAGAAGAGGTGTGCACCCAGGCCGATAGCCAGGATCGCCGCCCCGCACCATGCGAGCCACGCCACGCTGAAGAGCAGCCCGGGCGAGAGCAGGAGCACCCCACTGGGAACCGCCCACACGGCAAGCCACGCCGAACGGCGTCGACCCGGAACATGGGCGAGGAGGAACATCGGCCAGAGCTTCTCCGACACACTGACGTAGGTGAGGCCCAGCCAGGCAAACAGTCCGACGCTCGCATGGGCCAGAACCACGTGACCGTTCAGGTCGAACCAGTTCCCCCGGCGGTCGATGACGTAGACGACCCCGTAACAAGCGGTCANNATTGACCACAAGCAACGTGACGGCCAGGGCGGCGAACGCCCCCCCGGCTTCTACGACGAACTCCTGCTGGGTGGCAAAGCCGAACGGCAGCAACCACGCTCCGGCCAGCCAGCTCCAGAATGTGGCGCGGGAGAGCCGCTCGGAGCGCAACGGCATTTGGGTGATCACGGGCGTGAACTGATGGAGCGCGCCGAGTACCCCCATCGAAAGGGTCGCCAGCA
Source organism: Acidimicrobiaceae bacterium (assembly GCA_003160635.1). GTDB lineage: Bacteria > Actinomycetota > Acidimicrobiia > Acidimicrobiales > RAAP-2 > Bog-473. The sequence goes on along the minus strand of PMLV01000002.1, from coordinate 2,497 downwards.
TGGCGAAGTGCACCGCTGCGACCACGTGATCATCGGTGGGGTCCACGATCCCGTAGGCCCGCGACCACACCAACGCCGCGCCGCAGGCCACCAGACCGAGGGACGCGGCGGCGAGAAAGCTCAAGGGCACCGACGGGGGCGGGATGCCGCGCGGGAGCCCGGCCGGACGTCCCTGCCACGCACCCGTGCTCGGCAACGGCGGCGCACTCTCAGCGGCCACGGTGGCCTCCGCTGGCTATTTCAGCAGCCATCGCCGCCGCGGCCGCCACTGTCATCGCCGGATCGAGCAGGTCAGGGTTGATCTCCGGGCCCAGCCTGCGTTCGCCGAACTCCTCACACACCGCTTGCCACAAGTCCAACGCGCCATAGTCGTCGATGCCGAGATCGGCGAGGGCGTGCCACCCGGTTCGTTTTCTTCGGGCAGATCAAGCAGCACTTGGAGCAACGCCATGATGGTGTCGGCGTCGATGTCGCAACCGATCAGGTGTGTCTCACCGGGCATGTCCGTCTTCTCCGTGACTGTGATGACCTCTGGGACCGTTCATGCTATAACTCTAGTAGAGAATAGAACAATGATACCCACCGTGTAAGTTGCTAGAGGAGGAGGATTACCGTGGCGACCATCGATGCCCGTCCTCTCATCGCCGCAGGTGATGAGCCGTTCGACCTGATCATGGCCACGGTCGCGGCCCTCGACGAACACGAGGAACTCGTCGTCCTGGCACCGTTCGAACCGGTTCCACTCGAGGGCGTCCTCGGCGCACAGGGCTACTCATACGACGCGGTCGAGCTTGACGCCGGCGACTGGCGGGTCACCTTCCGGAGGCAATCATGAGTGGTGAAGACGAGATGACGGGACCGGTCTGGATCGGGTCGTCCCGGGCCGAGATCCCGCCGGATAGCGCGATTGACGCGACATGGAAGGCGCTCCGGTCCGTCTATGACCCTGAGCTCTACCTCGACGTCGTGTCACTGGGCCTCGTCTACGACGTGCGAGAGGAAGAGGGGACCATCGTTGTCGAGATGACCCTCACCACGCCGGGTTGTCCGGCGTCGGAGAGCCTTCCCGAGATGGCACGGGCCGCGATTGTCGAGTCCGTGGGGGACCCGGCTGCCGTCGATGTGCGCGTGGTGTGGGACCCGCCCTGGAGCCCGGCGTTGATGGATCCAGAGGGGACCGCGGCGCTTGGATTTCGGGTTCGGTAATGGCCAGGTGCTCGCGACCCTCAACACCGGGCGCGCATCCTTCGTTGGTGCTCTGTGACCTGATTGCCTCATCCGAATGGATCGGGAACCAGAGGGTGTGGTGAAGCGCGGCATCGATATTGTCCGCGTCTACGACGACCCAGGGCGCCAGCCTGAGGAGTATCGAGTGCTCGTCGACCGTCTGTGGCCCCGTGGCCGATCGAAGGGCGCGGTTGATCACGATGAATGGGTCAAGAGCGCCACGCCCAGTACCGAGTTGCGGCAGTGGTATGGACACGACCCGAAGCGCTTCTCGGAGTTCGCCCGACGCTATCGGGCGGAGCTCGCACTGCGGCCCGCGGCTGACGTCATATCGCAGCTCCGGGAGGCGAGCAAGGTACGACGACTCGTCCTTCTTACCGCAACGCGGGACACCGAGCATTCCGGAGCGACGGTGCTGCGCGACGTCATCGTGGGTGGGGATGGGTCGTAGGTCGTCAGGGAGACTGGCGTTCTCCTTTGGCATATCGCCCTCCTCTGGCCATTGACCGCTGCTGTGATATCACTATCCCAAGGGAGATCAGATGAGGACCGCAGTGCACGGAATGCCCCGGATCGGGTTCGACCGCGCCCTCAAATGGGCGCTCGAAGGCTTCTGGGCCGGAACGGTGACGGATGTGGANNCCCTCAAACGACTTCTCTCTCTACGATCAAGTGCTTGACGCCGCGGTCATGGTGGGTGCGGTCCCGGCGCGGTTCGCCACCGTCGGCCAGACGATTAACCGTGAGCGCTACTTTGCCATGGCGAGAGGAGGCGAAGTCGATGGGAAGACTGTCGCCCCCCTCGACCTGACCAAGTGGTTCGATACCAACTACCACCATCTGGTGCCCGAACTCCGCTCTGACGCCGTGTTCGTCCCCGAT
>PMLV01000002.1:0-322 GCA_003160635.1 Acidimicrobiaceae bacterium | reverse complement strand
GCACTGGTGGAGGAGCGCAGTGCCGACGAACTGGCTGCTCTGTGCCGCGTCTACCAACGGCTCGGCGACCACACGGATCGGCCGAAGATCGCGCTGTCGACGTACTTCGGTCATGTGGGATCCGCCATGGAATATGTGGATGATCTGCCGGTCGAGGCGGTGGGCCTCGACTTTTGCCGAGGCACGGAGAACCTCCATCTGCTGCAGTCCTCGGGTGGCCTCGGGGACAAGGTGCTCCTGGCGGGCGTGGTGGACGGCCGAAACGTCTGGGCCAACGATCTGCATGCCAGTCTCAATCTGCTCGACGAACTCACGGAACTCG
>PMLV01000235.1 GCA_003160635.1 Acidimicrobiaceae bacterium | reverse complement strand
GCGCGAGTTTCCTGGCTATCTCCGCCCCAGAGTGCGTTATCCCAGGTAAATGCTCGTATTCGAGTGCGTATTACCCAACGATGCGCTCGAGCGCATCAATCGCCAGACCTGGTCCAACGCGAGGCCGTAGAAGACTCTTATTTCAGGGGCGTCCTAGAGCACCACGACGGCGCCTTTGGGCCGAGATGGTGTGGCGGCAGCTCCAGCGCGAGGGGTTCGACGCCGGCCGGGACCGGGTCACAGATCCTTTTACTCAGCCGAAGCGGCGTAAGTTCGGGAAAAGTGCTGCTTGACCTAATTTTCGGGACTTTTGGCCCAAAGACATCCGGGGTCAACTCCGCAATGATGATAGCCGGGAGTGTGAGTGGCGCATTGCTGCGAGCATAGGTAGGAGGGGTTAAAATTGCACGTTCCAGGGTTGGATCTTCGGTGGCGCCTGACCACAGTAACCCCATCGGCCGCGGGCCGACTTGGCGACGGTGCTCGGTTCCTTTCTGAACAATCTCAGAGTGGCCCGTTCTTCTCAAGGCGCTGAACATTGACACTCCAACCCTCACGGCGGGCGTCGATGCCCGCTCGTTACCATCCCCAATTAAGATGGTCCCTTTCGCCGCGTGAGCTTGAAATCCTGCGACGACTGGCGGCCGGCGAATCTACACCTGGCCTCGCCCTGTCGATGGGAGTACAGGTCAGCACTGTTCGCACGCATGTCTCGTCGGTGCTCCTCAAGCTCGGGGCTCATACTCGAGTCGAGGCTGTGGCGAACGCCGTTCGCCTAGGGCTTCTCGAGAGAGTGCCCTTCGAGGAGCCCTGGCCCGGGGGACACTTCAATGACAATCCCTGCGAGTCCGGACAGGTGCCGATAACCCTGGCCGCTGCGTTACCCGTCAGAATCCTAATTATCGACGACTGTCGAATCCTTGGGCAGGGCCTCGAGTTGCTACTACGACAACATCTTGACATCGAATCCATCGACTTGGTCATCGACCCCAGTAAGTTCCAAGATGCCATCACCGACTGCCGTCCCAATGTTGTTCTGATCGTGATCGAGTCACGCAACATCCCGCCCATTGCCCTGATTTCAGATATCCGTCACCTGTCGGACCCACCAGCCGTAGTCATCCTGACCGACAACGTCGACCCTGCAATCGCCAAGCAAGCCGTCCAGGCCGGGGCTATCGGGTTCGTTTCGATGGCGGGCTCGGCCCATGACCTGATCGATGCCGTAGATGCGGCGCAGCGGGGCGTGGGGTGGCTACCCGCTGGTTTGCTTCGCGCTCTAGTGGGCAGGTCGCCGTCGCCGTCGCCGTCGCCGTCGCCGTCGGGTTCGCGTGAGCGACCACTTCAGAAACTTACTCGGCGCGAACAGGAGGTCCTGGCGCTCCTAGTCAGCGGGCTTGATCGCCGGGCTATAGCGGCGCACCTGTACTGCTCACCAGAGACGGTGCGCACCCACATCCGTAATGTCATGTCCAAACTCGATGTTCATAGCACGGTCGAGGCTGTCGCTTTCGGGCGCAGGTTGGGACTTCATCCCGAGTGAGTTGAAGACATGGGTCGCCCGCGAGGTTACGAGACCGCTCCATGGCCGTGGTGAGTTCGAGGTTCCGACCGCATCGACCACTGGGCGACAGAAGGCGAAGCGGGTCACGGCCGAACAAGCCTCGGTCGTCGAATGACTCCGCGGCGGCCTTCGGGCGGAAGAAAACGTTCTCCGCTTCGCACGTGGACCGCTGGGGTTTGGCGCGCACCCGATTGAGTTGGACTCTGATAGAGATGAGCCAACATGGCACTTATGACGGCGCCTGCCGAGATCCAGCACGCTCGAGAGGTAGAGCCAACCCTCACCGGTTCCGATGTAGTGCTCGGGTGGTCGATGGACGAGCACATGGCGACCGCGCTGGTGGCCGACGCTCTCACCATGGCCGTCGAACAATGCGGCGACGACGTCAGGGGCGTCATCTTCCACAGTGATCGAGGCAGTGCGACGATTCCTTGAATCCGCCCAATATCCCTCGGGCCTGCTTCGCCGAGCTGTTCGAGGAGTACGGTGTTCGCCAGTCTGCTGGGCGCGTGGCTACCTGCTTCGACAATTCCGTTGCGGAATCGTTCTGATCGAGCCTCAAAGGTGAGCTCTCAGCCGCTACCGGTTCACCACCAGGGCCGACGCCAAGGCGGCCATCAACTCGTGGATCCGCCGCTACAACAATGTGAGGCTCCATTCGACCCTGGGCTATTTGCCACCGATCGAATGGGAACTCAAGTACCGTCTGCAAGAGCTGCAGGCCGCATAACCATGTGTCCGGCTGGCGGGGGGAAGCTCACACGGGCTCGTGAAGTGCTGCTTGACCTAATTTCGGGACTTTTGGCCCAAAGACATCCGGGATCAAATCCGCAATGATGGGGCACGAAGTGTGAGTGGCGCAATTACCGTGGCCATCGGTGGAGTACAAAAATGCGGGTTCCAGAGTGGAAATTCGGTGGCTCCTAATATGTTGACGGCATCGGTTTGAGCGCGACCGCCTGAAGGAACGGCACTAGGGCGCCGACTGCACAGCGGTGTCCGGCGACAAAGGACAATTCTCGCGTGGGATCGTGGTCCTGGCCGCTTCCGTGCTCTTCGACCACCCGCGGGCTGGAGGCCACAAAAGAGAGGGGCTATAACTTGAAGAAACTAAGGGCCCGCGCGGGATTTGTTTGCACGGTCCTACCGTGACCTGCGCGAAGTGCCTCCAGATCGCTCAAGTTGTCCTCCGATTGGGTGCTCTGGCGGCTCTTACACTGGTTGTGGGGACCTTGCCGCTAGTGGCCTCGGCCGCAACGGCGAGCACCAATACCACTACGGCCACGAGCGCCTCTAAAGCCGAAGGGGCCCTGGAGATCTGTAAGTCCGGGGCCAACGGCATGACCGGCTCAACCTTCCAGTTCAGCGTCAGCGGCTCTGCGAGCACGGTGTCTGTGGTGGGCGGCCGGTGCAGCCGCCCGTTGACGGTGCCCTCGGGCCATGAGGCCATAACCGAGCTGGCGACCGGCCTTCCCGCAGGGG
>PMLV01000310.1 GCA_003160635.1 Acidimicrobiaceae bacterium | reverse complement strand
CCAATTGACTACAGATAACCTGCGCCATGCGGCTCCTACACGCGGGCGTCGACACCTCGGTGATAGCGCTTTGGCTCGGGCACGAGGGCGTCGAGACGACGCAGATGTACGTCCACGCCGACCTCACATTGAAAGAGAGGGCGCTCGCACGCACCACACCGATCGGCACCGCGCCCGGCCGTTATCGGCCGCCCGACGAACTCCTCGCCTTCCTCGAAGCGCTGTGATTATGTGAACAGATTCATGCCGCGCACCGCTACCGCCGCTGCCAGGTCGTTCCTTCGGCAGTCCACATAATCCGGCGTTCCACATAATGCAGGACACACCTCTGCACACACGCGGCATCGCCGAACACCTTCTTGATGCCGGCGGCCAGCGCCTTGGCGCCGTCGATGACGCACAGCACGCCGGACTCGGTGTCGAGGCCCCGGCTGACGAGGTCGGCCAACAGGGCGGTGACCACCGTCTTGTTCTCGGTGTCGCCGAGCCACAGCCCGACCGGCACCTTGGTCCCGTCGGTGGTGATGACCAGGCACACGACGACGCACGAACCGGCCACGTCGAGCCCGTCGATCATGAGCACGGCGACATCGAGGTCGGCCAAGCTGCGGGCCATTAGTTCGCCCATCGCCTTGGTCGTCGCCGCCACGAAGCGCCGGGAGACGGCTGACTTCGACATGGACGTCGCCCGTGCCTCGAGCTCTTTGCCGACGGGTTCGGCCACGTCGACGTGGCGCCGGGTGGCCACCCCGGCCAGCATGCGTTCGACGACGAGGGAGTTGAGCAGGTCAGCTGAGCTGAAGGCCTTCCAGGTGTCGAGCTCGATCTCGGCGCCTGCGGTGGTCCGGCCCCTTGGGCGCTCGGTGCTCACCCGACGTCCACCGAGCACGACGGAGCCATTGGTGGTTCCGTGCCAGTTTCCCCGAGCGTTCTGCCGCGCCGATCTTGGCGTGCTTTTCGCCGATCATCTCGGTCAGCTCGGCCGCCATCATCTGGTGCATCACGACGAACCCGGTCGCCGACGCGAACGCCAACAATCCGTCTTTGATCGCCCCGGCCACTTCGGCCAGGACCACTGTCGCCTCGAGCGGCAGGTCAGCCAATCGGGCTGCCTCCTCCGCGTCAGCGACGTTCACAACAGCTACTTTCTTCTTCACGGTGGTCCCCTTCCTTTCAGGGTTACTTGGTCGTGCCCGATCCCTACCATCTGGCAGGTCTCAGGCGGGGGACCACCGCCTTACTTCAACAGACTGGGGGACAACGTCGAAGTGGACGGGTGGGATTTGCACCCACTACTCTGGCTTAGCTTTTGGAGACGTAACAACGGCGATGCAATTCCACGACTAGTTTCTTGTCCTTCTCCATGAAAACGCCTCCTACAAGACGCTCTGAAGGGTGCGGCCGCCCGCCAAGCCTTTCCTTGTCCGTGATCCGTCTTAGGCACCTTCACGCTAGCTTCGGGGCAGGCTGTGATGTCGGCCTGGACTTTCGCCTCACGATGACGCCCCGAGCTCATGTGCGCTTCGGACCTCGGTGCTCAATCGACCGGGGTCTTACACTTGAGGCCAGCGGAATCATCGACATCGGTTCCGATACCATCGTCGGTGACCATTGCACCATTGCGGTTCGCTCGAGCGTCATTGTCGAACACGACACTCTGATCGCAGAGCTCGTCTATTCGGGACCATGATCATTCTTCTTCCCGCACCGAGGAGATTGCAAGGACAGGACGTAGCAACAATCCGTATCCGAAATGACGTATGGCTTGGCGCAAAGCTGCCCGTATTGAGGGGTGTCAGCATCGGAGGCGGAGCAATCGTCGGCGCGAATACTGCCGTGAACTCGGATCTCCTGCCTGGTGTTGTCGCCGTCGATATTCCCGCCCGCGCAATCAAAACACGCTCCGATGGCTGAGCCGTCCCGAGAGAGATCGCTCAGCTCCGAAACCATCGGCAACTCTCTTCGGACGGCAATAGCGACTGCGATAAACGCCCTTACCTCCGCTGCGTCGACCATTATCATCGTCCGTGCACTTGGACCAGCAATTTATGGGCGATATACGTTCTTCGGTATTCTGATCGCTCTGGTGCTAGGTCTCTCCGACCTTGGATTCAATTCACGTGGTCTCAGTGTGCTCGTGCGAGCCGAAGCACTTGGGGATATGGCTGCCGTAGTCGTCGAGATACGACGCCTCCTCATCATCGGCCTCTGTAGGGCGATCGTTATTGGTGCAACTGCAGCGGTCGTCTTCCATAATGAACCCGTCGCGGGACTCCTCGTGGGACTTGGAATCATGCTGCAAGCCTTATGCGCTGGCTTGTCTATATCACTCGTAGCTCGACGTAGGTACCGAATATTAACAGCCAGCTCGGTGGCCTTCTCGCTGACGCAGAGCATTGCGACGTCATGGGTCGCCATCACTACCCATGATCCTGCTCTCACTGTGGGCGCGTTCTTCGCAAGTCAGCTGGTCACTGCAGCTGTGGCCGCGGTGTTCGCTCCATGGCGACTAATTACACATGCTCGTAGAAAGGTTCAACCACGCCAATCACGGCCGGAGTTTCGAACAATACTCGCATTCTATATTTCCGTTACCTGCCAGATAATCATCTTTGGACAGAGTGAGACGATCATCCTGCACTACGATCACCAGGCGATTGCATTGGGATTCTTCGCTATAGCGACGACATTGTCCGCCCGTGCGACGCTCCTCACCGATGCCTTATACGGAGCTCTCCTTCCAAGTCTCGGCTCGGCCTCGATCCGCGACAGCGACGGCATCACCAGAGCCTATTCGGCCGCTCTGCGCTTCTCGTCGCTGCTCGTTCTGTTAACTACGGCGCTACTCGGCCCGGTGGCCGTCGTCATCGGCCCGATCGTGCTCGGATCCCACGCTGGCTCCGTCCGGGTCGCCACGGTCATCACGCTCGGTGCGAGCCTTCTCCAGACTTTTGTATATCCATTGGCTTATGTGGCAGCGGTGGAGACACAGCGTGCGGCAATCGCTATTCCAGCCCTACTTGGCGCCCTCTTCGACGCTGGGCTCTCAATACTCCTCATCCCCCACTATGGCCTTTTCGGTGCGGCTGCCGCCTCATTGGTAGGAGGCTTGGCATTCGGCTTGAGCGTGTCTCTCATGACCCGAATCCCACCGGGTGCCAAAATGGCCCTCCGATCTCAGCTCATCCGCGTGCTAGTCATGATCGCCGTTCTTGTCATTTCTGGTATCGCGACTGAGCACGCGGGGGTGGGGGTTGCTCTCGGTGTCATGTGGATCAGTGTGCTGAGCGTCTACATGGCTTGCCGATTCGGCCACGGCGTGCTCACGACGACAGACATCGACCGGGTAAGAGCTGCGGAGCACCACTGGCCGATCACGCTCTCGGCCCGAACCTGGAGGGTCGCCGTCTTGCTACTCCTCGTGACGACACACGCGTCGATCGCCCATGGAACCGACGCTTGACTCGCTCGGTCGCGCTCCTTGCGGCGTATTCTCAAAGGAACTTCGGAGATATGGTGACATGACTTCTACGAAGCGATTAGAAATACTCCATGTAGTCTGTTCTGACGCCTTTACGGGCGTAGAGCACTACATCGCCTATACCGCCAACGCGCTTTCAATGTTTGGCCATGGCGTCACTGTAATCGGCGGCGACCCCGCTGCCATGAGTTCGACGCTCAATCCATCGGGAGTCCGGTATCTCCCTGCTTCCAGTGGGCGGAGCGTGGTCCGGGTGCTCACCAGCTTGGCAATTCGGCGGAGACAGCCGGATCTCGTCCACGTCCACATGACCGAAGCGGAGCTAGCCGCTGGCATAACCAAGCCGCTACTACGGAGACCAGTAGTCACAACGCTCCACTTCGCTCGTACCCGCGGGAGCACAATGGTGCGACGCCGACTTTTTCGGGTCCTACCTCACGTCTTCGATGCGCAGATTGCCATCAGTAGCTACGTCGCCCTGACCACCAAACAAGATTGCTTTGTTGTGCCACCTGGCGTGCCCACGCCTACTCTAAACGGCCAACCGGAGCGGTCTGACGGTCGACAGCCGGTGGTGCTCGTCGCCCAGCGGTTCGAACCGGAGAAGCGGACTCTCAGCGCCATCACTGTCTGGGCAGCAAGTGGTCTAGCCGAACAGGGCTGGGAACTACACCTCGCGGGTAAAGGCCGCGACGACCTGGCGCTGCGCCACGAGACGATTCGCCTGGGTGTCGACCAGTCTGTCCGGTTCCTCGGGTTCGTCGATGACTTACCAGCGCGGATGCAGGCGGCAAGCATTCTGCTGGCCACCGCGGACCGGGAACCATTCGGGCTTAGCGTCGTGGAGGCGATGGCTACCGCCCTGCCCGTCGTCGCCGCCCGAGGTGGTGGCCACCTCGAGACCGTTGGGCCCGTCACCTCCGACTTTCTCTACGACCCCACTGACACCGAGGCCGGAGGAGCAGCACTTCGGCGCCTGGCACTCGACCCAGTTGTACGCCAAGCCTATGGTCGCGCTCTCCGGTCCAGGTACCAGGCTGAATACACGGTTGATCGGCATGCCAGATCACTCATCGACGTTTACCGGAGGGTCTTGAACGGCTAGCGTCAAGAATACCGGGGATCTAGCGTAATGTTGCAAAATGTCCGAGTGGGCCCCAAATCCTGAGAGTCGACAAGAGACAAGCCTGCTGGACTTTTGGGGGATCCTCCGGCGTCGTAAGTACGTCGTCCTCCTGACCTTAGTAGTGGGGGTCGCCGCTGCAGTCGGAATCGTTGTTCTTCAGACCCCTCGGTACACGAGCACCACGCAGCTCCTCTTCCTGGCCCAGAACTCGAGCACGGGATCCGGATCATCCAACCCGAGTAGCGAGCTCACTTCGGGCCAGTTAGCCACAGACATTCAACTCATTCAGAGCAGCCCAGTGAAAGCCGAGGCGGCGAAGCTCCTCGGTCGGGCGGCTCCAATTGCGACGGTCGTTGAGATCGGGACGACCTCGGTCGCGTCGATCTCTGTCACTTCGCCAAACGCCGCTCTCGCCGCCAAGGCGGCCAATGCATACGCCAAGGCCTACATCAACGTGACCAATAGCCAGTATCTCAGTTCGCAGGTCGCCGCGGAGTCCTCACTCCAAAAGCAACTCACCACGATAAACGATTCCATCACTGCACTCACGAACCAGCTGAATGGCATCAAGGTCGGATCGAGCGCCGCCAACACCATCGCTGGGCAGCTGACCGGGCTTTATTCCCAGCAGGCAGTACTGCAACAACAACTCAATGCCATGCAGGCGGCTACATCGCAGAACTCGGCAAGCGGGCAGATCGTCCAACCGGCAACCGTCAGCGAGAAGCCCTCCTCCCCCAAGAGGACCACGGACATCCTTATCGGTGCCGCTGCCGGACTCTTGCTGGGCCTCGGGTTCGCCCTCCTCCGCGACAACCTCGACGACAGAGTCCGAGGCAAGGATCAGCTCGAGCAGCTCTTGCCCGGAATCCCCGTGCTCGGCCTCATTCCCGTGATCGAAGATTGGCGCGATCGCAAACGGCCATACCTCGTTGCCAGAACGCACCCGAAATCGCCACCGACCGAGGCCTACCGAGGCCTGCGAACCTCCATACAGTTCATGGCGTTGGACAGTCCCACCAAGGTCCTGCAGATCACCAGCCCTTCTGCCGGCGACGGAAAGACCACGACCTCGGCCAATCTGGCCTGGATCATGGCCGAGGCAGGCCAGCGGGTCGTATTGGTCGGCTGTGACCTGCGTCGGCCTCGAATTCACGAGTTCTTCGGACTGCCGAACGACATCGGGTTCACCTCAGTCCTGCTGGGAGAGGCGGAGCTGGAGGACGCGCTCCTTCGGGTCCCCAACCAGTCTCGGCTCCAGGTGCTTCCGACGGGACCGGTTCCACCGAACCCGTCGGAGCTCCTGTCGAGCGCCAAGACCCACGAGGTGTTCAGGCGCCTCAGCGCCTACGCAGACATCGTCGTAGTGGACAGCGCACCGATTCTGCCGGTGACTGATGCCGCGGTCCTGTCGACCAATGCCGACGCCATCCTGCTCGTGGTGTCCGCCGGGATGGACAGACGTCGAGACACCGTCCGATCCGTTGAGATGCTTAGACAGATCAATGCTCCGATCGTCGGCACCGTGCTGAACCGAGCGACCGTGGCAGACTCGTACGCGTACTACAACTACGGCTACGGCGAGAAGTCCTCGGACAAGGTGGAGGTGAAGACCGGTGGGAAGATGCGCGGTACCCCAATAACTGCGACCATGAATGGCAACGGCGACATGGGCGGAAACACGAATCCGGTGAAAGTCCTCCCCGGAGAGGTGGGAGACGCCGACTGGCCTTCCATGGGTCGGCACGCCAAGCTCGGCCAGTCAACAGCGCCAGGCACGCCGACCCTATTCCCACCGCAGACCGGAGACGGTCCCGGCGAATAGTGGACCGTTCGAGCCCCAAGGACCCCTATATGTTCCATGACATACTGCGAGCCATTTGATCTACGCGCGCCCGGAGGCCACCGAGGAAGAGGTCCTCGCTGCCCTGGCACAGGCCCAGATCGGCCACCTGGTCTCTGAGCTTCCCGACGGATTGGACACCGTCATCGGGGAACGGGGTTACCGGCTCTCCGGAGGGGAAAGCAACGGGTCGCGTTGGCTCGCCTCATGCTCAAGGCACCCGACATCGTGGTGCTCGACGAGGCGACCGCGCACCTCGACTCCGAGTCGGAAGCCGCCGTCCAGCGGGCACTGCGTGAAACCCTGAGCGTTCGCACGTCACTGGTCATCGCACAGCGGCTGTCCACCGTTCGCGAGGCGGACCAGATCCTGGTGATAGACGACGGCCGAGTGGTCGAGCGAGGTACCCACGCCAGCCTCCTGGCCCAACATGGCCTCTACGCCGAGCTCTACAACACCCAGTTTGCCGACCAGGAGGCTATGGGACCGCAGTCGCTGGCGGCCTGACGGCGAGCGGTGGTGATGTGCGGACCTCACACGACAGGTCGAACTCCGTGCCCTGACGTGGCCTTGAAAGGCTTCGGGGTGGGGCTCTGGCTGTATCACGGGTGATACACTCAGTGCATGGACAATGTTTCGATCCGAGATCTCCGCAACCACGGGGGGGAGGTTGTCAAGCGCGTCGAACACGGCGAGACCGTCTGTATTACTCGTGACGGTCGTGGCGTTGCCGAGCTCCGCCCGCTGGAGAACCCCCGATTCACCCTCCCGGTGATCCTGTCCCGATTCCGGGACCTACCCCCGATGGACCCCGCGGCACTCCGCAGGGACATCGACGAAGTGCTCGATTCGAGCATCTGATGCGGCCCGGCAAAGGCGTACTCGACACGTCGGTAGTGATCCTGCTCGGTCAATTGGACGAGGGCATCGACCTACCCGAAGAACCACTAATTACTGCCGTCACCCTGGCCGAGCTGTCGGTCGGTCCTCTCGTTGCTGACGACGAGAGGGAACGAATGGTTCGTCAAGCCAGGCTCCAGGTGACCGAGGCCAGTTTTGATCCACTTCCGTTCGATGCGTCAGCGGCGCGGGCGTTTGGACAAGTCGCGGCTGAACTTCGAAAGAGTGGCCGCAAGGGCAGGGCGCGCTCCTTTGACGCGATGATTGCCGCTACGGCAATGGCAAGAGGTTTGCCCGTGTTCACGGCGAACGAGGAAGATTTCGCAGGAATCCAGGGACTTGAGGTCATCGGGGTGAGTTGATCGACGTGCAATCGCGCACTCAACGACGAGGACCGAGATGGCTATTGATTGAAAGCGCATTGCATCGAGATCCCGCTCGATCGGACCGGCCAATGCCACGCTCTTTTGCCGTGGGTCAGCCGGACCGGATCACCATTTGGAGAAACTCGGGTAGGGCAGGATTGAGGTGTACCAACCCACTGATCTCCGAAAAGCCATCGTCAGTCGACACCAAAGCCCACCCGCGCCTTTTGGCGGCCGCGGCCAGGACCGCATCAAAGGCCCCAATTCGGGGCGACGCTTCATACAGCGTGAGACCTTCCATCAGATCTTCACTATCTGGCGAGATCAGCGGGCTCAACCCCACGGCATAGGAACGGGCATTCCTCACGGCATCGTCACGTGGCCGTCGTCGCGAGCGAACGTGGGCAAATTCCTGCACCACTTCCACCGTCGTCGTTGCTCTCACACGGCCTTCGGCAACAAGATCGATCAACGAACGGCACGAATCTCGCAGAGAATGATTGTCACCGACGGCGTACACCAGCACCGTCGTGTCAACCACTATCAACCGAGCTTTCCCGCCCTCATCTCGTCCAGCTCTCCGCGAAGGTCCCCCGGCGCGGGCACATGCATCGGCTCGGCGGCAAGAACGCTCCGCAGCGCGTCCCGGCGTTGATCAATGTCGTTTCCCAATGAAGCGTCGATAGCTTCGCGGACCAGCGTGCTGACAGTCACCTTGCGTCGCTTCGATATCCTTTCCAGCCGCTCCCAGCGATCCTCATCTATGAGGACCTGAAGCCTTCGATCCAACATGCTCATAGAGTAGCATGTCTCCCGTCAATCTGGCCGCTGCACGGTGGAGCGTCGATCGGGTGAGCATGGCCGGACCAACTGTGCCGGTGCAGCCCTTTGTACTTCCGCATGGCCCAACGCACGAGGTAGTCGTTGATGCGTCTGAGAACCGCATACAACATGGACTTGTAGAAGCGCCCGTAATAGTTGATCCACCCTTGCACGATCGGATTGACCATTCGTGCCAGGTCCGAGAGAGACAGGTCACTGCGCCGGTTGATCCGCCAGGAGCGAATCTCCCTTTCAATCGCCTTTCGGGCGTCGCCACTGATCGCCGGGGAGAAGTTGACGAAGAAAGCGACGACTTCTTGGCGTAGGACAAAGTGTCCGGTGCTGCGATGCCTTCGCGTCGGGCACTCGGTACACAATCGATGCCATCCCGATCAGACCTACTGGCTGCGTGGGATCATGAATGACACCCTGGCGAGAGACCGGGACTCAAGTGGCCACCCGTGCGGGCGTCAGCTGGCCAAAACTGGGTGCTTAATCATGGCCGTGGGAAGCGGACGCCTTGATTGGTGGCGGAGGATTTCAAACGCCAATGTTTGTCCCGCCGGAACGCTGATGTAGTTGACTTGGCTGGTCAACTCTAGAAAGCTGCCATTTGCCAAGGCTGATGGCGCCCCGTACTCGGAGGCAACTTGCATCGTTGCTCCGCTTGAAAGCATTGGCACAACATTCACATTCACATCGTCTGCCCAGAGGGCAACCACATCGTTGGAGCCTGTTGCGGATGGCCCATAGAGTGCAGCGTAGGTATGCGGTACACCTGTTGCAATCCAGTATAGAAATGATCTTCCACCCAAGGTTGCAGCAAAGTTCATGACTGCCAAGCCCCCTGGATTTAGGATGTTATCCGCACCGCCCAGGAGTCCCCAGTACAACCCGTTGACCGTGTATCCACCATCATCATAGAAGTTGTTGGCCCAATCCATCCCGATTGACTCTTCAAGAATATACTTGGTTACGAGCGCATCTCCTTGCTCGTAATAGGTGGATGGCTCAGCTGGAGTGCCATTCCAAAAACCACTTTCCGTGTCGAACAGCGGTCCGTTGTAGCCGGCGGACGTGAGGTAGTTCTGCAACGCCTCCATTTTGCCGGCCTCGAAGGAATCATAGATCGAAGGGATCACCATGCCCTGCTTTGCCCAAGATTGATTAAAGCCCGTATAAGGATGAACCGCGACGATGTCGAGGTAGTTCAACGCACCTGCCCTCACATAGTTTTCGTAATTCGCGACACTGTGCCCATCATTGGAAATCCCGATGACTTTGTCTGCTTGCGAGACACTTTTCACTGCGCTGTAGCACGGCTCCAGTGCTTCTATTACATATTGACTTGCCGAACTGAATGTATTGTTGTCGGGCTCATTCCAACATTCCCAATACGTCACTTCAGGAAATTCTGTGACCATTTGCTTGACAAGATGTTGCAAGACACCACTCGTGGATACCGCACTTTGGTCAAACGCCGTGCCGGTACCGAGTTGGATTTCATATGTCACTCCATCTTCTGCGGCCAAAGACGCTGCTGAAGCAACGTCAGCGACCATGGCTGATGGACAGGTGAGTGGTGTTGCTGGAGTGGGCGTCGTGACGCCGGGATAGCACGAGTCAATGGTGTAGCTCGATCGATACAATTTCTGCCCGAACTCATGTGCAAGATAGACGCCTGACGCGTCCGTGCCCGTGGGAATACTTGCTGGATTAAAGGTGTCATCAGCGGCTCCGACGGTGTACACCAGGCTATCTGCTCCGACTACAACTCCTCCCTGAAGAAGTTCGGCATTCACTTGATACACGCCAGGCGTGGCTGTTGGAAGTTGCAACGGTACATTGACGGATTGGTCAGAGTAATCTGAAACCGAGGACGGAATACTGAATGACTGCGCGATGCCGGGATTGTTGTTGAGCACCTGATCGATATTGAGCACGGTATACCGCCCCGTAAAATCACCACTTACGGCCTGCCACCATTGATTGAACTGCAGATCGACACTTGGGGTCGACCCTGAGGGGAAATAATTGTCGACAGCGGTACTCGTCAGTCCCGCTCCAAGGCCAAGATGAACTGGCGCACCTTGAGATGCGGCGAGGTATGCAGTCGCAGTCGCGGTCGCGAAGTATGTGAGCTTGTTTGGCGTGCTGAATGGATTCTCTGCAACGTAGTAAATGTTGTTGTTCTCAACTTCGACGGGCATTGCGTCGTCAATTGTGTCTAGTGGTTCTCCAGCTCCGTGGTCTGCACCAATGGTTCCAAGCAATGCCCCTGCAGGAGAGAAGACAGCCACTTCTCGAGTGGCAAACGAGGTCATGATGATATTGCCGTTGGAAAGTTCATTTGCTCCAGATGGCTTCGCGCTCCAACTTGACGCTGGACTAGGGCCTGCGCTCACGTAAAGGGTCTCAGTAGTGCCAGTCGCATTCCAAATGGCAATCGAATTATCGGTCGGATCGCTCCCATTCGTATCAACAGCAACTAGATCCCCGTTATGAGCATCTGCACTTTGAATATCAGTGCCGATGAGGTTGTTCGTGCCCATAACTAACCCGGTAGCGGCGTTATAGGTATCGGAATATGCCTCAGTGTGGGTATTGCTTGCGGCGGGATTTCCCGTGACGGCCGCAACGCGATACACGCCATTGCTATCGGTATATCCGTAGACACCACCGACAAGGAGTCCTGGGGTAAACGCTGACCAGCCTGCGACTGCGGACGTATGACCAGGCGTCCACAGCCACTGTGACACGCTTCCTCCAGCAAACGCATGCGTCCCGACATACACATTGCCTGCTGGATCTACGGCAAATGAATTGACAATACTTACGCCCTGCAGCGCGGTTGGGAGGGAAATCGTGAAGTTGTTGAGAAGATCGTTGTTTTGTGCGTCATAGACGAAGAAGGTGGTACTCGTTGTACTTCCTGAGTTTTGCATGATGTACCAACGCGCATCCGTACCAGAACTCCCAGGCCAATAGCGATAGAACGTTATCTTGCCAGAACCTCCGGGCGTTATAGCGTTGACAAAGGCCGGAGAAGGCAACGTTGGTCCGTTGTACTCTGCCGATGGGGCCACTCCACCAGATCCAGTGGCCAAGGCAATGCCTCCGGAAGTGAGAGCCGCTACACACATGCCAGAAGTCGCAAGTATGATCGCGAGGCGCCTCCAAACACGCGTCCGCTTAGACTCTCGAAATCCGTAGACCTTTCTCATTTTTCCCTTCGGCCCCGAGAAGGGGGTCGCTGGGAAAATAGCTAAAAGCATCAAACGGCTATTTCGGCGGCCCGGCTAACTCAGAGAGTCCCGTGACTTTGCGTCCCCCTCTTGCGAAAGGTTTGCCTTTTCGTCTGGTTCAAGGGTCACAATGACTTCTTTGCCGTCTCAAGTCAACGCCTCTGATGACATTGCTGTGTGATTCAACCGATTTGCAACCGCTACGCAATCAAGTTCGGCCGTTTGGTGGCATTGGGACTGCCCAGCTTTTGATTGGGGGCTTTTGATTGACTCCGCTGGTCTGGTGTCTCAGGCCGCTTTTGCGACGCTGTAGATAGTCTCAGATTCGACGGGCGTGAGTCTCCCAAGTCCACGCTGACGACGACGGCGGTTGTAGGTGCGCTGGATCCAGGTGGCGATGGCGAGACGCAGTTCCTCGCGGGTCCTCCATCGCTGAGAATTGAGCACGTTCTTCTGCAGCAGGGCAAAAAATGATTCCATGGCCGCATTGTCGGCACACGTCCCGACTCTCCCCATCGATCCCCGAAGCGCGGCTTGACCCAGTGCACGGACGAAGGCCCGGGAACGAAACTGGGACCCCCTGTCGCTATGCACAATCGTCGCGGCCACCGCTCGGGTCACCAGAGCATTCTTCAGGGCGCCGACAGCCAGTGCAGCCGGCATCTGCGCATCCATGGAATAACCGACGATCCGATTGGAGAAGACGTCCTTGACGGCGCAGAGGTAGAGCTTGCTTTCGCCGGTCGGGTGCTCGGAGATGTCCGTGTGCCACAGCTCGTTGATCTTGCTGGCCGTGAAGTCCCGCTGGACCAGGTCGTCGTGGACCGGGGGTTTGCGGTTGAGCCCCCGCTTCTTGGAATGGACCGACCAGATGCGCTGCAGGGAGCACAGTCGCTGCACCCGGTTCTCTGAGGCACATACCCGGCCGCTTCGAGCTCGTCGGAGATGAAGCGGTAGTGAAAACCCGGGTCATCGCCATGGGCATCGAAAGCAGCGTTGATCAGGTAGGCGTCGGAGAGATCCCGATCGCAGATCTTGGCCCGCCACTTGAAATAGCCCTACTTGGAGAAACCGAGCACCCGACAGGTCACGGCGATGGGGATGCCCTCATCGGCTGAGTCCGTGACCAGCGGGTACATCATTTTGGGTTGAGGCCACGTCCGAGATAGATGGCGGCCCGGCGCAAGATCTCGTTTTCTTGTTCCAAGAGGCGCACGCGATTCTTGTACTCACGCAGCTCTTTGGCATCGGCATCGGTCAGGCCGGGTCGGACACCCTCTTCGATATCGTCCTTTTTGAGTGTCAGCCGCCACGCTCATGGGACCACTTGACGGGTAGTTCCGCCACCGTCATGGGACCACCCCTGGATCCACCACCGCCAGCCGTAAACCAACTCGGCTGGACACCTCTATCCGCAAGGGAAGGCGTGCCCCATGGCATTCAGGGACGTATCGGTGATGCAGGTCAAAGAGGTGCTGCGACGGTGGTTGCGCGAGGACGAGGGCTGAGATCCATCGCCGCCGAGCACCAGACCCAAGGCCCCCTCAGCCAAGCGCCGCAAGCGCCGGCGTTAAAGAGTGGCCCCGGCCAGGTAGGGGCGGGCAGTAGCCAACGCGATCGAGGAGAGCGAGGGCGATCAGGTGCTCGGGCTGACGGAAACCGAAGGTGTGGGGTGCAAATACTCGAATCACCGATTGAACCGGGGCGATGTCGGTCCGGCCTGATCGGTTCCCACCAGGGCAGGAACACCCTCCAACTCGACCAAAGCCCTCCTCCCATGGTGGCAACACGCAGCATGGCGAAGTGCATTCGGCTTGTTCAGAGCGGGACCCGAACAAGTGTGCCCCACAGTCGCACGAACCGGACACCGGCCATACATGAACCCAGGCGCAGCTCGTGGCGGCAGAGCCGTTTGTCCCGAACCGAATCGGGACTTTTGGCCCTGATCGAACCGACCCCTCTCACGTAGAATCCAATTGGAGGATCCAGGGAGATCCAGAAGGAGGTGGCCAGGACCATTGGACAAGATGGCTTATCTCAAGAGCGGATTGCAGGGGATTTTCCGGGGCAGTTGACCGGAAGGCTCAGGTAAGAAGCAAAGGCAAGCAGCTCGAGGTTTGAGCGTTGCAGGGATTGGGACTCGAAAGTTCCTCTGAATGCCATTCCCCGGTTGCAGTTCATCTCTGAGATTACAACTGAAGTAAAGCGCCCGATCCCCATTAATTTGTGGGATGGGCGCTTTCGCGTCAGCGCGATTCCCGCCTGAACCAGTCGGGAAAGCATCCGGTCTGACCCGGGTGTTCGAGGCCTCTCGTGCTCAATTCGCGATTGAGGACGTTATCCCGGTCGTGGGTTTAGATAACTTCGTCCAAGCCGTGTGGTCCCGGGTGGCGCCGCCGCGAGACCTATTCGGCTTGACGACGGCTGTACCGCACTAGCACGGTTCCCGCACCAAGGGCGCCGACGCTGATGGCGACGAGCTCGCTCAGGTCTGCTCCCGTAAAGGCCAGACCGCCGGTCGACGAAGCAGCCGAAGCCGATGTCGTGACGGCGGCTGCCGACCCGCTGCCACTCGTCGTGGGGAGGCCGGTGCTCGGGGCGGTGCAACTGGGGTAGCACGTGCTTGTGCCGGTAGCTCCCGCGGTGCTTGTGACCATGGTCGCGACCGGAATCGACAAGAGGGCGCCCATTCCAACTCCGAAGGCCACCTTCTTGGCCTTGCTCTGCAGCCCTTTACGCAAGTTCATCATTCGTTCCCCTCGGGAGGTCGGGTCCTGAGTCCTCGGTGGAGGCTAGTCCCCGGTGCGAACCGGATAGGCCACCCTCGAACAGCTCGTGTAACTCTATCTCCCAGCATGTGATCAGCTTCAAATTATCCGAAGCTGATCACCAGTCCACTCTGTCCCTTGTTACGTCTGCGAGGAGCTGGGGCTAGGGTCAAAGGTCCCTTTCGTGACCTGCACTTTTACCTCAATCGGAGGTGCCCAGTCACCACGTGACGAGGTGCGGCGACTTGTCGAAGAATGACGTTCCGTCGACATTCCATGCCACGGAAGGGATGCGCGCGCTGGGAATCACGGTGAGAGCACCGTGCGCCTGGGGGAACGAGAAGTGGAAGACGACCTGCTTTGTAGCGCCCGCAAGGAGGTCGACATTGACACCGACCAGCAACGTGTTTCCTTCCTCTCCGTCGACCACGGCTGATTCCCCGGGCACCAGTGCAAGGTCACGGACGTCGTTGGGCAGGTTCGCGGTGACGATGCCCACGTACTCCCCGTAGGTGGTGCCGAGGCCGGGGTAGGGACCGGCGATGAAGGGTGATTGCCCGGGCGGGGTGTGATTGGCGAGCGTCACGGTGAGGGTGGCCGCGGTCTGTCCCCCGTGCGTGACCAAGTGGAGGGCGGAGTGCACCGTGAGGTACTGATCGAGCTTGTTGCCGCCGCGGTTGATGACGTCCGCGTCCAGGGAGTCGGCCGTCAATTGGCCGGATACCCCGGTCGAGCGCCAGATGGCTTCGGTGGAGGGATTGGCCGACCACAACATGAGGTGCCTACCCGCGGTGGCGGCCGACAAGGCGTCGACCATGGCGTGGAGGTCCAGGGGTCTGGTTTGGAGTGCCTGCATGACGGCGCTGGCCAATGACCCCAGCTGGTCGACACGCGCCGCGTCAACCTGCTTTGTTGTGGTGCTGTACCCCTCTCCGACGTACTGGTCGTGCAGGAGCAGCTGATCGACATTTCCGGCTGACACCACCGTGCCGCCGGACGTGGTGACGGGGCCGGTGACCGTCAAGAGCTCCTGGAGCCCGGCGACGTCCAACGCCATGACACCGTTCACGTGCTGGCCGGTGTCGGCCTGCCACATGCGGGCCGCCAGCGCGCCGTTGACGTCGAACTGGGGCGTGAGCCCGAGATTGCGCCAGTCGACGCCTGGCAGCTGGAAACCCCATCGGGCCTCGAGGTCGCCTCCCACGTGCACCGCACCCACCGGGAGCGTGAGGGTCGCCGACTGGCGCAAACCCTCGAGGTGGAGGTTGCCGTCTTCGGTTGTCACGATGCCGGCTTCCAAGAATGCCCCCGATCCGGAGCGCATCTCGGCGTTGTTGCCGGTCAGCAAGAGGTACTGCTGTGGTCCGGTGAGGATGGAGACGGCGGCTCTGGCCGAGGCCGCGGTGCGCTCCAACGTCGTTTGCACTTGGTTGAGGTCATTCGAGAACTTCGTCCGTTGCGTGGCCAACGGTCCGATGAGGGCGTTCGACGGACCGAGATCGACATGGCTCAGGGCGGCGTGGGTCGAGGAAGCCAGATTGGCCAGCCGCCTGAGCGTCGTGATCCGGTCCGGCCCCGCGGTGTGGGGCAGTTTGAGAAGGGCCTTGGTCTCCCCTACCGTCTTGATCCCGGTCCGGGAGACCTGTCCGGCCGCGGTCGAGAGATCCTGCACCGATCGCAATTGGCGACCCAGGACCGGCAGGACGTCCACGGGCCACAGCAGGGGAGAGGACAAGAGGCTGTGGGCCGACGCGAAGTTTGCCTCGGCTGCCCGCAGCGGGGTCAATGGCGCCCCGGAGAGCAGACCGTCGGCGGACAGCGCGCTCCGGGCATCCTGAACCTGATTGGCGCCCTGGCGGACGTGACGAGCAGCCAGGAAGACGTCCAGTGCGGATGCCGCCACCCAGATCACGATCAAGGCCAGCACTACTCCGACCACAATGCGCCGCCGCCGCCTCCTTACCGGGCGCCGCACCGCTGGGTTGCCCAACGAGTCGGCGCCGGCCGGCGTTGCTGCGTCGGCCGGGGCGTCGGAGTCGGCCGGGGTTGCTTCGTCGGCCGAGGCGTCGGGGGGAGGGGCACCCGGGTCCTCGCTCTTCCCCGCTCTGCGCCTGGAGCCTCTCACCCGATGAGGCTAACCGTCCCAGGCATCGGTAGGGCCGGATAGCCATAAGAGAAGGCCGAGACCTTCCATCAGTTCGGCCAGCGCGTTCGCCGTGCGTCGATAGCCCGCATCAGGCCCGCCGTAGGGGTCGGAGACGTCATCCCCGCGTACCGTTCCGATCATGTCCCTCCGCTGCCGACCTTGGTGCACTTGATCGACCCAGTCGGACACGCTGTGTGCGGGGATACGGGGCCCGACCTCCTCTCCCCGCCGCACGAGCTCGGGCAACGTGAACGCGTGGGGCCACACATCGGGGAGTTGGAGCACGACCTCTCGGAGCTGCTGGCGCGTCATGGTCACCACCACATCCGCGGCGGACAGGTCGCCGGTCGAGAGTTGGGTACTGGTGTGAGACGAGAGGTCCACCCCGAAAGGTGCGGCGGTTCACGACCGGGCGGGGTGGGACTCCCGGTAGCGGGGCTCAGCACCAGCGACGCGCCCCCCGAGGCCTCGAAGCCCGAGCCGG
>PMLV01000031.1 GCA_003160635.1 Acidimicrobiaceae bacterium | reverse complement strand
AACGGGTGCAACAGCGAGGCTAGGGGATCGCTTACCTTACCGGGGTGGTGTCCAACTGTTGTTTCTCGATAGTTGGTCAGACGAAGCGCGTCGACCAGCAAAGAGCGCCTTGGCACCCGCCTCGGCCACTTCCTGGTCCTGTTCAACGGGATGCCGCCAGCAAAGATGATCAGCTTGCCGTCATTACTCGCGTGTATCCCAAACAGCGGCTGATTAGGTTGTGCGACGCTGCCAAGGGTACGCGTGTCCATGTCGAAGGCCCGAGCCGTATAGGCCTTGTTCTGGGCGATGTCGATGGATCGCAACCAAGCGCCATCCATACGGGCAAACGCGGTGAGATTGTTTCCCTCGTCGACCACGGCAATATTCATCGGGACCTGAATCTCTTCGGCCTTCTTACGAGCCGCGGCGACGACCGACCGCGCCGCGTCGAGTGTCATTCCCTTCGTCCCTTCCCTATATCGGCCTCCTTTTCCACTTGGATTGGCTCCCCGACACCTACAGCTAGGACGGGCTCCATCATCAAACGCACGTACGGAGTCATGAACAGGGCAGACAATTTGTGTCCAGCTTCCCGCATGAGTGGGCCGGAGGCGTGCCGTTCTGATCCAGCGGCAGTGAAGTACTCGTACATGACGTAGCGGCCCGGGGTGTCCAATCGGTGCGCCGTGTAGGTCTTGACGTCGCCGGTAGGAAACTCCTCCTGTTCCATGGCGGCGAAGATGTCCGCCATGGCCAGCTCGGCCTTCTCCGCTTCGAGTGGGTGCGCCTGGAAGGTGAATACCACGGCTACGTCGTTCGCCGATGGTTTGAAATTGGGATCTCTATATCCGGCAATGGGTTCGCCTATGCCTGCAGCGTGGAATGGCTCCATGACCACCCGGTCATACGGTTTGACCATGAGCGAGGTGAGCTGAGCACCGGCCTTCATCATCAACGGACCCGCAGAGTGTCGTTCCGATCCAGCGGCAGTGAAGTACTCGTACATAATGTAGGTACCGGGCTCATCGACGACCCGGTGCACCGTGTAGGTCTTCACGTTTCCGGTGGGAAACTCCTCCTGCTCCATGGCATTGAAGATGCCCGTCATGGCACTATCCGTAGCATCCATGTTCTTTTCATCAACCCAAAACGTGAACACACATCCGACATCAGTGCTCATCATCGGTCCTTACCTCCGCGGCTCTAATTGACGTTTAATAGAAACTTTAACGCATGACTCGGTCTGGTTAGCGTCGGGTGGCCGAATAAGCGACGCTGAGTCGTACCCGCTACGCACGTCTGGCGGTGGCCGCCGCTTGGACACGTGAGATTATCGAGCGTCCAGTCTCAGATTGAATGCCTCCAGGCTGACGAGCCTCTACGATGAGACGAGAGATATTGGGTGATTCACATGCGTCAACGGAGCGAGGCCATCCGACTCACTGGTCTCAGACTTATGGGTTTCGATCGGGGGGGTCGGTCGCGCCCATAACAGAAAGGGAAGCGAATGTCAGAAGCCGACCTGCCATATCAAATAATGGACGCGGATAATCATTTCAACGAGCCGCCCGACTGCTACGAGCGCTACATCGATCCGCAACAGCGGCATCTGGCGATCCGCTACGTGAAGGATGCCCACGGCCAATCGATGCAGCTTTTCGCCGGCCGTCCCTCGAAGTTTACCGGAGATCAGATCGTTTTTTCGGCCGACACCCTGAAGGAAATGCTCGGTACAGACCCCACCGGGGAGGACAATCCCGTTGAGACGCCCGGTATCTTCCTGAATCGACTGAACTCTCTAAAGGGTCTCACCGACACCGAGAGAAAAGAGCTGCTTGAACAATTCCGAGAGCAGCGAGAATCATACGGAAATCGTGAGCTTCGCCTTGCCCTCATGAACGAGCAGGGCATCCAGGCGGCCCTGATGTTTCCGGCTTCCGCTCACGACATCGAATATGAGTTCGCCGACAACGTGGACGCAATCTACGCGAACGTGCGGGCCTTCAACCGCTGGATGCACGAGGAAGTAGGTTTTGCCTACGAAAGTAGATTGTTTCTTCCACCCTATTTGCCCCTGGCGGATGTGGATTTGGCGTTAAGAGAGCTGGAAACACTTCTCGCCCAGGGTGCTCCAGTCATACAGATAAAATCTGGGCACGCTCATGGAGGACGCCACAACCCATACGGCGGCCGCTCTATTGCCGACCCCATCTATGACCCCATCTGGGCTCGGATCAACGAATCAAACACGCGAGTCGCTGTCCACCTCGGCGGGACCGACTATCAAAAATACGGAGCTGACTGGTCGGAGGACCCCGAGGTCACTTTCGGGCAATTCGATGCATTTCAATGGATGATGTACTGGGGAGACCGACCCGCGATCGAGTTGACGTCGGCTTTGATCCTTCACAATCTTTTCGGAAGGTTCCCGAACATTCGCGTCTGTTTGTCAGAACAAGGAACGGTCTGGCTCCCTTACACGCTACGAAAGATGGACCACGCGTTCATGATGGGGCGAAAGGCCAAGTGGAGTTCAACTGGGCGTCTGGACCGGCGGCCTTCGGAGATTTTCAGGAGTCATTTCGTCGTCGCGCCGTTTCCAGAAGAGAATGTGAGACGAGTGGTTGATGAGGTAGGCATCACACCCATCGTGTTCGGTTCCGATTTCCCCCATGGCGAAGGGCTGGCGTGGCCGAAGCAGTACGTACCGGCACAGCTAGCCGGGTTTACCGAGGAGGAGAAGAGGACCATCATGCGAGACAACCTCGCAAACTTCCTCGATCTACCCGTCTAGGCATGAGATGAGCCAGACTCCGCGGGGCGATCAAACGTCTCGCCCGCACCGAGTACCTTCAGGTTCGCCGGGGTTGCCTAAAGGTGTGCGGCGTGATCTCAGCTGGGTGAGGCCTCCACGCCGTCATGCTGATCGATGAAACCGGCCACAGCCTTGGCGAGGTCGTCTGGCTGCTCGACGGTGATGGCGTGGCCGGCGCCCTCGAGAATGGTTAGAGATGCGTTGGGAATCTCGGCCTCGTAGGCTCGACCATGTTCGACATCGACCAGGAGGTTGGCACTCCCCCATACGACGTGCGTTGGGACGGTGATTCGGCCAAGCCTCGAGAGTAATTGGAGGTCGTAAAACGCGGGAGGGGCCCAGCCGATGCGGGCTGCGGCGTGGACGTTCGTGAAGAAGCGCTCGTTAGCGGCGTCCTCCGGAAAATCGGGCATGAGTTCCTGCGCCACGGCGCCCTCCGGCTCGACGAAGAGCAGCTCCCGCACTTCTCGGCGTCCGCCGAGTGGATTCGGGGCTGCCGCGTCGAAGAACCGGGCCGTCGGATGGTCCTGGACCCGCAACCCGAAGGCGTTGATGAGCGTCAGCGTCCCGAGCACATCGGGGCGATGCACTGCCAGCTCTGCTGCGATCCATCCACCCAGTCCAGTCCCGACGATGTGGGGACGACCCAGTGACAACGCGCCGAGCAGGTCAGCGAGCACGAGGACGTAGTCCTCGATGCCTGCCACGGCCGCCAGCTCCTTTAGATCATGGAATCCCGGTAGAGCTGGGGCGTAGATCGCATGGGAGGCGGACAATAGGTCCAGCACTCTCGGCAGGGCACCATCGGACGTCACCAGGTCGAAGAATACGTCGTGCAAGTAGACGACGGGCTCGCCCGCCCCAAATTGTGCTAGCGAGACAGCCAGCAGTGGTGTCTCGACTGTCGACATTTTCGTGCTCACTTCGAAGCCATCCCTGTTGCTAGCTCAGACTGCGTTCGGTTGGGATACCGGTGATCTAGGTATTCGTCCATCTCCCGTCGCACTATCGGCATGACCTTTTCGGCGAACATCTTCATGCTCCGAGTAACCATGTCATGGGGCATCGACCCCCATTGGAAAGCCATGACGACGTTGCCGATCTCGAAAGCCTTCAGGCGTTCGATCATTCGTTCGGCCACGGTCTCAGGGGTGCCCATCAGCGGGGGCTCGCCCGGCATGGGCTCAGCGGTGTACGTCTCCCGGGTTTGGCGTTCCCAGGCTGCCAATTTGTCGGGTGGGAGATGCCCCGGCGGGTAGAAGGTCTTGGCCGGACCGCCGAAGCCTCGGGTCAGGTACCCACCGTATGCGGCGTGCGCGCCGAATTCTGCGAGGGCCTGCTCGTCGCTGTCCGCCACGTGGATGTGGGTGAGCCATCCGACCTTAGCGGGGTCGTACTGACGTCCATACCGCTCAGCTGACTTGCGGAAGAATTCACACTGGCCGGCAAAGTCAGCAAGACCAGTATTGACGTTCACACCCATATAGCCAAGGTCCTCCCGGGCACACATCTCGAGTGTCGTGGGGCTTCCCACCCCGCAGACCCAAATGGGCGGGTGCGGTTGTTGGAGTGGCCGCGGCCAGGGATTCACGCAATCCAACTGGTAGTACTGGCCGTCCCAACGGAACGGGCCCGGCTCTGCCCAAGCCCGGCGGGCTAGCGCCAAACCCTCGGCGAACTGTTCGCGTGCGATGGTCGGGGCCTTGGCGAAGTTGTAGTACTCGGGCCCACCTCCAACGACAAATCCTGCCTCTAACCGTCCGTTGCTCAGGAGGTCGATCATCGTGTATTCCTCGATGGAGACCAGCGGGTTGGAACGCAATGGGAGCGCGTTGCCAAAAACGGCAATCCGGGCTCTTGTGGTTCGCTGCGAAATGGCGCCAGCCATAACGTTGGGACTTGGCATCGTTCCGAACGGCGTCTGGTGGTGTTCGTTGACCGCAACACCGTCGAAACCCACCTCGTCCGCCAAGGCAGCCTGATCCACATAGTCCCGATAGTTCGAGGCCATGATTGCAGGGTCACATTCGGAATTCGGCAGGGTGCACCACCCCACCCCGTAGTCTTCGATGGCTTTTTGCGCGTCAAGACCTTGGTAGGTCATGTAGTGGAACGTAAAGAATCGCATGGCACTCCCGAAACTCGGCGATTTTGTCCAAGCTAATCCACCTCAAGGCTGGTGGGCGGCAATGGCGACCAACCGCGCACCACCAAACATGGATCGTAACTGAAATCATGTCTTTCTTGGGCCACGACTCAACTCACCACTTCGCCAGTAGCGCCTCTTCCTTGGACCACGGGATTTGGGGCGGCCACCCGCAGATGATGCGAAGGAGGCGGATTCGGTTGGCCCACCTTTCGGCACGCCGGCTAATCGACAGGTGTCATGAGCTCAATCAATCGTCCACCACATCGCCAGTCAGCGTCGTAATCAAAAAGCTTCGATTTTTGCCGGATCGGCCGACGTCGTATCCCGTCGCCGGCACCCAATGCTGTAGCAGGCTGCGGAGAGATCCACGACGGTCATGCTACGTAAGTGAACTCCCCCCATGGTCCCATGTGGCCGACGAGGCAGTCGGATGCTCCCCGATGTTGACGAACAGCCGATTCGTCGCCAGCCTCAACTCCACGGAACCATCGCTAAGAGGCATCTCGACTACCTAGTTCGTGGCGAAGCGACTGTCTTGGGTCGAACAAATCCATCCAAGGCGAGTCCGAGCGGCCGAGCAATGACTTCGCGGATAAACCTTGAGCGTATTCCCGTAATGGCTTTAGCCGTGACAACCGCGACCCGAGCGGCGGACGTTAAGCGGCGCTTCAAGGCCCTGACGATGTCCATTGCTTCAACGATTTCGGCAAAAGCGTTTCGCGCCACGCCAGGACCTCTGGGACAGTCGAGCCGGCTGGTTGGCGCCACTCAAGTCTTCGCCGGCCACCCAACATCAGCCGCATTCGTGCTCACGAGCGTTGCCCCAAAAAGACGCTTGTCGAGCCAGCCGCGAGGCCAACGGGAGCTAAACCTCCCATTCCAACGGCAAGTTCTCCATCGCCAATACGCCCCGGTGGTAAAGGATGGGCTCATCTTGGACTACCCGATAGTCCGGGATGGCCTCGTGCCATAACTCGAGCCCAACCTCGAGTTCGTGACGAGCCAGATGCGAGCCCAGACAGCGGTGAGGACCAGCACCAAACGCGACATGTCGGTTGTTGGATCGGTCGAAGTCGACAACCATAGGGTCGGGGAACTCGGCGCTGTCCCGATTCGCGTTCGAGATCAAGATTTTGATCCGATCGCCCTTATGCATTTGGGAACCACCAACTTCGATGTCCTTGGTAACGCGACGTTGCGGATTCGCCACCGAGAATCGCCGGAGAAACTCCTCGATCGCCGAGTGAATTACCGTGGGTTCCGCCGCGATGCGATGGCGGAGGTCAGGGTGGTCAGCTAGGTAACGAAGGGACCATCCGATGTTCGAGGGAAGGGTGTCGAGGCCACCCAGGAAGACGGTCGAGGCAAGGTTGACTGCGACATCGAGTTCAGCCAACTCGCCGTCGATGGTGCCGGTGGCGATAGCGCTCAGCAGATCCTCTGCAGGGTCTGATCGCTTGAGCTCGATCTGTTCTCGCACGATTCCTCGGATCCTGTCCCATGCCACCTCCCGCTCGGCCGGACTGTTGTGCAGATAGGTGTGAGCACATTGACGAAACTCCTCACTCCGACCTTGTGGCAGACCGAAAAACGCCGTGAAGATTGCGATCGGGTACTTGCGAGCAAAGTCGGCGACGGCATCGCAGTGCCCGCTGGAGGCGAACGAGTCGATCAACTCCTTGCACACCACACGCATGTTCTCTTCGAGCGGCGCCACTTTGGCGCTTGTCATACTAGGCAACAAGATGCCGCGATACTTCTGAAGCTCCGGCGGGTCGGAGAACGATGGCAAGAGCGGCTGCTCCATCTCATAGCCCTCAGGTGTCTGGTTGACCGAGGAGAATGTCCCGGGATCCTGCAAGATCCTCCGAGTGTCCGCAAAGCGTGTGACCACCCAGGCACCGCCGTCAGCTTCAGTCCAGAACGGGGCAGACTCAGAAAATCCAGCGTGATAAACGAAAGGGTCGTCCTCGACAAACGATCCCCCCTCTTCGAATTCTCGTGCTGGCGGCTTGGCTATCGACATTCTCTTTCTCCCCTTCAGTCCCACATAGTGATCTCGTAGGCGAGCGTCATCGTATGATTGGGCACCTCCAGTGCCTGCTGGCAGCCGAGTTTATCGACCGTAAGGGAAGCCCAGGGCTGAAAGTGGACACGGCATTGCAGTCGCTTGGGGAAGACTTCCTCCAGCAACCCGCCTGATCCTTTGGGCCTCCAGATCATCGCGAAGTGGAGTCGAGATGCACATCGGGACAGTAATTCCTCAAACCGAAATAGGTTCCGATCCAGATCGGGTGGCGACCTTCGTCAGAACTGCCGAAGAACTAGGTTATTTTCACGTCCTGGCGTACGACCACGTGCTTGGCGCCCATCCAGATCGAGAACCGCCACTGTGGGGCCCTTACAATCATGAGACGACGTTTCACGAACCGCTCGTCCTGTTCGGCTACTTGGCGGCTCTGACAAATACCATCGAACTGACGACGGGCGTGATGATCCTGCCGCAACGCCAAACGGCCCTTGTGGCCAAGCAGGCTGCCGAAGTCGATCTGCTCTCACGGGGCCGCCTGAGACTGGGCGTCGGTATAGGTTGGAACCCTGTCGAGTATCTGGGGCTCGGCCAGACGTTCACGGACCGAGCCGACAGGCTCGAAGAACAGATAATGCTGCTCCGGCGACTATGGAGTGAGCCTCTCGTAGACTTCATGGGGGCCTGGCACCATATCGACCGAGCAGCCGTGGCACCCCGCCCACTACGGAGAATTCCGGTCTGGTTTGGGGGCTTTTCCCAACCGGCGTTTCGTCGGGCAGCACGCCTCGGCGATGGGTTTCTCGTTTTCACTGATCCCGAATCGACTGTCGGCACACTCCGCAGCAATCTTGATCGGCTGGGTCGTGATCGTTCCACCTTCGGCATTGACATTGCAGTTAGTTTTATGCCCGATGATCGCCGATCGTGGGCAGCGGATTTCGAGCGCTGTATCCAGCTAGGTGCAGACAGAATTACTCTGAATGTCCTGGGCTTTGATCTTGATTCCCACAACGATGCAATCGAAAAGTATTGGTTGTGGATCACGACCAACTACGGCGAGGTCATCACTAGGCCCTCATCGTCGTCCTGAACGACGGAGAATCCCAGGGCTGGGGGTTCTCCGCACTTGGCGCTTGCGAGGTGACTTCCAGCATGCCATCGAGATCCGCTTCGTCTACAGGAATCAGATGAGAACCGACGGCAGGTTCGTTGCGAGTTGGCGATCTGAAAAAGTGGAGTGACATCTATCCTCCATAGCGCCAAGCTGTTCAGCCAAGTTCTCGTTCACCACTGAACACCCCCCGAGATCCAGGGTCGAACCATTGTCCAACCGTAGGAACTGGACAATTAGATATCTGGGCCGGTAGCAATTCCATTCAGACCCGAGCTGTCGCTATCGTTCGCTCAATGGCGTTTCCCTCTGGGATAATGACTCTGGGTTTCTGCTAACCGAATGGCCGCCTGCGGGAAGTCAGGAAAGCTTCATTGACAGTTACCTCAGGGAAAGTGGCCATTGTTATCGGGCCGCATCGCTGGATAAGTCGAGCCATCGTGCTTGCATTCGCAAATGAAGGCTTTCGAGTCGCCGTGTTGGACATCGGTTCATCGATAGCTGTCCGCAGATCGACAACCGGGTCGCTGAGGCCACGTTCGCAGAGATCCACGACCGAGGGGCACCGGGCTTTCGTTGCCTTGCGATGTGGCTTCGACGAGCGGCTTTCAGGATTTCTGGATCTGGTCGAAGACCAGTTGGGCGGGGTGGGCATCCTTGTTAACTCCGCCGGCAATATCGTCGGCCTGACACCATCTGCGATGTGACAGACGAGCTGTGGGACTCGTAATGATTTTCGCCATTCGCAGGACGATGGTAGCGACCCGAGCAGTGTTGCGCTCCATGTTGGAACCATAGGGCCCGCGAATCCGCTTGCCTATTCGATAGGGCTCTCGGTTTGCTCTCCGGACGGATGGACGGTCTATCAACCGGCGAGCGTCTTTTCCTCTACGCTTAGCGGTGGCTTAGCCGCAGAACTACACCGCCTCGACTCATGAGAAGTCGCCCACAGAGGCTGATCCGAGTGCTTGTCTCATCGAGAGCGTCTTCGCGGACCCTGGGCGCAGCTTCCCGTCAGAGACCCTGGGGGGCTCGGCACGCGATCAGCTATCCAACTGACCAACGATTGCTCTTGCACCTCTCAGACGAAACAAAGGGGATTACCATGAGTACAGCCACACGGTCGCCGATCCGGGCAATTGACCTGCAGAACGATCGCATCCTCGACCATGATCCATTCGAGGCCTTGGATGCGTGGCGCGAGAGCCCGCCATTCTGGTGTGAGGATTTCGGAGGGTTCTGGGTGGTCACCCGTTTCGAAGACTGCCGCGATCTTCTCCAGGATGCCGAGACGTTCGCATCTGGGATGGGCACGACAGTACCGGCTGTCGAGCTGGCCGACCTCCTTCTTCCCTCCTTCGTCAACCCTCCACACGTCCAGAAGCTGCGAGCCATCGTGCTGCCTCACATGACACCCAAGCGCATCAATGCGCTCGAGCCGAAAATGCGACAGGTCTGCAGTGACTTGATTTCGAGTTTCCGTGATCAGGGCTCCTGCGACATAATCCGATCTTTCGCTCGTCAATACCCAATCAGGGTTTTCTCCGAACTCTTCGGGCTCCCCAGTGATCGTCAAGAAGAATTCCGTGACCATGCGGAAACCTTCCTTCACGACTGGGAACGCCAGGCCGAGGCATGGGTGTCGATCCGCGACATCGTCAGGGAGCAGCTCGAGGAGAAAAGAAAGCACCCTCGCGACGATCTCCTGAGTGCCATCGCGTGCGGAAGGATTGATGATGCTCCAATCGATGTGGACTCAGCGGTGAACCTGGCCTCAACGGTATTTCTCGGGGGACTGGACACCCTGCCTTCGAACATTGGTTGGTCCTTCCGATATCTGGCCGATCACCCGGATGCCCGAAGGCGCATCGTCGAGGATCCTCCAGTGGTCCCCCGAATGGTCGAGGAATTCCTCCGACTCTGGACCGTCACGGCAAAAGAACCTCGCAAAGCGACCCGCGATATCGTGTTTAAGGGCGTTCAAATGTACGAGGGCGACCGAGTTCAAGCGCTCATTGGGGTGGCAAATCACGATGGCGCTGAGTTCGAGGATCCACTCACGGCCAACTTCGATCGTCGGATCAACCGTCATATTGCGTTTGCAGCTGGACCGCACAGATGCCTCGGGTCGCATTTGGCGCGGCATGAGCTTGAGGTAGCTCTCGAGGAATGGCACAAGGTTCTTCCCGACTACCGAATCGTTCCTGACACCAAGCTGTTCTACGACGGAGGAGGCATTTTCGCCATTGACAACCTGCCGCTGGAGTGGGCAGTCTGAGTTCAGCCATCCATACTCGTGGACATTTGCCGGGAAATTGTCGACGAGTGTGAGCCGCTATTGGGAGGACCCGGCGCCCCATAAATAGATTGAATCTCTCAAACACCATCGAGAGAGAGCACGCCGCCTCGATGGCAACCCGCCTTCCGGTTGCTGAAATCCTCGAGGGCTGTTTTGAAGTCAAACAACTTTGGACAAAGGGTCGGCGCGGTCAACCGACATGGAGGTTGCCGTCAGCCTGGTACCGAACGATTTTCCGAGCTCGGCCCCCCCAATCAGTATTCGGTTCGTCACCTTCGCTTTTTGCATCACTTACCGTAGCTTCGAGCTAATCCTGAACGCGTCGCGTCGCGTCGCGGTCGATCGGTCGGCGTGACTACTCGATCGCCTCGAGCATCACTGAATCGTGTGCGTTACCGGGGCGACACTGTTAAGTGGGACGATCCGTAAATTGCACGTTGATCCAACGATCAACGATGAGCTTGCATTTGCTCGGGCCACGGCTTCCCATAACGCGTACGGAGAGGATTAGCGATTTCCATGTTGCGGCTAACCCGTGGCCGTCGGCAGAGTTTGTAGCCCAGAGTGGTACACCACTGGGACCCGCGAGAATCGCGGATCCCAGTGGTGCTCTTTAGCCAGCCGGGGACAGAGCCGGCAATCAGACAGGTGGGCTAGCCGACACACTTCACCCGGTTGGCTGCCGTATCCAACAGATCGACATACTTGCCGACCTCGATGAGTTTTCCGTTCTTGTAGTGGTACAGAGCCGTACACGGATTCGAGACACGAGATGCCACGCCGCCCAGCACGTTTCCAGGCTTCGTGTAGCTCAGCGGGATCGTCATCCCGTAGGTGTTGATGCTCGGAGCAGTCGAGAGATACGTGAGCAGAGCGGACGCTGTCGGGTGCGACACGTTCTTCGCCCATCGCTGCACGATCTTGGCTGCCAGCCATGTGGTGCTCAAGTCGGTCGAATAGTAGTCGGCCCCCGGTGCATACTTGTTCATGTCAGCGACGAACATCTTGTACCCAGCGGACGATATGTTGTACGGCGTTTCAAGATAGGCGTTCGTTGGTTTACCGAGGTTCGCTTTGATCGTGTCTGCGTCCCACGTCGTGCCGTTGTACTCGACTGGCTCCTTGAAGCCTTGCTCGAGTAGGGCCTTGCCGAGTCGAATTCCAACGGCGGTGGTGTCTCCGTCAACTAAGAACCCGCCATCAGCGACGACCTGTGAGGCATAGGGCGACATGTCCGCCGCGGACAATGGAATGTAGACGGCTCCCGAGACGTGTCCGCCAACCGGGGTCACCATCGACTGAACGAGTGGCGGATACTCACGACCTGCCGGAACGTCGATGGTCGCGATGACCACATTCTTCATGTGGAAATCAGTCACCCCGAGAGCTGCGCCCGCAGCCGGGTCCAGGGATCCTGCGCTGAACGGAAAGACTTGCGGTGACTTGAAATCCTCCGCACAGAAGTATTGGTCACCGATCGAAGCCATATGGGCGCTCGCAAGGCTCTGAAGCAACTGTGATCCGCAAGTAGAAGTGTTGCTAACGACCCCCAGAACGTCGGGATTGGAGGTCGCTTGCTGAGCGCACTGCGTGGCTTGATTTGGGTCGCCCTGGTCATTGCAATCCACGATTTTAAGTGGATGTCCGTGTATACCACCACTGGCGTTGATCGCCTTGCTGATCGCAGGAAGATATTTCCCCGCAGGCGTCGCACCTGTCTCGGTGTAGTACAGCTCGTAGGTACTCCCCTTGACACCGGATGCGCCTGCTGGGCTTGTGGGCAGCAAGAAGGCTGCACCCGCCATACACAACGTGACCGCCAGGCAGCATGGCCTCCACCACGATCGGATCGCTCGTTTCACTGTCCCCCCTGTCTATGCACATCCCGACGGGATCTCCGTCGCGACGACTTGTCTCGTTGGAATCGTCGCCGAGGCGGACCATGAGCATCTCGGTCTCCGGCAGCTGCACTGTAACATTTCCTTAATTTGAATTGTCGATGGTCAAGATGGAATTCTCCCAACCATGTCGTTCATGCGTGACGCACAACTTCTCCGTCACCTCGTCGACGATCCAGTCAGATTGGTATCGAGATTTAGGAGTCCCTCGTAATCGACTGCGGTCACACCTTCCTACCAATCTACGTACGTCACTCGCGCCGGAACGGGCTCCCTTTTTGCAGAGGGATCCGCGTACTTCCGCACGAACTTGAGATTGACCTCGATACTCATAGACGGCGGACGAACTTCCGAAAGATCCAAATAGTTTGAATTCGTGCGGCTGGTATTGGTCCCTCCCACGTCATCCAGGGCGCGTTGCAATTCTATTTCGCGCAGATCTGGACACCCGCGGTCGTGACAATCCTGGATCGTCAAAGATCGCCTAAGCACTGACACTGACACTGACACTGACACTGACCCAGTTCCCGGAGCCGATTGATCCGTCGCATTGGCTCGACAACGAGCCGGGTAGCACGACGTAGGAGTGCAGGCTCGGTGAGATGACTGCGATCCCGGTCAGAGGCCTTCTCAGTTTCGAGATCGCCGGCCGGATCGGTTGCGAGAGCCTCGTTCGGTGCGGCGCTGAGCGATGCGCAATCCGCAAGCTATAGCCGTCAGGTCAACGGATCGATGTTGACCGATCCGTTGCAGTCCGTTTGACGGCGACGCGTCCTTGGCGGTGACCTGATCGCTGAAGGGGTCAGCGGAACATAAGCGAGCTGATCAGCGATGCCGTCCACGACTGCGCTTCAGTTGTGATCTGCGACCTCGCTTCATGATTGAGCACAGGTGGGTCCATTGGTGAAGACGAAGACGACCAAGCGACCTCCTACTCCCCTCCTCTCTCTGCTGGGCACTCACGCCACCCTGCTCCGTCCCCGTATCGAGCACATCGCCGATCGGGCCCGAGCCGAAGGTTGGAGTCTTATAGCTCCACGTCCTCCTTGGATCACGAGGCGGTCGCAACGTCTGGCGCCTTGCCACTAGCCAGTCCAGTGAGGGAAAGCCTCGAGTCCGAGTGTCGTCGGGCTTTCGGTCCACAAGTCGATCCAGAACTTCAACTTCGATCGCCAACCCATCCAACCGCCACCAAGAGGCACTTGGACATCAACCCCGGTGCGCTGACTGAATAGGCCTGGGTTTCCCGGAGGCTCTGCCCTGCCCCTCTAGACGCGACGCGGCGCGATCGGAAAATGGCCCTACTGGGAAGTTACTGGAGAGCTACTCGAGGAACCTTCACTCACTCAGAGTTGTCGAGCCGTCAACCAAGCTTGGCTGCAACCCATGAAGCAAGAACATCACGTATTCCGACGCAATGTCTTCCCACCCCCCAGAAGAGCCATACCACCATGTCGTATTGTTGAGAAGAGTAAAGAGAGCGCTCGAAACAATCCGCGGGTCCAGCGATGGATCGAAGACACCTTCGACCATTCCCTCTTTCAAGATGGCGATTACCCAGTCCCGCATCTGCCGGCGAATAACCAGCAACTTATTTCGTCGTTCCGTGCTGAGATTTCTGAGAACGTGAGGCCCCAGGCTCCCGTAATTCGCACCTTCCATACCAATGCCTTCGATCCACGACCTGATGAATTCAGCTAGGCGTTCGGAGGCTGTGCCCCCACCCAAGCCATCATTCCTGGCATCATCCAACTTCTGGATGATGCTTTGACCCAATTCGTGTCCGCGGAGCTCAAGTGCAAACAGGATGTCTTCTTTCGAAGAGATGTAATGGTACAAGCTGGCCTTTTGAATCCCTATTCGGCTAGCGATGTCCTCTAACGAGGACCCAAGATAACCACGTCTGGAAAACAAATCACCTGCTACTTCTAAAATCTGCTCCCATCGCTCTTCACTGGTGAATCCCCGCGACCTCCGAGTGATGGGACGAGAAAGAGCCTTTGGGTTACCAAGTTCGGGGTACACCTCGCCGTCAACTCTTTCCGATTGGTATGGCATCACAGTGGGCGACTCGTCCAGTGATCTCCATGTATTTCCAGGCTATTCCACTGCCAGGTCGGATTCGTGGACTCGTGCCATCGATCACAGTGCAGCTGACCAGGATCTTTAGGATAAGTGCAGTGTAACAGGCACACACCCCTGCGCCCCCGCGAAGCTAGCCGGTGGATTGAGCGGCAACGGTTCCATTAGGATCGATGACAAAATTCTGAGCTGCGCCAGCGTCAAAGTTACGACAGCCATCAGCAGCTTGATCCAGGGTGATCACCGTTGCATTGACTGCTTTTGCGATCTGGGCCCGTCCACTGAGAATGCTCTCCATTAGTTGCCTGTGATAGCGCATAACTGGGCATTGGCCCGTTGTAAAGGACAACGACTTTGCCCATCCCAATCCAATTCGGATGGATAGCGAACCTATTTTGGCTGGCTCGTCTACCCCACCCGGATCACCCGTCACGTAAAGCCCTGGGATGCCGATTTTCCCAGCTGCCCTAGTCAGGTTCATGAGCGAATTCAAGACGGCGGCGGGGGCTTCGTGAGCTGACTCCGAACCGTGACCGTGAGCTTCGAAACCAACTGCATCAACGGCTCAGTCAACAACGTCGACTCCGAGCAAATCCCTCAGCTGGGTTCCTGGATCCCCCTTGGAGACATCAATGACCTCGCAGCCAAACGATCGCGCCTGGTTCAATCGCTCCGGTATCAGATCACCAACCACGACCACAGAAGCCCCGAGCAACTGCGCCGAATACGCGGCAGCCAAACCCACCGGTCCTGCTCCCGCTATGTACACCGTTGATCCTGGTTCAACTCCAGCAGTAACACACCCTTGGTATCCGGTGGGAAATATGTCGGACAGCATGGTCAGATCCAGGATCTTCTCGAGAGCCTGGTCTGCCAATCGGCGTAGGGAACCATGACGTACTGGGCCTGGCCCCCAACCCAGCCGCCCATGTCCACGTAGCCGTACGCGGCACCTGGTCGATCCGGGTTTGTGTTCAAGCAAACTCCCGTGTGGCCCTCTTTGCACATGCGACAACGACCACAGGCAATGTTAAACGGAACAGAGCAAATATCGCCCACACGGATGAACTCCCACATCGCGCCCGACTTCTATGACTTTCCCGGTTATCTCATGACCAAGCACGAGACCCCGAGGCGCTGTCGTCCGGCCTCGAACCATGTGCTGATCGGAACCGCAGATATTCGTGGATACGACTTCGAGGATGACCCCATGCGGGCATTTTCTCCCGACATTCCCGGGATGGACACCAGGGCCGTCACTCAGTTCGAGCTTGGGAAAGTCGATACTGAGAACGTCAACGCGGCCGGGCTCCTGATAAGTCCCCATGACCTGGCCGGT
>PMLV01000050.1 GCA_003160635.1 Acidimicrobiaceae bacterium | reverse complement strand
CGTCAGGGCACGACCCGCTCGGGCGCGTTCCTCGATCCGCTGGCCGACAAGGCGCTCGTCCTCGGCGCCCTGGTCACCTTGGCCAGTGAGGGCAACCTGCCCTGGTGGCCCGTGGTCCTCATCACGATCCGCGAGATCGGCATGCAGCTCTACCGTTCGTGGGCGGCGCGCCGCGGCGTCTCGATCCCGGCCCGTAATTCGGCCAAGCTCAAGACGTTCGTGCAGGACTTGGCGGTCGGCACCTGCCTGGCACCGCCCCTTGTGCACCATCACGGGGTGCAGGTCACCGTGGTATGGATCGCGGCGGCGCTCACCATCATCACCGGGGGGCAGTATCTGGCCGACGGGCGGAGGGCGTTCAGGGAGGCAGGCGCATGAGGATCGAGATCGTGGCGGTCGGCACCGAGCTGCTCCTGGGCCAGATCGCCGACACCAATTCGGCCTGGCTCGGCGACCGGCTGGCGTCGGCCGGGGTCACGTCGCACTTCCATCAGGCGGTCGGGGACAACCACGAGCGGATCACGTTGGCATTCCGCACGGCGTTGGCCCGCAGTGACGGCATCATCGTGTGTGGCGGCTTGGGCCCGACCCAGGACGACATCACGCGGGAAGCCATTGCCGATGTCATGGGAGTCGAACTGGTGCGCGACCAGAGCATCGTCGACCTCATCACCGAGTTCTTCGGCTCCCGGGGTCGCACCATGTCGGCCAACAACCTTCGCCAGGCCGACGTGCCCGTGGGCGCCACTCTCATTCCGCAGGTGATGGGCACGGCCCCCGGCCTGATCTGCCCGCTGGGCCACAAGGTGATCTACGCCGTTCCCGGCGTGCCCCATGAGATGGCGGAGATGTTCGACCGGGGCATCCTGCCCGACCTCCGGGAGCGCATGGCCGAGGCGGGAGAAGAGGCCGTCATCGTGAGCCGCGTGCTGCGTACGTGGGGGGCCAGCGAGTCCGGGTTGGCCGAAGCGCTCCAGGGCCGGATCGACGTGCTCGATGCAGACGATGACGACGCCGACGGTGTGCCGGCCGGGTCGGTAACGCTCGCCTTCCTGGCGTCGGGGATCGAGGGGATCAAGGTGCGCATCACGGCCCGAGCCGCCACACTGGCCGAGGGGACCGCCCTGCTCGACCGCGAGGAGAAGGCGGTCCGAGAAGCCATTGAGATCCAGTTGGGCGACATCGTGTTCGGCATCGACGATGAGTCCATGGAGGTCGCCGTCGCGGCCGAGTTGCGCGCCCGCGGGATCACGCTGGGAGTGGCGGAATCGCTCACCGGAGGGCTGATTGCCTCACGGCTGGTCAATGTCCCCGGGGCGTCGGCCTGGTTCCGGGGAGGCGTTGTGGCCTACCACGAACAGGTGAAGTTCGATCTCCTCGGGGTGCCGGTCGGCCCCGTTGTCTCCGAGGCCGCCGCGGTGGCCATGGCCGAAGGGGTGTGCCGGGCCACGGGATCTGACGTCGGACTGGGCATCACAGGAGTGGCCGGCCCCGAGGATCAAGAGGGCGTCGCTCCCGGCTCCGTGTTCGTCGGCCTCGCCTTACCCGGCGTGGCGACGCTGACGAGCGAACTCCATCTTCCGGGCGATCGAGAACGCGTCCGCCAATACGGGGCCATCTCGGCCCTCGATCTCCTGCGCCGGGCGCTCATCGAGCTCGAATTCTAAGGTCGCCCCGCTCACTCTCTCACAGGGGGACCACAGCCGAGCCACACTTTAGGGGCAAGTCCGAGTGTGAACCTGGGGGCTAGGGAGGTAGAAATGGTGAGAACAGAAAACGGACCCAGGGTTCTTGTGGTGGATGACGAGCCCTCCATCGTCGATGCGGTAGCGACCTCGCTGCGCTACGAGGGGTTCACGGTGGACGAGGCGACGACGGGCCGACGTGCGCTCGCCCAGGCCCAGGACGATCCACCCGACCTCGTCATCCTCGACGTGATGCTGCCCGACCTCGACGGGCTCGAGGTCACGCGGCGCCTGCGCGCGGACGGGGTCCGCGTGCCGGTCCTCTTCCTGACCGCCCGCGACACCCTGCAGGACAAGTTGGCGGGGCTCACGATCGGTGGCGACGACTACGTCACAAAGCCGTTCGCCCTGGCGGAGCTCATCGCCCGCGTGCACGCCATCCTGCGCCGTACCGGTTATGAGCCCGAAGACGACGGGATACTGCGCTTCGCCGACCTCGAACTCGACGAGAGCGCGCACGAGGTGCGCCGCGCCGGGAAGGACATCCAGCTGACGGCGACCGAGTTCAACCTTCTGCGATATTTCTTGCTCAACCCTCGGCACGTGCTCTCCAAGTCACAGATCCTCGACCACGTGTGGCACTACGACTTCGGCGGCGACGGGAACGTGGTGGAAACGTACGTGAGCTACCTGCGCAAGAAATTGGAGCGCCATGGGCCACCCCTCATCCACACCATCCGGCTCGTCGGGTACACGCTGCGCGAGTCAGATACGACCAACGGGACGTCCTGAGTGTCCCTGCGCCTCCGACTCTTGGTGGCGGTGGGAGCGATCGCCGTGATCGCGCTGGTGCTGGCTGACTTTGCCACCTATTCGGCACTGCGCTCGTCGCTCTACAAGCAGGATGATCAAAACCTCGTCCAGACCCAGACCCACCTTCACATCGAGGTCAGTTCCATCACAGGGCAGGTTCTCTGCCAACGTCCGAGTCCGGGGGGATTCGGCCCGCCGGGACCCGATGGAAGCAATAATCCTTCCACGGGCAATCGCGGGGCCTCGAACGCCTTCGGCTTCATCTTCTACGAGGTGCGGACGTCCGAGGGCAAACTCGTCCAGGGACTGACGTGTCCCGCGTACGTCGGTAATCAGCCGTACGAGCCGCAACTTCCCAGCGTCATAAACGGATTCGCTACCCAGCCGGACGGGACCAAGGCGACCTTCTTCACCGCCTCAGCGACGAGGGCCGGCGGACCGGCTTTCAGGGTCCAAGCTTCGGAAATCACAGGCGCTCCCGGTGCTCCGTCCTCTCCCTATGAGGGGGATCAATTGGTGGTCGCCGAGCCCATCGGTGACACGACGAGCACCCTCCACACTCTCTTCCTCATTGAGTTGGCCGTGACTGCCGGCGCCCTCGTGCTCGCACTGGCCGGCGGGTGGTGGCTCGTCCGGCTCGGCCTGCGCCCGCTCGAAGACGTGGAACGCACGGCCGACTCCATCGCTGCCGGCAATTTGGATCAGCGTGTCCCCGGGGCGGACGACGCCACCGAAGTCGGTAGGTTGGCCCGCGCCCTGAACGTCATGCTGGAGCGTATCGAGGCCGCCTTCTCGGCCCGGGTGGCCTCCGAGGCGAGGCTGCAGGAATCGGATCGGCACTTGCGACAGTTCGTCGCCGACGCGTCGCACGAGCTCCGGACACCCATCGCGGCCGTGTCGGCCTACGCCGAGCTCTTCGAGCGCGGGGCGGCGCAACACGCCGACGATCTGCCGCGGGTCTTTACCGGTATCCGCACCGAGACGGCGCGGATGGAACGTCTGGTCAACGACCTCCTCACCCTGGCGCGTTTCGATGAAGGCCTCCCTCTGCAGATCGTTCCCACGGAGCTGGTCGGCCTCGGTGCGGAGGCGGTGCACACCGCCGTCACGGTCGGCCCGCAGTGGCCGGTGCAATTCACCGCCTCGCATCCGGTCGAGGTCATGGGCGATCCGGTGCGTCTGCGGCAGGTCATCGACAACCTGTTGGCCAACGTGCGGGCGCACACGCCCCAGGGCACCGCCTCCACGGTGCGTGTCGATCAGCAAGGCTCGACGGCCGAGATTGTGGTCAAGGACGCCGGGCCGGGTATGCCGACCGAGGACGCCGCCCGTGTGTTCGAGCGGTTCTACCGCGCTGACTCCTCCCGGGCCCGCAGCCACGGGGGCAGCGGTCTCGGCTTGTCGATCGTGGCGGCCATTGTCACCGCCCACGGGGGGACCGTGTCCGCAAAGTCGGGCCCGGGCGAGGGAATGACGGTGACGGTGCGCCTGCCCGTTATCGCGGAGACGCTCGAGATGGCCGACTCGGGTGAATTGGGCAGCGGTGTGCATGGCGTCGGCGATGCCGGCGCGGGCGATGCGAGCAACGCCGCCCCCGGTAATGGGGCGCGCGGCGGGGCTGATCGGGCTGATGGGGTCATCGAGGTCGACGAGGTCGATGACACGGTCCCGACGGCCTGAAGAGCTGGGGTTTCGCCGGTTCAGCATTCACACCCGAGACACAGCGGGCCCCCACGGACCCGTGAACACGGAACGACATGATGCCCACATGACAGTCCTGGCGC
Source organism: Acidimicrobiaceae bacterium (assembly GCA_003160635.1). Lineage (GTDB taxonomy): Bacteria > Actinomycetota > Acidimicrobiia > Acidimicrobiales > RAAP-2 > Bog-473. The sequence goes on along the minus strand of PMLV01000050.1, from coordinate 957 downwards.
TTCCCGAAACTGGTTCCAGCCCACGCCAGATTCCCGTCGATGTCGAGATCGTCGTGCCGGTTTACAACGAGGCTCCCCACCTGGCGGAGCGCATCATGCACCTACGCCGCTTCCTCGATCATTCGTTCCCGTTCCGCGCCCTCGTCACCGTCGTGGACAACGCCAGCACCGACGAGACCTTCGAGCTCGCCACCCAACTCGCCAGGACGACTCCAGGTGTCGCGGCACTCCATCTGCCCCGCAAGGGCCGGGGCTATGCACTGCGGACGGCGTGGTCGAGCAGCACGGCCCCGGTCGTGGCCTACATGGACGTCGACCTCTCCACCTCGCTCTCGGCCCTCCTCCCCCTGGTCGCCCCGCTCCTCTCGGGTCAACGCGATGTGGCGATCGGTACTCGATTGGCCCGCGGATCGCACGTCGTGCGCGGTCCGAAGCGCGAGCTCATCTCGCGTGCGTACAACCTCTTGCTCAAACTTTCGGTGCGCGGTCGATTCAGCGACGCCCAGTGCGGATTCAAGGCGTTACGGCGGGAATCGGCCTTGCAGCTGCTCCCTCTGATCAAAGACGACGAGTGGTTCTTCGACACCGAGCTCCTCGTGACGGCGCAGCGACTCGGACTGCGCATCAGCGAAGTTCCCGTCGACTGGGTGGACGATCCCGACAGCCGGGTGCAGATCTTGCGCACGGCTCTCAACGACCTGCGCGGGGTCTGGCGGATCTCGCATGGCCCGGCCCGCCGGCTGGCACATCAGAGCGCGACCTCGCCGCTCGCCACCCGCGACCAGGTCGCGGCCGACCAACTTCTCCGGTTCGCAGGCGTGGGTGCCATCAGCACCTTGGGCTATCTCTTCCTCTTCATAGCCTGGCGACCCATTGCAGGGAGTTTTGGGGCGAACGCGCTGGCGCTGGCCATCTGCACCCTGTTCAACACGGCCGTGCATCGAGAGCTGTCCCGCA
>PMLV01000260.1 GCA_003160635.1 Acidimicrobiaceae bacterium | reverse complement strand
TCGAAGAGCGTCTCGGTCGCACCCCGCGTAACTCATCGATGCCGCCGTCGGCCGAAGGATTTTCCAAGCCGCCTTCGCGGGCCGAACGACGTGCTGCAGCCAAGCGCAAGCCCGGGAAGCAACCCGGCACGGAGGGGAAGCATCTGGCCCAGGTGAACGAGCCCGATGAGATCGTCACATATGTGCCCACCGCGTGCGAGAGCTGCGGGGCAGGGCTCGCCGGCGCCCCGANNGACCCGGGGTCCGGGCCCTGGCCGCCTACCTGGCCGTCCATCAGCACGTGCCCCTCGAGCGCACGGCCCAACTCTTCAAAGACGTGCTGGGCCAAGAGGTCTCCGTCGGCGCCATCTCGAAAATGATCAGCGAAGCGGCCGAGGGAACCACCGAGTTCACCGAGCACGTACGGCGACTCTTGCGAGGGCCGACACGGTGCAGTTCGACGAGACCGGGGCCAGGGTAAATGGTCGGCTGGCCTGGGTCCATGGGGCCTCGAACGCCGCATTGACACTGCTCGACTGCCACCTCCGGCGCGGCGCTGTGGCCATGGAGGACATCGGCGTCATCGCCCACATGTCGGGCATCGCGGTCCACGACGGTTGGCGTCCCTACCGCCGTTTCGATGTCACCCACGCCCTGTGTAACGCGCAGCCACCTGCGAGAACTCCAAGGCGTGGGAGTCGTGTGGAACCAGGGCTGGGCGAACGACCTGGCCGACCTGCTCATCGAAGCCAAGATCGCGGTCGAAGAGGCAATCGAAGGTGGCGGCACGACCCTCGATACTGCGACCTTGCACTCGATCCGCGTCCGCTACGGCATCTTGATTGCCAAAGGCTTCACCGCCAACCCCGACCCGACGGTCGGCAAGCGCCACGGTTACGCCAAGAAGGCTTACAACCTCTTGGTCCGTCTCGATGCCCAACGCGCCGACGTACTGTGGTTCTGTTCCGACTTCCGGGCACCGTTCACGAACAACCAGGCCGAACGCGACATCCGACTTGTCAAACTCCAACAGAAGATCTCCGGATCGTGGCGGACGACCGCCGGGGCTCGGGACTTCTGTGCCATCCGCAGTTACATCTCGACGTTGAAGAAGAACCAACACGACGTCCTTGGTGGGCTACGGCTCCTGTTCGACGGTCAGGTGTGGCTACCAGGTGTGGCTGAGACCTGAGTAGTTACGAAGTAGATAGGGTCTTAATGCCCGATTGACGAAATTACGACCGACAATTACAACCGACCGATCACCGGGCACCAACCTGGCGGCACCGAATCTTTGATCGCCCTGGTTTTGGGTACCATTGGCGGCGTGAAAGAAGTCAAACCATGACGTTCTCGCCGGAAGAGAAGCTTCAGCTCAAGATGGATGAAGTCGTCTGGCGGGAAGTGGGGGGCGAGTTGGTCGTCCTCGAGCTCTCGACTTCCGTCTATCTGACGCTTAACGGGACAGCCAAGTTGCTTTGGGAGGCATTGTCCGGCGGAGCGACGACCGAGACGCTGGTCGAAACGTTGACTCGCGAATATGACATTGGTTCGGACCAGGCAAGGACTGACGTAGAGGGGTTCCTTGAGGCACTCACCCATCGAAACCTCTTGGTTCATGCGACGTGAACCTCTACCAGGCTAGGTGGATCGCCCCTCCGGGTTGTATGCCGAAGCCTGCAGCGTGAAAAGGTCCGCATAGAGCCCATCCGCCGCCATGAGCTCCTCGTGGGTGCCATTCTCAACGACCAGTCCGGAATCCATCACATAGATCCGGTCAGCCGAGCGCACGCTCGAGAATCGATGGGAGATGAGCAGCACGGCTCGGTTCTGATACAGGGTCCGCACGTTCTGAAAGAGCGTGGCCTCTGCTCGGGGATCCAGTGATGCAGTGGGCTCATCGAGGATGACGAAGGGGGCATCACGGAAGAAGGCCCGGGCCAGAGCGATGCGTTGCCACTGGCCGAGCGAGAGGTTCGCCCCTCCGAAGAATTCTGAACCCAACATGTTGTCGTAACCGTTCGGCAGCTCGGCGATGAACTCGTCCGCCTGGGCCAGACGGCCAGCCTCGACGATCCTCGCGGCGTCGTCAATCCGCGAGACATCGCCGAGACCGATGTTTTCTCCGGCCGTCATGTAGTACTGCCCGAATTCCTGGAAGATAAGTGCCACCGACCGGCGGAGAAGGTCGGGATCTGCTCCAGAGGTGTCGGTCTGGTCCCAGTAGATCTTCCCTGAGCTCGGAGGGTACAGGCCGGCGAGGAGCTTGGCCAGGGTGGTCTTCCCCGAGCCGTTCTCACCCACGAGAGCAACAACCTCGTTGTGGGCGATCTCGATGGAGACTCCACGCAGGGAAGGCTTCTCGCGGCTCGGGTAGGTGAATGTGAGATCGATCGCCCGCAGCGTGGCGAACCCTGATGGTGCCGGGCCGGACGGTTTGCCCCTTCGCAGTTCGGGCAACCGATCGACGAACCTGGTGAAGTCTTGCATATAAAGCGTGTTCTCGTACATCGATCCGGTGCTGCCGCCAAGCCCGTGCATCCGCTCGGCGAGGAGCACGATGGCACCGGCGGCGGCACCGGCGGAGGCCAGTTGCATCCGCCCCGATGAGACCAGCCAGACGAGGAGCACCATGGTCGCCACCGTGAGGAGGGCGTTGATGGCCGTTCCGAGGACCCCGACGAGAAGCCGCTCGCGCGCCAGGCGCCGCAGGTCGACGATTCGCAGCCGATAGAGGTCGTCGAGTCGCTTTCGGAAAAAGGTCACGAGAGAAAAAGCCCGGATCTCGGCCGCCATTTGACGGTGGGTCAGGATGAGGAAGAGATAGTTGCGCTGGCGATCACGTTCGGTCTGGCGCAGGGTGAAGCGGTGTAGCGCTCGGCTGGCCCGTCTCGAGGCCAGCCAGACCGGCAGGAACCCCAATGCTAGTAGGAGGACAATCAAAGGCTGGATCACGATGAGGGCCGCCGCAATGCCGACTATCCCGGTGACGGTTCCCAGTATGGCCATGAGTCCGTTCACCATCTGCACCGGTCTGGTCGTCGCCGCCAGCTGCGCCCGCTGCAGCCCATTGTGGAAACTCGCGCGCTCATAGTCGATCAGATCGGCGCTCGTGGCGGCATCAACGACCAGCCCGATGGCATGCTGCTCGACGAGCCCCGCAAGGACGCGCGACACCTCTGTACCGGCAGTGGTGGCGAACTGCAAGGCGGCCGTGACGCCAGCCAGGGCGATGACGTCAGGCAGAACGGCATGCAAGTCGGCCCTGGCGTGCACAACCAGCAGGATCGTGAGGATCCGTTTGGCGATAAGCACCTGGGCCGCCAACCCTGCCCCGGAAAGGATTTGCAGGACACTGCAGATGACGATCTGTCGAGGCGCCGCACTCCATGTGATTTTCAGCGCACGGCCGAACATTTCGGGAAATCGCCGGAGAGACCGGTCCTCGGTAGGGTTGAAGAGCTGATCTAGTTGGACTGGCCGTTCCGGGTCACCCACCGGTGTTCTCTTTTTGACAGCGTGCTTTGGAACGACTCGCCCAGTCCGAAAATGGATCATCGTTATGCCGCAGAATACCTGGTGCACGGGGATCAGTTATCCTGGGAGGGTCCAGGGTGGGCAACGAAAGGCGACGACGAGTGAAGAATTCATGCGTGGTGGCACGGGTTGGCATGGCTACAGCGATCGCCCTCGTGCTCTCATCAGCCGTTTTCCTGTCAGTCTCAGGCGCGACCGAACCTGTCCCGCCAGGTAGCACGACTACGGACGTTCAGCACCAATTGCCCTCATATGTCTCTCCTAAGGCGTCGTCCGGGATGCTTGCCGCCCACGCCCAGACGCAGACGGTGACCGACTCGCCGGGCAACGTCTACAACGAGGAGCAGCCGCCGACGCTGGTGCCCCCACCGACGTCCGATCCGGCGGATCTGATCAGCGCGACAGCGACCGATGACGGCGTCAATTTCACATTCTCGGCGAAGACGGTGGCGTTGAATGACCCGAGTACCGATCCCAATTGGCGAAACGACACCTACATCGGATGGGCGATCGACCCGGTTAGCAGCACCTTTCCGACATATTTCGCCTACTTTCAGGTCAATCCAGACGGATCCTACAATGGCGAGTTGACGTATGCGGCGACCGATACGCCCGTCAGTTGCACGGTGACCCTGACATTCAATACGACGCTCGGATACCAGGCCCAGGTGCCAACCACATGCTTGCCCGGTGTCACAACCTTCGGGTGGTATGCCTACAGCCATTACGACACCGTTTCGTTGGTTCAGGATCCCATGGGCACGCACGCCTTCGGAAAGGCTCTGCCTGACTTTCGGGACAACGGGGGGACTGTCTACGCACCGCCTGTGGTTGCTCCGCCCCCAGCGTCGGTCCCCCCAGGGACGCCCGGGTACTGGCTGTTCGCGAGTGACGGTGGCGTCTTCACCTTCGGAGGAGCCAGTTTTCATGGGTCCGAAGGCGGGACCCGCCTCAACAAGCCCATTGTCGGAGGGGCAGCGACGCCGGATGGACTCGGTTACTGGATGGTGGCGTCCGATGGGGGAGTCTTTTCCTTCGGAGACGCTCGGTTCTATGGCTCAACCGGGGCATTGCATCTGAACGCCCCCATTGTGGCGATGATCGAGGCGCCCACGGGCACCGGATATTGGTTGCTGGCGTCTGATGGCGGCGTTTTCGCCTTCGGTAGTGCTCAATTCTACGGGAGTATGGGGGCACAGCACTTGAATGAGCCCATTGTCGGAGGGGCAGCGAC
>PMLV01000023.1:1856-3105 GCA_003160635.1 Acidimicrobiaceae bacterium | reverse complement strand
ACGCAGACCTTGGCATGGACGTAGACGGGTGTCCCGGTTTCATTCTCGAGGCTGTAGATCCCGACGCGGTTCCCGCCGGCGGCCTTGACGATTGCCATGGCCCCGGACTGAGCGAGTCGACTCGGCGGCCCTGACAATCGGGTGTCTTTGTCCGGAAACCGCGGCACGACGCCGATCAGTTGCAATCCTCGATGCTGTCGCAACGCCTTTGCGAGGAGTTCGGCCATCTCTGCGGACCAGAAGTACTGGTCCTCGACGTAGATCAAAGTGCGCGCTCGCTCGATCGCCTTGGCAAACGCTCGAGCGATGCTTCGCTCGCCGTCGGGCGCAAACGGATAGGCAGGATGCCTCGATGGATACGTCCGAATTACCTGGACGGCATGCCCGCCACTTGCCGGGGGATCGCCCAGAACAGCAGGGAGCGGACAGGCGAGTCGATCTCGCGACATCACGTGCGAGATCGATGCTCTGAGACGACCAGCATGGTTGAGCGGAGTCGGATCCTCCCATCGCTCCCGGAAAGTGAAATCGAGATCGGCAACAGCGGGTCCAGTGACTTCCAGTTGTACATCGTGCCACGGGGGCTGGCGGCCGTACCTCCGGTCGAGCTGGATGGCCTGGTGGTCTCCCCGGTGGCTAGAGTCATCCCGGCGACCGTGACTGAGGTCGATTCCCCCGACGAATGCGACATCACGCTCGGGAGAGGACGGGTGGCGAATGATGACGAGCTTCTGGTGGTGCGAACCGCCTCGCCGAACTCGTTCATCGAGCAGCGCTTCGCCGCCTGCTTCCGTCACCTCCACGGCGAGTCGTCGGTTCTCTTTTGCACTGAACGCGAGCCGGTCACTGTGCGAGCGCCAAAGGAGGCCACGCACGTCGGTGCCACGTCGGCACAGGTCTGCTATGAGTGTCGCGACCGCTGGTCCATCATCTGTTACACGCTCGTCTCCGTCTCCTCTCCAGTCTGTGAAGCGCACCTCGTCATCGGGACCAAGAACTGCGATGACCGCTGCCAAACGAGCGAAATACGTGGCGCCATCCACGAGGAATGCGACATGGTTGCCCTCGGTCCATGCGACGCCCCCGGGCCGACCCGAGTCGATCTCAGTCATGGGGTTGCCTCGTTCATCAGGGAGTAGAAACCAGTCGTCGAGGCGCAACATGAGTGTTCACCGTATTACAGGCCGGAGCCGGAAGTGCCGCCGGTACACATTGCGGTGGCGAATTGGGACCGCCCTCCTTGGCTGAG
>PMLV01000023.1:0-1816 GCA_003160635.1 Acidimicrobiaceae bacterium | reverse complement strand
GCCAGCCTCATCTGGCTCGTGGTGCGTGTTATGGCTCGGTTACCAATGGGCGAATGCTGGCTATCAGAAGATCTGCGGCAGCGAGAAGTCAGCGTTTTGGTTCGGGGGAGGAGCCGGGGTGAAGGGCTTCGCCACGGGCGGAGCTCTTGGATCGTCCACCGGCAAGGGGGGGTGCCAGCTATGGCTGGTGGGCCGGGNNCAAGTCGCAACGCGTGAGATCTACCGATTGAGCGCGACGAGATCGCGGAGTTCGCAGCGGAACACCATTGGAGGGATCAGGTCCGCATCGATACCGTCTTTCGCCGATATGAAGAGCTCGCGATGATGTACCACAAGAAGGGGCGACACCTGACACACCCGCTTACTAGGCGAACACCCGCGACCGGGAGGGCTTCGCCCCTCCCTCGTCGGGTTTTGGCCAGCGCACGATCGCGCCATGANNGATGGTGGCGAGGAGATGCATTTTGCAGTTCTACTTCACTTTCCGCTTCCCATGCTCGGGATGCTCGCTGTGATGCAAAATCCCAGTTCGAGGCCCCATCTTCGTGGCGACGACGGGCCGCTGGACGTCACCGAAGTTACGGGCTACTCGATAGTGCTGAGATCAGGGATTGGGACGGGGTCATCACACCAACGATGTTGCCCGCGCTAGCAGTTGCGCGAGTAATTCGTTGGTCCGCTTCACCTCTGCCAGTAGAGCGTCCAGCCGGTCATTCGCCTCGCCCTGAGCCTTCTTCGACTGGTTCAGAATTGCAGCTTGCATTTCAACTCCCTCACTCTCGGCGACGCTACCAACGGTAGAAGTGGTGTCTGCCCGCCCCTGCACTTCGGCCGAGCGCCATTCCCGCGAGCCAAAGGACCAACAGAACTGCGGCCACAATCCAAAGGAAATGGGCGGTGAACCCAATCCCCGCAAAAAGCAGAACTAGCAAAAGTACCAGCAAGATGACCATGATGTCTCCTCTTTCCTAGATGTAGGTGTCGTCCCGACGAACCACATTTCCCTGTCCGTCGTCAATGACTGTCCGGTGTCGACGCATGCCAGAGCTCAAAACCGCTATCAGCGACAGAACAGCTCCCACTGCTCCCACGATCATCAAGATGATGCCGACCGTGTGAATGTTGAATCCATGCTGGTCGGGATTCACCGTGACGGCGAAATCCAGAACTGCTCCAACAGCAAAGACCACGATGCTTGTCGCTAGCCCACCAATCATTTGACTCCCTCCCTGCTTGATGCTCTGTCTTTGGTGCTCATCTATTGCTCCTCTGCTTGATCACCGGTCCGTTCGCGAGGCGAAAGATCCAGGCTCTCACCAGAGTGCGCCAAAGGGAGTAATAAATGCAGCAACAGCGACGGGCTATCGATACGCCGGACCCGAGCTTCCCAAAAAGCCCCCCCCCCGATCGGAACCGATCGACCTGGGCCACTAATACGGGCAGACCGGTCAGACAGCCCTTTCGGCGAGTGACTGGTCCTCGACAGCCGTGGGGAGGGCCGATTTCCCGTTCCTGGTGGGGTGGTGACGCAGCTGCCAGATCCGCAGTGAGGCAACGACACCGGCAAGGAGCACCCCGGCGATTGCGGCGAGCAGCAGAGCCACTCCAAGCGGCATTGTCCCAGTGGCGGTGAAGTACGAAATCTTTACCGTTCTCGTGTTTTGGAGGATGAACACGAGCAGAAGTACGAGGACCAAGGCGCCGACGATGACCCCGACCCACGCGGGCGAGATACGCGTTTGTCGAGTCCGGTGTCCCAAAAGAGCACTACCGGCACTGGGGCTTAGTCAAGGTCGACCCCGGCTCAGGTCCCACC
>PMLV01000148.1 GCA_003160635.1 Acidimicrobiaceae bacterium | reverse complement strand
GCTTTCGCTGAGCGGCCGTCCGCTGATCCGGTTGTCGAGCCGTTTCGTTCTCCGGATCTATTCAGACTCTTGTTCGCGTCGGAGGTCGAGACCGGCAAAATCGCCGTTGGCCCGCCATTCTCGCAGGATCGAGTAAAACTCCATCGGGTTGCCCGCAAACGGAGCATTCTGGGCCGGCACGTTCTCTGGATGACCATCGTTGTTCAGATAGCTGGGAGTGCAGGACTTCTGGAATTCCAGATTTGACCGTGAGCCAGGATTGAGGCGCGGCGAGCGGGCGATGATCGTCTGCACCCACTCGTCTTCAGCCAGTTCCGTCGGTTCAAATGACGTCACATTGTCGCGAAGACTCTCGGAAATGATGTGTGCGGCGTGGTTCGCAAACTCGGTGAGCGCGTGTGTGACGTTCACCGCAAACCACGCAAACTGCCCCTCTTGGCCGGGCGAAAATATTAGGTTCGGGAATCCGCGGGTCGTCATGCCATGCAGCGTCGAGACCCCATCAGCCCACTTTTCACTGAGAGTCAAGCCGTCGACTCCCAGAACTTCGTACCCCGCGCGCCTGGCGTAGGGGGTGCCGACTTCAAACCCGGTAGCGAAAATGAGACAGTCGACCTTGTACTGCCGCCCGTCGACGACCACTCCGTCTTCTGTGATGCGATCGATGCCTTCTGCTGCGTCGACGAGATGAACATTGGGGCGATTGAAGGTCGAAAGGAACTCGTCGTGAAAGCAGGGTCGCTTGCAGAAATACCAGTAATACGGCCTGAGGGTCTCGCGGACAGTCGCGTCGCCGACGATCTCGGCAATTCGGGCACGGATATCCTCGCCCAGCTTCAGATCGGCAAGCTCGACCAGTGCTAGCCGTTCATTACTGTCGGTGATCGTGGCGAGCCGTGGATCGGCCGAAAGACGCTTGAATGCGTCGGTCCATCCGTCTTGCACAAAGTCTTCCGTATTCGGCTCGCCGGCCATAATTGCGCAGAAATTCTCGATCCGTTGCTTCTGCCAACCCGGTTGAAGCTGCTCCGCCCAACTTGAGTCGGTCGGCCGGTTTCCACGAACCGCGATCGTCGAAGGCGTTCGCTGGAATACGTACAACTCTCCGGCATCCCGGCCAAGGTGTGGAACGCACTGAACCGCTGTGGCGCCGCTCCCGATGATGCCGACCGACTTGTCGCTCAAACGGGAAAGTCCGCCTTCGGTTGTGCCACCCGTGTAGTCGTAATCCCATCTGCTGGTGTGGAACCGATGGCCTTTGAACGTCGAGATGCCGTCGATCGCGGGGAGCTTGGGACGGTTCAGTGGGCCGTTCACCATGCAGACAAATCGGGCCAGGATCTCGTCGCCTCGATCGGTCTCGATCGTCCAGCGGCTCGAATCCGCATTCCAGCGCATGCCCGTTACCTGCGTCTGGAAGAGCGCTCCCTCATACAAGTCGAACTGCCGTGCGATGGCCTGGCCGTGGGCAAAGATCTCCGGCTGGCGCGAGTACTTCTCCTTGGGTATGTAGCCGATCTCTTCCAACAATGGAAGATAGATATACGACTCCACGTCGCATTGGGCGCCCGGGTACCTATTCCAGTACCACGTGCCGCCAACATCTCCGGCCTTGTCGATCAGCCGGATGGATGTCACCCCTGCCTTGCGCAGATGCGCTCCGACGAGAAGTCCGCCGAATCCCGCCCCGACGATGGCCACATCCGTGACATCGCGCACGGGTGGCCGAACGATAGGAGCCGTATGCGGATCCTGGCTGGTGCCGGGCACTTCGTCCAGCGATTCGACGGTGCCTCCACGTCCTGCCGACATCCTCCGTGAGCGTTCACGCGCGTATCGTGCTCTCAGCGCGTCCACGTCAATCGACACGTTCGATTCCCGCGTGGACTCCGCGCTTGGTCGTGCCACTGACGCAAGTCCTCCCCATTCGATCCGGACATAGACCGGTACCTGATTAGTCTATAAGATCCGATTGCGCCATGGAACCGGCCCGCCACCGCCATCAGTTTCGGATCAGATAGCCGATGACATCCCGTTTGTCGTTCCAACTGCGGGCTAAACGTGAAAACCCGGTGACCCTAACCCTCGATCTGAAGCCACTTTCGATCAACGAGCAGAGAGCGACAAGCTGCGCTCTGCGGTCTCCAATGATCGACCAACTTCGATGACGGTGGTCCTGATCCACGGCGGGGGTCACTCGTCGCGCTGTTGGGAGCCGATGCTGCCGTTCATCGACACTCCCGCGTTGGCGATAGACCTGCCCGGAAGAGGAAGCCGGCCCGGCGAGCTCGACAAAATTCGTCTCGAAGACTTTGTCGCCGCTGCCGTGCAGGATCTTCAGAGATACACAGACGGTGACGTCGTATTGGTCGGCCACTCCATGGCGGGCATAACCATCCCTGGTGTGCTCGAAAGAGCTCACGAACTCATCCGCCACGTCATCCTCGTCTCATGCGCGATTCCGCGCGACGGGACCAATCTGCTTAGCTTGTTTTCTCAGCAGATCCAAGAGGCAGCGGCGCTCGTTCAACCGACCCCTGCGGGAACCACCCGAACGGAAGACGAGGTCCTCTCGGGCCAGGCGTACGACATGTCTGATGCGCAGGCCCAGTTTACGCTGAACGTCGTCGTTCCCGAGACATATTGGCCAATCCGTGAGCCGGTGAGCCTCGCCGGGTTCGAGCATCCCGTCAGGCGCACGTGGGTCAAGCTCACCGGAGATCACACGTTTCCACCAGAGCTCCAGACCGAGATGGCTCTTCGAGCTGGGTGCGTGGACGTCGTGGAGATCGACTCCGGGCATATGGCAATGGTGTCTCATCCGCGCGACCTCGCCCGAGTCATCAACGCCATAGGTCGAGGCGCTCGAGACGTCGATGGCTCGAGCGGGGACGCAGCAAATGGGTGAGATCGAAGTTTCTGATCGAGAGGAAATTCGCTTTCTGACTATTCGCAATGAGCCGTCGCGAAATGCCCTTACCCGTGACATGGTCGAGGCAACTCGACTAGCCGTTGAAGACTTCGAGACAGATCCAGAGCTCAAGGTGGTAGTGCTTCAAGGTGCCGGGGCCCAGTCATTTTGCTCTGGTGCCGATATGAAGGAGATTGCCGAACAGGCCAGCCTGGGACAAGTATTTGTCCCGGTCTTACCAACCCTCTACGAGTCACTGCTCCACCTCTCTAAGCCATCCATCGCTGCTCTGAACGGAGACGCTGTAGGAGGGGGACTGGAGCTAGCTCTATGTTGCGACCTGCGCATAGCCAGAACAGGAGCGAGGGTGGGCTTACCCGAAATTTCCCTTGGGATGGTTCCTCGCTATGGAACGGTCCTCGCGGCCCGCGTCACGTCGGCGGCCGTTGCGCTGGATCTCGCACTTCTCGGAGAACTCCTCCCAGTTGAGAAGAGCCCCGTCGGGTTAGTCAGTCGGGTCGCTCGTCCCGAAGAATTCAGCAAGGAAGTTCTGTCGGTCGCTACGCAGCTGGCAAAACAGTCCTCTGTCGCGATGTCTGGAATCAAACACCTCGCCAATGGGGCTGGGACAATGGAAATCCGCGAACTCGTAGACTCTCCCGAGGCCACGGCGGCGTTCGGATCACCCGACTGGGCTGAAGGAGTTACGACAATCGGAGAAAGGTCGCACCGACGCATTGACGCGGCTGACTGACCGCGACTCACGAACAAGAGTCAGGGATCGCGTCGTCCACGGCTTGCCTCACTGAGGCGCCGTTTGTCCACCTTGGAGTTGGGAGTCAAGGGTAGATCGTCGTATATGACCAAGCTCCTCGGAATCTTGAACCCGGCCAAGCGAGACCTACAGAAGTCTCGAACTTCGTCAATGGTGACTGACGTCTGAGGGCGAACCACAACCGCGGCTTCAACTCGCTCTCCCCAGGTATCGTCGTCTACGCCATAGACCGCGACATCGACGATGGACGGATGATCTGCGATCACCCTCTCCACCTCGATCGGAAACACATTCTCGCCCCCCGTGATGACGATCTCCTTGTAGCGGCCCCGAAAGTGCAAGAACCCTTCTGGATCGAACTGGCCGATGTCGCCAGAGCGAATGTGACCGGACGCTAGGAGCGCATCTTTGGTTTCACTCTTTGCACCGGCGTACCCCGTCATCTGCCACGGACAGGCGACAGCTATCTCTCCCTCTGCCTCAGGAGCGGTCAAGATGCGCATCGTCACCGGATCGACAATGACCACGTCCGCCGCTGGGACTGGGCGACCAACTCCGACATCCCTATTCGACAAGAAGTCGGCCGTATAAACCCTGGTCACAGGTCCAAACTCGGTCGTTCCATATCCAGTGATCAAGTCTGCACCCGGAAGCGCCTGCCGCACTCGGTCGACGAACCCGGGTGGAGCTTTGGTTGATCCGAACTGAACGACGCGAACATTCCGCCATAGGTCCGCATTGGCCGTCGCATGATCCAATACCCGTTGCAGCATCGTGGGAGCTCCAGCGAGACGAGTACCTCCGTCCCGCTCAACCGCCGTCACAACGCTGTCCGTATTGAAGCCACTGATCACGCGCACGGTCGCGCCGGCGACCAACGGGGACAACACGCCCGTAAGCAAGGTCGAGTGGAAAAAGGGCGAGCCGAACATCTCCACATCGCTCTGACGAAGCTGCTGTGCGAATGCCGCGCATGTCGCCCACATCCACGCAGCATTGCGAGAGATCACCGCCCCCTTTGGGATGCCCGTAGAGCCACCAGTTCCGACAATGAATGCCCCGTTGAGATCAGCGGCGGCACTCGGTAGTGGCACGCGGGGCCCACTCGTCCGTGCTTGCCAGCGTCCCCCGGTTTCCGACAAGACCAACAAGGGAGTGCCGATTCGTTCAGCGATGTCCAGGGACTCTTCATCGGATATCACGGCCCGAGGATTGAGGCTCGTGAAATAGGCATCAATTTCGGAAGGGGTCAGCCGTGTGTTTATTGGGCATACGACCAACTCTGCTCTGAGCATGCCGACGATCAGGAGGACGTAATCGACACCGGGTGCACATGCGACAGCGATTCGATCGCCCGCACGTAGCCCGGCTCTCAACAGCTCTTCAGCTATCTCCCCCGCTATGTCCCACAACTCACTGTAGGTACAGGATCGGTCTTCAACGATGGCGCGCTTCTTGGAGAGAAAGCGCGCGTGCCGCTGAAACGTAGCGACCAAATCGAAGGAAACCTGAGTCACCATCTACCGTTCCTCTATCTGCTTCCCGATAATCGTGTCCAAACAATGATGGGTGTTACAAACGCTCGCTACGTGAGAAGCATTCCGCCGTCTACCGGCAGCACGACACCGGTGATGTATGAGGAAGCTGGACTCGCCAAAAACACAACAGCTGCCGTGCACTCATCGGGCTCTCCAGCTCGGCCCAGGGGCACGCGTCGACGAATGGTGTCTTCCATATAGGAATCCTCATACAAATCGAGCATCTCCGATGGAAAGAACGCAGGTGCAATGGCGTTGACTCGTATTCCCTTCCGCCCGCTCCATTGGGCGGCGAGATCCCGCGTCAAGCCGATCAGTCCGGCCTTGCTTGCGCTATAGGCGGCCTGCGGTAGACCAGCCGTGGTAAGTGCGAGAACGCTTGACACGTTCACGATGCTTCCACCCCGGCTCATCACTCTTCCGGCCGCTTGCGACATCCAGTAGGTTCCTAGGAGGTTCACCTCGACGATGTGGCGAAAGTGGTCTGGTTCCTCTCGAGTGGCTGGAGCCGCTCCGGACAAGCCGGCGTTGTTGACGAGTACGTCTACCGCCCCATACCGATCCATCGTTTGTTCGATGACCCGGGAGCAATCGGCGACCGACGTAACGTCCGCGGCTATCGCGAGTGCGTTGCCTCCAGCCCGCTGGAGCGCCTCGGCCTCTGCCTGGAGACGGGTCTCTCGACGACCTGTAATCACGACTGTCGCACCGACTTCGCTCAGTCCGCGGGCAAATGCCACACCGAGCCCCGAAGAAGCTCCCGTTACGACGCACACCTTGCCGTCCAGTCGAAAGCGGCTAAGGAGTGTCATCGGTTCTGGATCGGTCGATGATGGAGGAAAGCGCCACTCGGACACTTCGGCGTTGGGGAGCCCCAAGCAATGACACATGATGGACACGCCTGGCTAGGTGCGTGAGAAGTGTTCCTTCCACAAATCCCATTGCCCCATGTACTTGAAGTGCGGCGTGCGATGTCTCCTTGGCAACTGCGGTTGAGAGCAGCTTCGATCTCGCTGCAATTGAGCAATCGTGCGATGTGCCTTGGTCCCACAGAGTGACGCAGCGCGCCAGCAACTGCCTGGCCGAGTGCAACTTGGCTAGACAACGAGCAAGGGGGTGTGAAACGGCTTGAAACTCCCCGATGGACTTACCAAATTGACGACGATCTCTTGCATACTCCGATGCCAGCTGAAGCATCCGGTTGGCGGCCCCGAGCACGTACCCACTGACTGCTATGTCACCAACGGCGATCGCAGCGTGCTTCGTTCCGAGGTCTCTAAGGCACTCAACGCTTCCTCGTGCCCACTCATCTCTTCCTAACGTGTCGATGGCCTCCATGGACTCGCATCGACACGTCCATGCATGGTCTAGGTGGTCGACAAAGAGCACGACATCGGCGGTTCGCCCCCACGGCAGGATCGACCGATCCCAGGTGACGGAGGCAGTCCCGCCGTCAACGAGATGAGCGGACTCCGAGTCGCCATCGAGTGCGTGTGTCGCGATAAAACCCTCGACGAGTGGGCCGACGAAACCTCCCGAACCAAGCTCCTCCATTGCGCTCGCGATTTCGACAACCCCACCTCCTCCCGCTGGGGTCCCAAGACCCAGAACTCCGAGTTCTCCAAGTTGTCTCCACAACACAGGACTAAACGAATAGGAGCTCTGTTCTATCCCTTTCGACACCACAAATCGGCGAACAGTGAGCCGGAATATGTCTGAGTCAGACAGCAACGACGTTTCCATTCCCGCTGGTAGTGAGGAGAATGCAGGACCTGGCGAGAGATTCCAGCTCAGCTGGTCTATGACCGGGACCGGATTTCGCGATCCTCCAACCACGATACGTCGACATGTTCAGGATCCCAGACCAAGACCGCGTCTTGCCACAATGCTGGACATCACTTCTGAGGTACCTCCAGCAATCGTTTCGAGTATCGACTCTCGCCACATGAACTCGAACGGGTTCCCAACAATGACCTGTGCCTGATCACCCACCGAGCTCGGAAAACGGGCTATCTGCTGCATGAGGTCGGTCCCAACCAACTTCTGACACGCCGAAATCACCAAGGTGTCTTGGCCGTCGATAACGAGCCGAACAATCTCGTCTGCGGTGGCGGTGATGGCCTCGACGCTCGCCGCCATCTCGGCGATTACCCGTTGCGTCGCATCGCTGGTCAAAGCTTCAGATGCAAAAGCCCATTCGATCAGCTGCTCTAGATCTCGACGGAGCCGACCAGGGAGGACCTGCAGGTGTCGCTCCCGGGCCAAAGCTTCTTGAATGATCGTCCACGCACCACCTTCTTCCCCGATGCGGTTCTCAATCGGAATGGCCACGTCATCCAGACGTACCTCATTGACTCGATGACCGTCCAAGGTCTCAATCGGTGTGATCTCGATTTGAGGACTTGCGAGGTCGGCGATAAGGAGCGTTAGTCCCTGTGCGCGGCTGGTTCGACTCCCAGTCCTACAAAGGAGCCACAAGTAGTCTGCGTGATGGGCATCCGAAGTCCAACGCTTCTCACCCTGAACGATGTACACGTCACCGTCGGGCTGTGCTGTGGTCCTCAAACTACTCAGATCCGAACCAGCCTCCGGCTCTGAGTAGCCGAGCGCAAATGCCAATGTCCCTTTCGCAATCCCCGGCAGGAAGAACTCCTTCTGGGCTTTCGTGCCGTTTTCGATGATCGAGCGAGCGATAAGTCCGGCGGCGATCGGGGGCTTCGCCGCTCGCGCGTAGGCCATCTCGTCCCACAGCGCAAACTCGAAGTCCGCACTACGCCCCAGTCCTCCGTCAGCGAGAGGCCACGAGACGCTTAGCCAACCCATGGATCCGAGCTGACGGTAGAGGTCGGCCGTGATTCCCGACCGATCCCTGAAGTACTGCCATCCATCCAAATGAGCAGCCCTACCAGAGAGGAATTCCGCGACCTGTTCTCGGAACTCCGTAACATTCTCGGGCACTTGGGTCACTCTCGGGTGTCCTGAGCTCGGTCTGTCATTGCCAGACGATACGAATAGAGACGCTCCATTCGGTCACCGATCAGAGTTGGCGCCGATTGCCCGAGGTTCAACGCGCGCTTCGCGAGGCGCAGCGCGTATGGGTCGCGCTGTGCGATTTGTGCAGCAGCGTCCATGGCAGCCAGCCAGAGCTCATCTTTTCCAACGACCTCATTGACCGCGCCTAACGCCAATGCCTTCGATGCTTGGACGCGAAGCCCCTGAAAGTACATCGCGCGGACCACCGCCTGCGGAAAAATGCGCAATGAGTGGCTAGCACCTCCCAACCGAGACACATCGAGCTCTGGCAATGAGAACCAGCTCCGCTCGGAGGAGAACCGGAGATCGCAGAGCGAAGCGAAGACGAGGCCGGCGCCAATCGCGTATCCATCGATGACGGCGATCGTGGGAACGGCGAAGTTCTCTATCCGCGCTTGGAAATTGAGGGTTAAGGCCTCACGTGCGTCCCATTGCTCCGTGGACATTCCCTTTCGAACGTCGAGTTCGTTCGCATCGGCACCCGCACAGAACGCTCCTTCGACGGCTGATCCCACCAGGACACACGCGACATCCGGCAAGTGCTCTAGCTCGTCAAGGGCATCGATGACAGCGCTATACATCGCCATGCTCATCGCATTGACCGGTGGTCGATTGAACAACAATTTCCAAACCCCGGTTATCTCTGTTGCTTGCACCAAGACAAGACCATCGCCGCCGGACTTGACGCTCGCTCGGTCTGAGACATGATCGTTCATACAATCAGCTCCTGATTGAATTTTCGATGTAGCCGCATGCGAGTCGTAGGTCGACACATAGGTAGGGCACCTGTCGCCCGACTAGATCAGGACAACGGGGTTTACGGCGCATCCCGTGGCACCTGAGACTTGGAGTGGGCACACGACAAGCATCCCGGTTCGCTCCGTCTTCTGATTTATGGCTTCACGCAGCGCGGCGAAGTCACAGTTATCGACCAGCATGAGCCCAATCGCCCAGATCAGAAGGTGCACACTCAATTGGAGATGTCCGGCAGCGTGAAAGTCATTCAGGTCCCAACCCAGGAGTGAGGCGCCAGACGCGGCAATCCATTGGGATCCGGACTCTCCAATACCAGGCCGACCATTTGGTGAGTCAGCTATGGGTCGCACATGGTGACCTGCTTGCTCGAGCTTGTCTCGGCCCATGTCTACCAAGATGGCATCGCCTGGTTCAATGTCAACCCCTGCCCGGGCCAGCGCACGATCGAGATCACTCCAGTCAACGGGGTGTTCGGCGTTTATGTATGACTCACCCCTCGATTCTGCGACGTCCAGAAACACGCAGCGCGTGAGAATCGGCACGCTTGCTAGCTCCGCTAGAGATATTCCATCCTCGGTGTCCGAACTGAAACCCCGATACCACTGACGATCCACCCCTAGATGGTTGAGGGCATCCAGGTGGGTGATTTCGAGGCCGTGACAATCGACCTCGAAGTGGTCGTAAGCACTCACCCGCGTCCCATCCTCATGGGTTGACTTGGTGATCGACCAATCACCGAGCGTGGGCGCGCTACCGCTAGCGAAAGGCCGACCGATGGTGATCGCCCTCATTTCGCTCGCCGCCTGAACGGCTCTTGCCCGCGCTGCATCGTCGATACGTTCCACCGTTCCAAGCAGCGGTCCTTCGACCCACGTCTTAGCGGCCAAAGCCGAGAGCCAGTCTGGCAAAGGGGAGGCTGACTGACTCACAGGGGAACAGCCCCCTTCTGGAGTCTTCCGACGAGCAAACGGCGCAGGATTTCAGCTGAACCATCGGCGATCCGGACCGCGCGGAGTTCTTGCCAGGCCTTGGTGAGATGTACCTCATTGGTCAAGCCCATCCCTCCAAGTGCTTGGACTGCTTGATCGATCGTTCGACCGGCCACCTCTGTAGAGCAGATTTTGGCCATGGCTGCTTCGGCAACAGCGGAGCGCCCGGCATCGAGCAACCGTGCCGCATGAAGACCCATGAGGTGAGCGCCAAGCAGCTCTATCGATCGATCTACAAGCGGAAACGACACCCCTTGATAGTCGATGATTGGAGTGCCGAATGTGGTTCGCACCTTCGCATACTCAAGTGCGGTTTCGAGAGCCCACCGACTCAAGCCAACCGAGCGTGCGGAGTTGTACAGCCGACCAAGGGTCGTTCCGGCAAGGCCCAGTTGCAGCCCATTGTTGAGCGACCCAAGAATTGCATCATCTGGGACCCAGGTATCTGTAAGTGAAACGATCGCTTCGTTGGATCCGATGTGCCCATATATTTTAATGAGGCTGTCGACTTGGTATCCCGGCTCGGTCGTCGGAACGAGGAATGCCGACAGTCCTCCTTTTCTCTGGGCCGACGCCTCAGCATCGGTCACCGCGAACACCAAGGCGTAGTCGGCATAGGGCCCGTTTGTCATCCACTGCTTGGTCCCATTGATCCGCCATCCTGCGCCATCCCGTCGCGCCGATGTAGTCATCATCCATAAGTCCGACCCTGCATCAGGTTCCGACATGGCAAAGCACAAGGTCTTCTTGCCTGCCATGAGAAGTGGGAACACTTCTCGCTGAACTCGATCGCTTGCCTCGAGAAACAATTGGCTGGGCCCGGTTGCCCAGTGAGCCACCGAGTCGAAAGCCAGCCAATGAGCCATACCCCACCGGTGATAGAGGTCTTCCCATACGGCATACAGGGCGACAGCGCCCTGCCCACCACCACCGAGCTCCGTCGGAACAAACATCTGATAGAACCCGGCTTCGGCAGCTGCCTCCCGAATCTCGCGTCGAGCATCCATGATCTGCTGCGTGTAGCGGCCTGCTTCGTCATAAATTTTGCGCGGATCGGCGAGAACCTCCTGCATCGCCTCTTCTCGTGGCAACACTTCAGCAGTCACGAAGCGTCGCAGACCGTCGAGTAGTTCTTCGAGTTCGATGTCGAGCTCCAGGGTCATTCTGCCGTCACTCCGGCCCGCGATCTCACTGGGATTCCCCACCCATGACGGGCGATCGAGAGAAGTGGTCTAGGACGGCTGTCTGCATTGCATAACTGTCCCGGACCCTGCTCAGTTCACTAAGAAACGACACGTTCGCAAGGACTGCGGTTTCGACTCCGACTGCGGCCATCGCCTCTAGGTCAGCAACGATGTCTTCGAACGATCCGTGCAGGACAGCCTTCGCAACAAGTTCAACCGGAACTTTGTCCAGGATGTCGAGCAATTCCTCCTGCGAAAACCAGGTTGGAACAAACCCATGAAGTCCCCCGGAGTTGCCCAATGGATGGGCAAGACCAAGACTTTCGAACTCCTCGGGAGGCATTAGTAGAGCGAACGTCTTATACATCGGCGACTCAAACAGTCGCCGGCAATCTTCCTTGGATTCCCCGTAGCACACGTATGTCCACAACGCCGGCTCGAAAGGTCCAGTTCTCGCGCATTGAGCACGAATATCCAGGATGGTCTGAAGTCGGCGGGCATAGTCGCTGGGACTCATGAGCATCGGGATCCAGCCGTCGGCAAGACGACCGACGATCCCGAGCATGCGAGTTCCTTGGCCAGCGATCCAAATGGCGGGAAACCCGGCTTCCGCTACCGGTCCGAGACCCAGCACCGCTCCGCGAAGGGGCCAGTAAGTGGAGTCCAGATCCACTGGCCCGTCCGCCTCCCAAAGAGCTCGGATGACTTCGACACCCTCTTCGAGCTTGCTGACCGGCCGTGCTGATTCAATCCCATACGGAAGCGTGTTCTCCCCTTCGCCTGTGCCGAGCCCCAGGATGCAACGGCCGCCCGAGAGGTGATGGATTGTCAGGTACTGCTGGGCAAGGACAGCGGGATGCGTCCTCTGAACGTCCGTCACACCAGAGCCGATCCGGACGCGAGAGGTCGCGCTTCCTGCCGCAGCAAGGCATGCAACCACGTTCAAGTATTCATGTGGGTTCTGCTGGTGATCAGCTAAGGGAGTGAATTGCCTCGTCCAAAGCTGATCTGCGTGCCATGCCATGAGGTGATCAGGCCATAAGACACAGCTCGCGCCATCGCTCTCAGCTCGACTGGTGTCTGAGATGACCCGATGCACCGGTAGCCGGCTCATGCCGGTAATGCCGATATTCAAGCTAGGCCTTGCCCGTGGTGTCTCGACGGCGGTTCATGTGACCACTAGGACTGAGTCTTGCTGCCGAAATAGGCTTCCGCCACCGTCTTGTTGTTGCGAACTTCGGCTGGCAATCCGTCCGCCACGATTGTCCCAAGGTTCAAGACCACGACCCGGTCAGCCAGCCGCATCACAAAACCCACGTCATGCTCGATTACGACAACGGTGCAGGCTTCCTCTTTCCGGATCATCCTGACCGATTCTGCGAAACTCTCGACCTCAGACTCCTCCAAGCCCGACGTCGGCTCGTCCAGTAGGAGGACTCGAGGGTGATCGACGATCGCCCTTGCCATTTCAACCAGCCGTGCCTTGCCCAGGGGTAACCGCGCCGCCGAGACTTTTGCCAGGTCTGCGATGGAACACAGCTCCAGGATTTCAGCGACCCGCCGACGCCGGCTTGATTCGATACGAGTCCGGGACGGAAACCGGACCATGTCGGCGAGCAGGCCCCCTCCCCCACCTCTCCACTCAAGTGCTGCAAGCACATTGTCTTCGACCGATAGCCATCCAAATGTCTGGTGACGCTGGAACGTTCGGCGCATTCCATGTCGGGATCGCCAGGTGACCGACTTTCGTCGCATATCGATACCGTCGTAGCGGATCGAACCCTGTGTTGGCGGCCGAATCCCTGAGATGGTGTCGAAGAGAGTCGTCTTGCCGGCGCCATTCGGACCTATGAGCCCACAGATCTGACCGGAGTGAAAATCAACCGAGACATCGCTCACGGCCACAACACCGCCGAAGCGAACAGTCAGGTCGATGACCCGCACGAGTGGTTCGCTGGAATCGACCTCGCTCTGGGCGGGCTCTCGACCTGCGTTGTCATCCATTCGAATCGTGCTCACAGTTGCGCGCCTAGGTAGGCACCGACCAACTGCTCGTCGTCGACATCGGCACGCGCGCCGTCCCAGACAATGCGGCCCAGCTCCACGAAAGCCACCTGGTCCGCCACTGTGAACACGTCGCGAACCTTCTCCTCTACAAGGAGCAATGTCACTCCTCGGCTTCGCAACTCCACAAATATCTCAAGGATTTGATCGATGACTTGCGGTGCCAGCCCCAATGTGGGTTCATCGACGACGACGAGCCGCGGCGGTTGAACGAGTATCGGCGCGAGCGTCAACATCTGCTGCTCGCCACCCGAAAGGCGGCCGGCAAGGACTCGGTGCCGATCACGCAACCGGAAGAATCTTTGGTAGACCTCTTCTCTCTCTGTGGATGACAGGCGAAGAGCCAGGTTTTCGTCGACCGTGAGTCCGGGGAAGATGCCTCGGGATTCGGGAGCGACTAACACCCCCTTACCAACACGTTGATAAGCGGGTAGCTCACCGATGTCCTGGTCCTCGAGCCTGATACTGCCAGAGGTGATCGGAATTAGCCCCGCGATAGCTGAACAGAGTGTTGACTTTCCGCTTCCATTGGCACCGAACAGACCGGTGATACTTCCCACGGGCACGCGCATATTGATTCCGTGAAGAACCTCTACGGCCCCATAGCCTGCCCGGAGATCCTCCAGGACCAGAAGAGCGTCCGGCGTGTCGAGGGGGCGTTCCAATCGGAGCGCGCCGCTTGATATGAGGCTCTGCCTGTGTCTCAGCGTCTCGGCCTCGATTGCCACCTCTTCCTGTTCGATGACGGCTGTTGCTTGAATTTCATCCTCGTTCGGAATGGCCGAGGCGGCCTTTCGCGCCCGTCGCAGATGAGCCTTTAAAGCATTTGCCGCCATGAACCCGTCCGGATTGCGAGCCAGCGTGACGGCGCCGAGGCCGAACAAAATGAGCGGGATCTCAGTGGATTGAGTGCCATTCCAACTGAGGAATGACGGCACCCATGACCACCAGTGGAACCCAGAACCAATGATCACAGGCCCAACCGCTGACACGATCCCCGCCAGCGCAGCGGCGGCTGGCCTCCGGATGCCAAAGAGGACAACCGACGCGAGCCAAAGTAGGCCGGTCGCATACGGGGTCGTGGCATTGCTGATATTGGTTTGAAACGAGGCGTAGAGAATTCCACCCAAACCGGCGATGGCCGCGGACAGGGCAAACAGTGCGAGTTTGACCCGTGTCGGTGATATCCCTGAAGCAGCGGCAGCTGTCTCCGAGGATCGCACCGCGGCGATGCTCCGACCCCACAGTGACCGTTTCAAGTTATTGATCAAGAGCATCACGAGAAGAACAACGACAAGTAGCACCAGCGCCATCGTCTTGTTGCTCGATAAATTGAGCGGCCCAATTTTCGGGCGCGGAAGGCTCCATCCTCCGGACTCGCCATTACTCAACCAGTTCCATTGGAAGAGGACGTTGTCGCCCAGGATCGCAAGGGCGAGGGTCGATAGAGCCAGAGTCAACCCCCCGAGCCGGAGGGCCGGAAGAGCGACAATGAGGCCGAGCGCAACCGTGATCAGGATCCCGATCGCGGCGGCCCCAAAGAAAGGCACGTGGAACTTGTCAAACAACAGCCCGGTTGTCAGCCCGGCAGCTGTGACAAATGTTGCCTGAGCGAGGCTCACCATCCCACCCATTCCCGTTACAACGACAAAAGACAGGAAGATCAGAGAAAGGGCCAGTCCTTCGCAGATCACGCCCGTCCAGAAGTTGTCCGAAAGCACGGCAATGAAAATCACGAGGAAGGTTGTGGCCAATATCCAGGGAGCAGCTCGACGCCAACGAGGTAGCGAGATCTCCATCGGCGGTGTTTCATTGTCGGAAGATCCGGTCCGAAACGTCCGGTCTCGGCCTATCCAGAACAACGCGATGATCAGGATGACTGTAGGAACAGATTCATTGAACCCTGAGATATTGGACGCGAAGCTCGCGTAGCCAGCGACCAGGTTTTGCGCCACTCCTAACACCAATCCGCCGACAAAGGCGATTGGTATCGATCGAAGGCCTCCGATAACGACGGCCGCGGCGGCGACCAAGGTCACTGAAAGAAAGACGTTGATATCGATGGCGCCGAGAGCGGGGGCTCCCACGACACCTGCTAGAGCCGCCAGCATCGTGCCGATCAGCCAAGCATACCGGGAGGTCTGGACGTCATTGACTCCCCGGATCCGCGCAAGGCTCGCTCGATCGACAACGGCCCGCATCCTCAAGCCGAGAGGGGTCCGGCGCATGAGATACCAGAGGGCGAGCGCACAAAGGAGCGCCGCAGCAAAGACAGCGACTTCGTTGGTATTGATCGGGATCTTGCCCGGAAGATGCCACGTTGTCACCGGCACCGGCGCAAGACCAGGTGGGAGACCGGTGCTGAGAATGGTGGTACTCCTGGCAAGGCTCACGTGGAAGATGTCGATCAGCCCATCCAAGATCCATTCCGTCAAAGCCGGAAGCGCGAGAACGAGCCCGACTGTGGCGACAATCTTCGCCGAGTCAGTAGCGCGTGCTAGCGGTCGAAATACGGCGACATCCAGCAAAAGACCCAACAGCGGGGCGAACACGAGCAGGGTGACGATCGCTGCGAGCCAAATCGGCCAGCCGAGTGCCTCATTGAACTCGTAATACAGGTACGCCGAGGAAAAAGCGACGCCCGCATAGGCGAAGTTGAAGATCCCGGTAGCGGCGTAAGAGAGGGTCAGCCCCGCCGCCACGAGTGAATAGATGGCTCCCGTGACGGCGCCGCTCACGAGGAGGATCAGTAACTTATCCACTGCCCCTCCCGCGCCCAGTGCAGACAGTTCAGGGCTGGTAGGCCACCGCGTCTAGCAGGGGTCTTCCATGGCCCTGACCTGGCTGATCAAACCACAAGGAACTGATTTAGAACAAGCCGGTGCTCTGGTAGCAAGCGTACGGAACGACGACCTTGTAACCCGTTCCAACCGTCTTGAGCACAGCGGCGCAGTCCGACGCCAGTATGTGGGCCGCCGGCCAGTCAAGCTTCCCGGGACCACCCTTAATGCTTGCGAATGCGACAAACTTGCCACCGTTGACGGCCTGATCAAAAGTTTTGGTGTTCAAGTTTTTCCCGGCCGCCTGGAGCATCTCGACCAACAGCTCCGCCGAGGCGTACCCCAATGAGGCGCCGAAGCTCAACTGCGCCGGCTGGCCAATGGCGGTGAGATCCTTGACCTCTTGCTTTGTCCAGGGGGTGTTCTCTTCCTGGGGCACGATCTGGGTGTTCACGTACTCGCCAGATAGCGCGCCTGCGAGTGCCGCCGATGACGCCAGGAGACCCGGGACGTAGGTCTCAAAGTCACCGATGATTCCCTTGTAGCCGGCTGCTTTCAAGCTCCCGGCCAGTGTTGCAATGCCGGCAAAGCTCGTAGAGAACAGGATGATATTCGGGTTGGCAGCGAGGACCTGCTGCACATAGGGCGTCACATCGCCAGCGGCGTAGTTCGCTGGGAAGGTGTTAATGAGACTTACAACTTGGGCGCCCGCAGCGCCGAACGCAGCCTTATACGACGAGATCGCAGCAGCTCCAGCGGGTGAGTTCTCTGCCAACACCGCAAGACGTACCTTACTGGCGGGCATGCCGCTGGCTTTGATGAATGTGGAAGCCAGGTTGCCCTGAACCGATCCATGAGCGATGGCGCCCTTGGGCAGCGCAGCGTCAAGCACGCAGCCATTCCAACTGAAACCCCACCGGTTGGTACAGAACCCTGGGTTGAACCAGCCAATGGTCGGCACTTGGTTGTTGTTGAGATAGTTCGTAGAGGCCGGCGTCAGTTCGTCGCTGATCCCAAGCATCGCAAAGACGTTGTTCTGGCTTACCAATTCCTGCACGTTTTGAAGGTCCGTCTGAGCGCTCGTCCCGTCCTCCTTGCAGGGAATCAGATCGATCTTTCGGCCGTTGATGCCTGTCTTGTTCGCTCGAGCGAAGCGAGCTTGGATGCCGGCCGCGTAGCCAGGAAAGTCAGCGACCTGCGTGACGCAACCAACCTTGATCTGAGTCGAAGTCACCCCACGGGTGAGCCCAGTTCCCTTCGGACCCTGCAATGGACTCTTCGCGGCGATCTGTTCAAGAGCACCACCGCTCGCATTGCCCTTGAGCCCACGGGCGCTGGTAGCCGCCATCGCTCCAGCGGAAGACCACACCGCCACCAAGCTGGCCGCAACCAGAAACACCCCGAAACTTTTGATGCTGCGCCTCATTCGTCCCCCCTAGATCACAGTCACTAGCGGCATCATAGCTATAATAGATACCGGATTGTCAACCGACCAGTTTCCGCGGCAGGCCAGGGTC
>PMLV01000258.1 GCA_003160635.1 Acidimicrobiaceae bacterium | reverse complement strand
TGCGTCGATCCCCTGACGCCGCAGCCTGTCAGTCGCAGCCCGCCCCCAAGTGTGATTCGTTAGAGTGGCAGGAATGCTCGAGTTCCTTGAGCGCCTCTTGCTGTGGCTAAACACCACCGAGGGCAAGAAGATCTTCCGGTACACCACGGTGTCGGTGATCTCGACCGTTGTCTCCTTTACCGTCCTGTTCCTCGTCTTCGGGGTCGGGCGGCTCTGGACAGAGGTCCCGAGCACGGTCTTTGCCAACGTTGTGGCCGCCGTCCCGTCCTACTGGCTCAACCGGAACTGGGCCTGGGGCAAATCGGGCCGCTCACATCTCGTGACGGAGGTCATCCCCTTCTGGGCGATGGCGGCGCTCGGGATCACCTTCTCGATCGTCGGCGCATCGGTGGCCAGCCACCTCAGCCACGGGCGCTCCCACACCGAGGCGACGGTGCTGGTCCTCGTGGCCAACCTCGTGTCTTTCGGGATCCTTTGGGTGGCCAAGCTGGCCCTTTTCAACCGACTGTTCCGCCTCAAGATTGAGGGGAAGCAGATCGCCTAGTTCGTGCGATCTCGCCACGAGGCAAGGCAGCCGACCGGGGCTGTCACAGCATCAGCCGCGTTACCCCGAATCGAGCGGATACATGCAGCCACCGATGGGCGCCGCGTTGATCGCTTGCGAGGATTGCCCTCAGGGTTCGACCTGTGAGCTCCAGTCGTCTCGGTACATGGCTCGACGAGGGAAAGGTCAGAGGTTCGAGTCCTCTACGGCCCACCCGTCAAGCGGAGCGGGCCCGTAGAAATGACTTGGCCAGCGAAACGGATGCCGCCGATGTCACATCGCCGTGGGGTTTGGTCCGTCCTCCTGGGTGGTGTGGCCGTATGGTGCATCTGGCAAGCTAGGCAGATCCCAAGGGACGACGATCCTGCCCATGTCGCAGCACGACGTCGCTGGAATCTCACTGGATTCGTGTGTGCAGGGCTGGCGATTGGGTTGGCCTCGTTAGCCAGCGGCGGGGATCTCGAATCGCGGTGAGCGGAGCGAGCTGCTATCTATCGATCGCGTGAGGGTAGGGCCTCGTCAGGCGGGGTTCTCCCCCTTCAACGGTCGTTTACCCGTCTGCGGCCGTTCCCAACTCCAACCCGGAAATGCTTCGAACTGAGCGATCCGATCGGGGGGCACCTTTCCCTGGGCGTATCGTGCTCGCCAGTTGCGCACCCAGCCTCCAAGGTCGAACCCGTCCTCTCGGTAGTGACCGGGCACGTTGGTATGGCCCTCGCGTTCAACGAACGCGCGCAACCGGTCAAATCCGTCTTCTCGTCTTGCGGTCCACGCATCCCAAGTCCAACCGTCGACCGCTTCGAGTCGGGCAGTTCGCTCTGCTGTCATCTCACTCCTGCTGTGGTAAACACGCTGCCAGTTCACCCACCTGCCAAGTAGGTGGCCATCGAACCGGTAGCTGTCAGGAACGCGGGCATGACCCTCGCGCTCGACGAAAGCGCGTAGGCGGTCGAACCAGTCTTCCCATTTGGCGTCATTTGCGTCCCAGACCCAGCCAGGCAGTGCTTCGAGTCGCGCGATCCGCTCTCCTGGGAGGATCCCTCGCCCGTATGCGGCCCGCGCGTGTGAGACCCATGAGCCGAGCCCCTTGAAGTCGTTCTTCGGACGTTGCGGAACGCGCGCATGGCCCTCGCGCTCAACAAATCCCAGCAGCAGGCCAAAGAAGAACTCCCAGCTTGCAGTGGTTTCGTCGACGAGGTGAATGTCGAAGGCGCTGGCAAAGTCGGCACTGATGCGGGCAGGGAGGTCGACGATGATCTTTGCTGGAAGTCTTGGTGCTTTCGTCTGTCGTCCACGATCTCTGCGAAGTTCGTCGAGTTGCTCGCCGAGTAGATCATCGTGAGCGCGCAGCGCCTTGACCACATCCCACACAGGTTTGAATGCCGACCCTTCGAGAGCTACTTCAGCCTCTTCGGCTGTATCGATGAAGACCGGGATCACAATGGTGCCAATCTTCTTATCCTCGGTTAGCCGGATTGCGCGACCGACGGCCTGCACGATGTCGACTTCAGAGCGGCGCGGGTCGATGAACGCGACCCCAGGGAGTGGGAACGTCGATGCCTTCGCCGAGACATCGGGCGTTGCTGAGCAGACCGCGTTCTTCGCCCCTCACATGGCGAAGACGGTCGAGCCGTCTTGATCTGTCACCGGCTGACATTTCACCGGAGGCATAGTCAGACCAGAGTCGCCCCGAGGGTTGTTGGTCGGCTGGCATCCAGTCGATGAGTTCGTGGATCGTTTTAGCGAACTCGCGAGCCCAACTCACCCTGGAGTGAAAGGAGATCACGCGGCGCAGATCGAAACGTTGTATCGCTTTGACGAGGCCGATCTGCCCCGCGATCATGCGAGCATCGGTAATTTCGACGCCGTCGATGGTGACAAATCGACCGCGATGAGCCCAATCCAGATAGGTGGCATCGTTGACCCCGACAATCACGACCTGGTAGTCGGTGAGGAGGTCGCGCTCAATCGCCTCAGTAAAACCCAGCCGGTGGAACACGTTGCCGAAGTGATCCTCGTCGTCCATCGAAGCCACCTCAAAGTCACCCTCCCTCGCAGCCGTCTTGAGGCGCTTAGTGAAGATGCGTGGTGTGGCAGTCATGAACAGACGCCTACTGGCCGGAATCGCGTCCGGGTCGAGGATCGTGGCGAAATCCGACGAGACTCGGCCCGCACACCGGTGTGCCTCATCGGCGATCACCAGGTCGAAGGCGGCAAGCTGATCCAAACGGAACGCGTCAGCGATCCTCGGGGAGGATTGGTACGTGGCGAACAGCACCCGAGAGCTGGAGTCCTGGCGGAGAAATGAGGCGATCTCTCCCGGGTCTGTGGTGACCGGGTACCCGAAGTCGGTGGTGGTGGACACGGCGGCGTCATCACCGGTAACGGTGTCATCGGAGCATACGGGCAGGAACGCGAAGGGCACCGACGCGTTGGCCGTCCACTCGCGGAGCGTGTCGGTCAGCAATGCGAGAGACGGCACCAATACGAGCGTCCGGGTGGCCGCAAGCCGTTCCGCGATGAACAACGCCGTCAAAGTCTTGCCGGTGCCGCAGGCCATGATCATCTGACCTCGGCTCGCAGTTTTGAAACCCCGAACCACCCGCGAGATGGCTTCTCGTTGATGAGGTCGAGGCCGTTTCGGTTCAAGGGGGACCGGCCGCAAGTCTGAAGGCGATTCCGGCCATGAGACCCGAGAGGTTCCCAGATCGCCACGAAGGAGACAGCCGGCAGGTTTCTCCTGTGCGTGCAGAGTCCGCTTGGCGGTGTTCCCGATGCGATCGGTGGTAGCGATCAGCAGGCGAAACGCGAATTCCGAGCGGGCGGACTCGGACAAGAAAGTGTCTACGTCACGCTTGGTGATCGAGTTCGAGGGGTCGTAGGCCTTGGACTGGATGGCCCAGACCCGGCCGCCTTGCTCCTCGGCGACAAGATCGATCCCGGCGTCGGCCGCCCACCGACCAGGCCACTCGTCCCACAGCCACACCCGCCGAAGCTGTCCGAGGTAAATGGGGTCGTTGGTCAAGAACCACTTGCATATGTGCTCGAATTGTTTGCCACGACGGCGTTCGTCGCTGTCTAGTGTGGCCAGCAGATCGTCAAGCGTCCCCACTGGAGTGAGCGTAAGGCCGTGCGCCCGGCCACTCCACCTCGAAAACTTTCACCTTGCCGCAGGGAGCCCGGCTACCGCCCTCTGGTCGCACTGGACTGTCCTGGTCACAACCCGTAAGGAGAGTCCCCGGGTCGTAACGTCTTCAAAAGCCTGAGGCACGGAACGACACACTAGGAACCTAGGAGCCCTCTCTGGCACCATTGGATCGGAATGAACGGAATCGTCGAAACCTTAGGGGCCCATCTTTTTCTGCGATCAGGTGCCAAGCTACGCGACCTCGCTGTCGGCCACGACGCAGAACTCCGGAGTGCTATCCATGAGGCCCTCGTGCTCGCCGCGGAAGACACGGAGCTTCCCCAGGGCATCACTCCAACGTGGGTTGCCGATGTTTTCTTTGAGGGAACCTTAAGGACGGGCTCCACTGCACCTGAGGTCTCCGGAATCGAGTCCGCGGCGCCCCTGGAATTGGAGTCGCCGGACTTCTCAAGCCGGTTGCGACTGGCCCTGCCACCGCAACTCATCGACGATCTTGAAAATCTTGGTCTTGACACGAGCCAACTCACCGATGCCTTCGGATTGCGTTTCCGTCAAGTGATCCGTGCGCACGCGACAAGCTCGACAAGCCACCTTCACGAACTGGCCACACGCATCGAAGCGGAAACTCTTTATCGGGTTGACGACGCTATAGCTCAGACATTGGGAGTAAACCTCGAAGGAACGCGCGACACCTTGAGCCGGCTGCGTGCCGATTCGCGCCAGCGAATGCTGCGACGGCTCGACGCCCTCGCCGTTCCTGACGAGAAGTTCGATGACTTGCTTCTACTGATCTATTCGGCGCCGACCCCGCCGATTAGTCGTGATGGACTTCACCTCCTGCTAGCAGACGCTGGATCCGGAAAGTCCACCCTTGCAGAGCGCTATCACCTTCAGGTGATCGACCTCGCTGAGAGAGATCCAAACTCGGCTTTACCTGTGTACATCGAGGCTAGACGGCTCGATGGATCTTTGGACCAAGCCATCGCGCGCGTTTGGGGTGCCGACGCCAACTTGCCTGCTCGTGGAGTCGATCTCGTGATCGATGGTTTGGATGAGATCGGCCTGGCAGCTGGGCGTCAAATGCTGCTCGATGCGCGCATGATGCTAAGAGACGAGAATTCGCCGCTCCGTCGAGTAGTTGTGACCTCCCGACCCCTTGATTTCGGGTTGAAGATCGACCCCATAGAGGTTGACCTTCTCTCCGACGAGGAGGCTACGAACCTAGTCGGCCAGCTATCCGGGCAAACACATCCGGCTGTGCTGGGCTACCCACCAATGGTTCGCGAGGCAGTTCGGCGCCCATTCTTCGCCATCGCGGTGGGTTTGGCGATACGCGAATCGCCAGCCTTTCTATTGCCGACCACAGCAAAGGTGATTGAGAGTGTCGTACGCCGAGCGTTGGCGGATACTAAATGGGAAGACATAGCCGAACTGTTGGGTCGCGTTGCGGCCGCGTCAGTTGATTCGAAACACGGACAAATCCCAATATCGAAGCTTTCTCTCACTGGAGAAGAGCAGTTGGCTCTGCGAAGCAGCCGGCTTACGCGGATCGAAAATGATCAAGTGGAGTTTGACGTCATTCTGATCGCTGAGTGGTTCGCTGCTCAACACTTGCGCAGGAATCTAAATATCGTAAATGAGTTGGCGGAGAATCCAGAGCGCCTCGATCTTTGGAGGTATGCCTTACTGCTGGCGGTCGAATCAGAAGAGGCAGACCAGATCGAACCTGCCCTCGTGGTGTTGGCCACGAGGGCCCCAGCCATGGCGGGTTGGATCTTGTCACAGCCGGATGCTTTCGAGCATGGAGGCATGCTCTCCGAAGACGACGTGGAGCTGGATGCTCATGAGTTAGCTACTCGGCTACGACTGGCGTTTAAATCTTTGGGCGAGGGTCTAGAGACAGCGTCGCGTCAGATGGTCCTCTTCTCATCAAACAATCTTCTTCCGATTGCGCTCGCGACTCGTGGAAGACGCTGTGACTACGCATGGCACCGGGACGGTTCAGGCCTGCCTCAAATCCTCGACAACTTGCCCAGCTTGAACGACATGCCCCCTGGCGAGTGGATTTCATACTCCGGAACGACGGTCACTGACCATCCGGCATGGCCATGGCGTCACGCACAATGGTGCTTTCGCGACATGCTCGAAGCCGAAATCAAGCGAGGAGCAGTCTTCTCGGGTTCGGAGATAAGCGTCCGAGAATCACAGTGGTCAACCGCGCTGGAGGCCATTGGTCGGCGCGGAAGTTTGAATCCCGAGCCGATCACACGGGCCGAACTCGCAGGTCTGCTTAAACAGCGTGATGACTTCCTTCGCCAGATTGGCCACCCGGATGCACGTGACGATCTCCGCACTTCGAAGGTGCGGGGACTGGTGGCTGACATGGAGCTAGCCGGGATCGACGAACTCAGCCCGCCCTGGGACCGCCCAGACCACTGGCACGACAACCGTGGCTGGGTCTGGGGTATCTGGACCGAGGAGGGACTTCTGAATCGAGCTAGGAGGGTCTGCGTGCAGGCCCTTGAGCTATACAAAAACGCAGTTGACGGGGCTCTTCAACACTTCGCTCCCCAGTTGCGATTAAGTGCATCATGGCCGGTACGCATCGTGGGCTATATGACTCCGGCCAGGTTTGACCGGGAATTCGGTCGAGCCCCTCATTTCCTCTGGTACCTCGACACCGCAGCTGTGGAGCCAGGCGCCGACTGGCAGCTCGTCGAAGACACGGCGCCGATTGCTCGTTCACTCTACGAGGAAGGGCGCATACGTAGATGGAGTTCTGGCG
Source organism: Acidimicrobiaceae bacterium (assembly GCA_003160635.1). GTDB lineage: Bacteria > Actinomycetota > Acidimicrobiia > Acidimicrobiales > RAAP-2 > Bog-473. The sequence goes on along the minus strand of PMLV01000258.1, from coordinate 13,684 downwards.
ACTTGCACGGCATTTACACGACCAACCCGGCAACTGCGTTAGCCACATACTTGCTCTCATCTGACCTTCAAGAATGGGGCTGGGTCGGAGGTTCACCACCGCCGGGATGAGTTGTCCTGCCCCCCCAGCCGCTCCGCTCGCTCCCCGGGCTTGGTGCCGGCTCCCCGCCGGTCGCCGGTCCGGCTTCCGCCGGCCGTCGCCGTCGTCTCGCTCTCCTTCTTGCTCCCGGCCCGCTCTCCCGGCCCGTCCTCCCGTCTCTCCTCTTCCCTTGTCCGCCTTCCGCCCGCCCGGCCCTCTCCCGGCTTCCTTGGTGTGGGAGAAAGCAGTGCGCGGTAGAGGACTCGAACCTCGAACTGTTCCACGACGGTTGACGCCGCGTCGGGACTTGCCTGAGGCTCGTAGAAATCCTCGCCACCTCGGTATGCGCGGCGCCACACCCCTGCGACAAATCGCCTTGCGGGGCTGATGTCGTAACAGCCGCGCCGTCGTTCGGTGGCTGACCTTCACATGCTCACCCGAACCAAGCTGCTGTAACCGAGGTCCTGGATGGACGGGGGCTCAAGGAGATACATCGCCCCGTCGAAGAGCACCGCCTCTCCGGGACCAGGTCGGCTGCGCTCAACGTCGCCACGACGGTTTCGGCGCCGGTGTCCGGGTCGATACTCACAACCCCTTGCGGGCTCACCGTCCATAGTCCTTGGGACTCGTCTCCGATAACGGTGTTCATTTGATATCCCTCAGGGCCCTGGAAGGGTACGTTGAGGATTGGCTGAGGATCGGTTCCGTCCAGCCGCAAAATCATCTCGCCCTGACAGCCGTTCGGCACAGAAGCGCTGATTCCGAGCCAGAGGACGTTCTGGTTCCCGGTGAGCCAGCACACGACGGTCTTGGTGGAGATCATGACCTCTGGCGTGTTCGATCCTGACGCCACGAAGTACAAGGCGCCCGGTGACACGCCACCGAAGATCGAGTTCCCGATCCACAGGCCCTCGTCGTTGGCAGCCATGAGCGGTTTAGAGAGCCCGGGCATCGAGACGGAGTTCACGACCTGACCGTTCGAGGTGGAGACCTGCAAGAGTTCAGCCACTCCGGGGTTCGATGTGTTGATTCCCTCCGAGCCCTGGATTACCGAGTTGTCGTAGATCCACAGCCAACCACCGCTATAGGCCACTACCGGTCTGGAGGTGGAGCCGAATACGCAGGTCATCACCACTGGACCGACGGTGACCTGTCCGGTCTCAGGATTGCGAGACGAGATGCTGATCGTGGCGTTGTCGTGAGGAATGTAGCCATTGACAACGCCAACCGTTTCTCCGAAGACCCTCGGATCGTCGCAGCTCGCCTCGATCGCTGATCCGATCGCCAAGGTCTGGGGATCGACCGTTGCCGACACACAAGTGGGGGTGAGCGAGGAGGCGGTGGAGGCCACCTCGCCGGAGAGAAAGCAGCCCTCCGTTTACCACGCTGATCTGATCGAACAGGTAGGAGGTTGGCAGAGCGACGGACGGTGGGGAGGGAAGGCTGGTCGTCGTTGCGGTGATCGATGGTGGTGTTGGTCCAACGGTCGGCGGTAGCCTTCGCGCCGCTGATTGGCCGCTCGGTGCCTCCGACAGTCCGAGTCCGATCCCGAGTCCCGTACCGACCAGGAGGATCGCCAGGAGTAGGAAGGGCAAAGGACGCCGCACCAGCGACCAGTATGTCGCTGATCGCTCGCCCGTTGCTGATCAGCCACGTGCGGCTGATCAACAGCCGCATTTCAGGGGACTGATGGACGATCAGCCGCAGTGTCCGAGCAGCTCCAGTCTCCGCTCGTGCTCGGTGATGTGCGTACGAGGAGGCGGGAGCTTGTCGACGGTCCCGGTCGAGACGAAGCCCATCCGCTCGTAAAGCCGCTGAGCGGAAGCGTTGTGATCGGCCACTGCTAGGCGAACGGCCTTGTAGCCCTCCGAGCGTGCCCAATCGATCACTGACTGGCCGAGGGCCTCGCCCACTCGCCGACCTCGTGTCTCTGGGGCAACCCACAGAGCAACAAGCACCGCTTCACCGGGATGGTCTGGATCAGCGATACCCACAACTATCCCGATGTCGTCGCCCTCTTCCGACGCCACAAACGTCACGGCATCTGATCGCGCTAAGCGCCTTCGCCAGTCCTCCTGGGTGAAGGCGGCTTCGGCCTCGAAGGTCGATCCGAACGAGTCAGGAGCGTCCTGTAGAGCCCGCAGCCTGATGGAGCGAGAACGCTGGTCATCTTGTGGAGAGAGTCGATCAATACGAACCACGGTTGGAATGTAGGCACTTAGGTGGCTGTTACGCCATCAGCCATCAGCCGCTACGGAGGATGACAAGCCGCCCCGCGACGACTGACAAGCATGGAGCGGTCCCTTCTTGGCACATGGCCCCCACCTGTAACCACTCCCGAATCGAGAAGGAGTTGAGCCAGCCACGAGGAATGCGAGGAGACGGACAGAGGGCGAGCCAATCAAGTGCCCGCCAGATACCCTCTCGTGGTGGCTTCGAGCACTAGGACCCGCTACGCGAAGTCTGGCGATCTCGACATCGCTTATCAGGTTCTCGGCGATGGACCTATCGACCTGCTCCTCTATACCGGATGGCTCATTCCGATCGACTGCATGGATGAGGAGCCGTCCATGGCTCGCTTCCAGCGCCGACTCGCCTCGTTCAGTCGGCTCTGCCGGTTCGATATGCGGGGAGTGGGGCTGTCCGACCGTGGATCGGCATCTTCCCCGCCGACTCGCGAGCAATGGGTGCAGGACGCGTTGGCGGTGCTCGACGCTGTCGGCTCCGAACGATCGGTCGTACTGGCCCCCTACGGAAACTCTGCTGACGGGCTAATGCTGGCAGCGATGCATCCGGAACGTACGACCAGTCTCATCGTCGTAAACGGCTTTGCCCGCGTCTTCTGGGCACCCGACTACCCACACGGTGCCCGCGAGAGCCTGATCGACGTACAACTGAACCTAAGTGCCGAGTCCGACGCCATTGAGCAGGGGTTCGACTTCCTGGCGTGGGCCGCCCCGTCCGTCGATAAAGACAGCGCGTTCCGCACCTGGTGGGATCGATCGGGCAACCTCGGTGCTACCCCTGCCATGGCCAGAGCGATCTGGACGGCAATATTTGCGACCGACGTTCGCCACCTCCTCTCCTTGATCGAAGTGCCCACGTTGGTCATTCAGCGAACGGACATCAAGCTCGGTGGCGTTGACCATGGCCGGTACCTTGTCGACCATATTGCGGGCGCCAAGTACGTGGGCCTTCCGGGGGCCGACGTGGTCCACTGGGTCGGTGACTGCGAGCCGATGCTCGACGAGATCGAGGAGTTCATCACTGGCGTACGGGGTGGATCAGGAGCTGAGCGGATCCTTGTCACGGTGCTCTTCACCGACATCGTGGGATCCACTACCCGGGCCGCCAGCCTCGGCGACCGACGATGGCGCGACCTGCTCGACCGGCACCACCAGAGCGTTCGATCTCAGATCCAACGCTTCCGAGGTCGAGAAGTGGACACCGCGGGCGACGGATTCTTCGCCACCTTCGACAGCCCCGGTCGAGCCATCGAATGCGCAATAGCGATCCGAGAGGCTCTTAGAGTCCTCGACATCGAGGTGCGCGCTGGGATCCACACTGGCGAAGTCGAGGTTCGCGGGGATGACCTGGCCGGGTTGGCTGTCCATATCGGCGCCCGAGTCTCGACTCTCGCCGCTGCCGGTGAGTTACTGGTTACGTCAACGGTCCGGGATCTTCTCACCGGATCGAGCACAAAGTTCATTGAGCGAGGGGCGCACGAGTTGAAGGGCGTACCTGGGTCCTGGCGCTTATTCGCCGTGGACGGGTAGCTGGATCAGCGTCCGCCGCTTGCCCCTCTCTTCTCTCGCTGCTGGCTGGAGCAGGACGGGACGGCACAGGTTTCTCATTCGCATCAAGCCGACGACCACCATTGTAAATGGGGCTTCGTTGGCAAAAGGGCAGACCCAGACCCGCAAGTTAGAGCCCCCGCCACTGTCCCAAGCCGACGCCACTACTGGGGGCGACGGGTCGACGTGCGCAAAACTGCATTTGCCGTCGGGGCCGACGGTACGCCGGGGTCCGAGTCGGTCCGTGGCTGATGCGCTCTCAGCCACCGATCATTGACGAGTACGGGTCCGCTACGGAGCGAGCGAAGGGACCAGATTGCGGAGCCTCGGTCCGTCGGCGCAGTCTCCTCACGAACCGCTGCTAATAGCAGCAGCAGCGAGCACGCCCTTGCTCGAACAGACCGCTGTTGGCTTCTCACCGGTCACACCACATACCGCCGCGGTCAGGTAGTTGGCGCTCGCCACAATGGCTTGGGTTACTCGGCTCGACGGATTGGACAGGCCAGCAGCGATCTCCTGGCGGCTCAGTCCGGCAAGAACGGCCGGAGAGTAATCCGTAAGCGACAAGAACTTGTTCCCGATGTCGATGAAGGGAAACCCATGTTCTCCTCGGGCGAGCAATGCGGGGAAGTACACCGAGTTGTGTATGTGTCGACGAGGCGCCGTTCCTCAGCAGTCAGTGGCTGAAGTACGACGTAGCTTGTTCCGCTCTTGGACACCTCGTTGCCGAAGTACTCGTCGGACTTGAAGGCGAGGTAGCGACTTGAAAAGGTGGCTCTAAGGAAAGTGAGCGTGGGCGTATTTGGGTAGAGGTCCACCGAACTCGAATCCATGTTTCCGAGGTCCCGAAAGGTCCCGAAACGGGAGAGAGCAGCCACGACGGCCCATCGCTCGGAAGCACAGAAGGGTGCGTACCCGGCGCAGTAGATGAAGACCCCTGGTAGCTCCTTGCCGCCCGGGGTGGTGAACCTGAGGGTGGGCTGACCGGAAACTGCGACTGGAGGAGTTACCGGCTCTGCTGTTGAAGTCACTCCGACCTGGTTGTACACAGACGCGGCGATTGCAGTGGCGTCTCGAACGACAACCGGCGAGGCCGGCGACCACGGCGGCTCGCTCGAAGCTGGGGCAGCACCAGAAGGGATCGCCAAGCTGAGCGCTACCGTAGCCAGGACGAGGATCACCGCTACTCGCGAAACCATGTGATGGTCCGGTATCCGACCTTCAGCGGTGAGCACGCTCACTCTCGCCCTCCAGTTGGGCCTCCCGGCATGATTCTTCCTGGCTCGCCCATCATTAGCAGGCTTTCTCCAGCTCCTCCCGGCAGAGCACCGTCCTGACGAGTTAGGAGGGCCTCTTGGCTGGAGATCTGTTCGCGACTGACACCTAGCGAATGCTCTGCGGGAACAGGCACCCTGGACATCTGACCGGGTACTGGGTCGGCCGCCCACTCCGAGAGAGCAAGTGGTTCGTTAGGTAACATCCCTCGGCCGTTGTGGCTGAGAGCGCATCAGCCACGGCTCGATCCGGCTGTTGCAGCGGTTTGGCGCGCGTGTTCCAAAACGGCGAACACTCGTACGAGGCTTAGGCAAGTCCCGACCGGATATCAAACGCTGTGGAACGGTTCGAGGTTCGAGTCTCTCAACGCCCACCGCTAGGCCTTGGGATAGGAGATAACGCCCTCCGAAACGTCGCATCCGGAGTTCGAGTCCCCGACCGCCCCATCGAGGGCGACGCCAAAGGCGGGGACACGGGACGACACCGAGGAACGACACCGAGGCCGACGCGGGACGGGGGGCGCCGGGGCGGAGGCATGAGGGGCCAGCCATCCAGCGGACGGCACGCGGGCCAAAGGCGGGGACGGGGAGAGCGAATGGCCCGACGCTCATGAGCGGCACCGTGGGCACGATCCGCCATCGGTGCGGCTTGAACCGAGGTTCAGTTGAAAGACGGTTCGCCGTGGCTGGCGTTGGGCTGGTCCCGTCGCCAAATGGGGCTTGGACGCCACGGCATCGCGATCGAGACCACCCGCGAGGAGGAGTTCCTCTGCTGTGCGGACCAGGTGGCGTTCACCAAAGAGGTACGCGGCGGTGCCGGCTGCGGGGTGCAGGTCGCTCAGCATCTCAAGCAGGTCTGCTTGATCCAGCCAGACGAGCGAGGTCGCCGGCGCGCCAGCTGGAGCCGGACGCAACTTCGCGCCATGACTCGTTACAAGGAGGGCGGTGGCGGGCGTGCCCGCAGCAAGCGCTTCGAGCAAGGCGAAGGCGGCTGGCATCGCGGAGTCGTCGACGACGAAGAGATGGGAGGTCGCCGTTGGACGCAGGCTGATCCCACCTCGCGGCCCGATGGCCTCGAGGTGCTCACCTACCTCTGCCTTGGCCGCCCAGCGGGTGGCAGGGCCGCGGCCATCGTGGATCTCGATCTCGAAGTCGGCGATGCCTGCCGCGGGATCCAATCGCCGGATGGTGTAGCGACGACGGAAAGTCAGGTCGCCATCGGGGAACTCGAACAAGAGGTCCTGCCCTGGCGTGTACTCGAATCCCACGAGATCGGACGAGGCCATTGTGATGAGTCGCACGTGCGGCGCGACGTCGTCTACACCGACTACTTCGAGGTCGAGCAGATAGGAACCTTTCAAACGCCCACTGAACATCTCGTCGGGAACAGGACGACGGGTGCTAGCGGGAGGCCCTTCAGACATCGAGTACTCCTTCATGTGCGGCGTTGCCACGCTTTGGATGCGATGGGTCGATAGTCGGAGAATCACGCGACTGCCCTCCTGAAGACGCTCGTCGCCCAGCCGAGAACCAAGGCGCACAAGGGGACGACAACCGCGAATGCCTGCCAGATGTGGTCGCTCGAAAAGGTGCCGGCACCGAGCGCCCGTGCGCCTTCGACGACGTAGTAGAGGGGATCAAAGTGGGCGACCACCCGCAGCCACGTCGGACCGAACGAGATCGGCAAGAGGACACCGGCGAGGAGCAGGACTGGCAGGTCCAGGAGGTTCATGACGGAGGCAAAGGCGTCGATCTCCTTGGTCGTGAGCGCCATCGCTACCGACCAGGCGGACGTCATCACCATGAAAACCCCGATGAGCACGGCGAGCGCGAGCAGTCCGCCCCAGTGGATCTGGAAGCCGAATCCGTACGCAACGGCGACAGCTATCGCGTCAAAGAAGTACATGAAGGTCATCGCGGAGACGAGCGGCCCGGCGAGAATCGCAAAGCGGCTCGCCGGGGTCACCCGGAAGCGCTCGATGACGCCGGAACGAAGTTCGAAGATCGTGCCGAATCCCTGGGCGCTGCCACTCGCGAACGCGAGGAGCGCCAGGATCCCAGGGAAAAAGATATCGAGTACTGCTCCCGTCGACGCAGCTCTCGTAAAGTGCTTGAGAAGCGGCGTGAAGAGCGCGAGATACAGCACGGGCGCTGAGAGTCCGACGAATAGCCACGTCGGATTGCGCAGCTGCTGGGTGAAATGCCGCTGGAACAGCAGACAAGCGTCTTTCAGGGTTCTCATGCCGCCACTTCCGAGGAGTTGCCGGTGTCTCGCAACGACCGGCCCGTATACCGCAAGAACACGTCGTCCAAGGTGGGCTCCGAGAGGCTGATCGATTTCAGTGCGATCTCCTCCCGATCGAGCAGTCGGAGAAGCTCGGGCAACGCGGCGCTGCCGTCCGCCACGTAGAGACGCAGCCCTCCGTTCTCGACGCCAATCTCCCGGATGAACGGCTCGGGTCGCAGGAGCGCTCTTGCCCGTTCGACGAGCCCCTCGTCGACAAGGCCAAGCACCACCGAATCGCCGACGACCTGCCGCTTGAGCTCGCGAGGGGTCCCCTCGGCGACGATCGACCCGTGATCCATGATCGTCAGCCGGTCACAGAGGGCATCCGCCTCTTCCAGATAGTGGGTGGTCAAGAAAACCGTCGACCCGCGCTCTTGGATGGTCCGGATGTGGTCCCACAGGTTTGCCCGGTTCTGCGGATCGAGGCCGGTGGTGGGCTCGTCGAGGAACAAGACCTCGGGTTGGTGAATGAGCCCGAGAGCGACGTCGAGGCGGCGGCGCTGGCCTCCCGAATAGCTCGCGACCTTCCGATCGGCGAATTCGGTGAGGTCGAGCACCGCGGAGAGGTCTTTCGCCCGCTGGCGCACCGAGTCGAGGTCCCCTCCATAGAGACGGCCCTGAAGGATGAGGTTCTCCCAGCCGGTCGACATGTCATCGGCGCCACCCGCTTGGCTGACGTAGCCGATCCTTTGACGCACCTGCTTGGGCTCGCGCGCGACATCAGAGCCGGCCACGTTCGCCCTGCCCGAGTCGATGGGCAACAGCGTCGTGAGCATCCGGAGCGTCGTCGTCTTGCCGGCTCCGTTCGGTCCGAGGAAGCCGAAGATCTCGCCGCGACGTACCTCGAAGCTGACGCCTTGGACCGCTTCGACGGTTGCTTTCCTGCCGCGGAAGCTCTTGCGAAGATCCTCCGTCGTGATGACTGGATCCATGTTCACTCTGCTCGCTCGAACGCAAGCGATCCCACTGGCATTGTCGGTAGTGCTGTCGGTTCGGGGTGTGAGACCACGAAGTCCCGATGTCGGATGAGGGCACCTGAACAGGCCGCTCCGGCGAGGGCCAACGCAGCGCTGACGACGAGCAGTACGTCGAGCGAACTGACAAAGCTGTCGTGAACAGCCGCGACGAGTGGTGCTCGCAACGAGACAGGCGCGGCGTTGATAGCCCGAGCGGCGTTGCCCTGTTGAATGGCGGTGACGACTCCAGGCAGGTGCCGCTCTAGGGATGGGATGTTGGCGAGGGCCTGGCCCAGTCTCTCGTGGAGGGCGGATGCGAAGATCGACCCGTAGATAGCGGTGCCGGCGGCGATGCCGATCTGGCGGAAAGTGGTGTTGACGCCTGAGGCCATGCCGGAGCGTTGGGGAGCCACAACGCCGACCGCCGTGGAGGCGAGTGGCGGGTTGACGAGCCCGCTGCCGATGCCCGCGACGATGAAGCCAGGGATCAAGTGGGTCCAAGAACTGCCACCATCCAGCCCGGTCATGAGCAGCAAGCCGACCCCTGTAAGCAACAGGCCGGGCCCGATGAGCCAGCGAACGGGGATGGTTTCGTGGAACGCCCCCGCGAACATTGAGGAGACAATCCCTGTCCCACTAATGAGCAGGAGCTGAACGCCGGTCGCCAAGGCGGAGTGGCCGAGGTCGTCCTGGAGATAGAGCGTGAGGTACAGGAACATCGCGTAGAGCGAACCGTTCATCGCAAAGGCCGCAGCGAGTCCACCGCTGAATGTGGGAATGCGAAACAACGCCAGGTCGAACAGCGGGTGCTCCGCTCGGTGTTCCAGCGCGACGAACGCAACGAAGAACACGGCGGCGAGGGCGAGACAGATTGCTACCCCGGTGTCGCTCCAAGCCAACTCGCCAGCACGGATCAGCCCATAAACCAAGCTGCTCAATCCGGCGGTCAGCGTTACGAACCCGGCCCAGTCCGGCCGACTGGCGTGCGGCGTCTTGTACTCATCGACCTGCCACCGGGTGACGAAAAGCGCGGCCACACCGACCGGCAGATTGACCAAGAAGATGCCCCGCCAGCTGATGCCGGTGGTGATGAGCCCACCCAGCACTGGCCCGAGTCCGGCGGCAACTCCCGTGACCGCACCCCAGATTCCAAAGGCCATCCCCCGCTCCTTGCCGTGGAAGCTCTGCGCCAAAAGAGCAAGCGAGGTGGCGAACAGGATCGCCCCGCCAATGCCTTGGGCGCTGCGGGACAGGATCAACATGATCGGCGACTGGGATATCCCACAGAGCAGCGAGCCGAGTGAGAAGACAATGAGACCGACGCTGAACAGCAATCGGTGCCCGTAACGGTCGGCAAGCGAACCGGCGGCAAGAAGCACCGAAGCCAAAGTCAGGGCATAAGCGTCGATGACCCACTGCAAGTCGCTGAAACTCGCGTGTAGTCCGGACTGGATCGTCGGCAAGGCGACGATCACGATCGTGATGTCCAGGAGCAACATGAAGGTGGCGGCGCACACCACCACCAAGGTCCACCATTTCTTTTCCACGTCCTGTAGCTTGCGGTGCGATCGCGACGAACGCCACAGGTTTGTGGATATCTGCATGATTGTGACCATCCAATAGGATGGGGTGCGTGGGAAACATCAATATTGACCTATTGGACCGAAGAATCATTCATGCCCTGTATGTCGACCCCCGAGCGCCGTTCAGCCGCTTGGCTGAGGTCCTCGGATCTTCCGAGCCGACTGTTTCCCGTCGCTACCGGCGTCTGTTCGACGATCGCATTCTTCGTGTGGTGGGCCAGCTGGACTCACAGCGGCTTGGCCAGTACGACTGGGCCGTCCGCATCCGTTGCGCTCCGGGGTCCGCACCGACCGTCGCCACCAAACTCGCGCATCATCCGGACACTTCCTGGGTGCAGCTGACCTCTGGGGGAACCGAGATCTTCAGCATGATTCACTCACGGGACGGCGAACAGCGAACTCCACTGCTGCTCAGCCAGCTCTCGGTCGGACGACAGGTCGTCGACCTTGAGGCCTACTGTCTCGTCCATCTTTTCGCCCCTGGATCGTCGGCTCCGCCTGGCCCGAGCGAACTCAGCCATGGGGAGATTGCCCAACTGCTCAGTCCGGCAAGGGACAGCGCGTCGATCGATCGCCCGAAGGCCAAGCTGCAGGACTCCGACTGGCCGCTCGTCCAGGCCCTTGCGGAGGACGGCCGCGCTTCCTATCGTCAGTTGGCAGCGCGCACTCACTGGCACGAGTCGACTGTCCGACGGCGAGTCGAGGAACTCACTGCCTCAGGCGTCCTCTTCTTCGACTTGGACCTGGCCAGCGACGCCTCTGAGTTTCGCCCTCAGGCCCTGTTGTGGATGTCGGTGGCCCCCACAAATCTGAGAGGCGTCGGACAGGCCTTGGCTAGCCGTCCCGAGTTTCCCTTTGTCGCCGCTACCACCGGATCCACCAACCTGGTCGGGGCTCTGGTCTGCCCAGACGACCGCTCGCTGTATGAGTACCTCACCGGCGAAATGACCGCCCTTGACGGCCTAACCCACATTGAAACCGCCCCTGTGATGCAAATCGTCAAGATGCACGCCACCATGGCCGCACCTCGACCATGACGGGAGCGCGATGGTTAACCGGCCTCGGACCTCGTCTATCCACGCAACCCTCCGAGCCGCTCGATCAGCTCCTGAGCAAAACGTACAGCCCGATCCCAACTGGCACGCCACCCACTCCGCACCACAGCCAAGTCCCCGATCGGCTGGTTGACCCATCGGCACTGGTTTCTGATGCCGCCCCCCGGTTGACCCCGTGCCAAATGGCAACGACGCCACCGGCCATCAACACGTCACCGATGATCAGCCCTGAGACTTCAGGAGTGTCGTCACTGGTACGACGGGCGGACGTGGCTGACTGGCTGCGGGCACCGATATTGACGACATTGCGACACCCCCGGCACCGGGTGTTCGTCGTGGCTTGTGTATCGAACGTGAGACCGCAGGCTGGGCAGGTGAACTCCATGCCCATCATCGCTCTGGTCGACAAGGTCAAGCGGTATCGGCATCGGTGCCCAAGGGTTATGGCTATAGATCGACGACCTCGGGTGGATAGTTGCCAGAGGGGTATCCACTGAGCGTCACGTTCACAACCTGCTGTTGGTTATTCGTGTCCAGATAGTCGATACGAACGCTGGATCCCGCCGGCGAAGCGAGGATGGCATCCAAGAAATCCTCGGTGTCCGAGACCTGACGTGATCCGACGGACACGACCACGTCACCGCTGGTCAACGATCCGGACGACTACCGATCCCAGTACGTCGATCCGCTGCATACCGAGGCCCGTTCCGACTCCAATGGTGACAGCATGGGGCTCCGAATACCCGCCACTAGGGACGTGCAAATGGCAGACATAGGCGACCTGGTGCAAGTGGCGTCGACAAAGGTGGGCCAGGCTCCCCGGGACGGAGTCGTGACCGGCGTGATCGGGTCCCTCTTGCAGGTGAAGTGGTCCACCGGCGAGGAGTCGACGTTCGCACCCAAGATGGGCTCCCTCAGCGTCGTCGGGAGGGCCAGATCCGGCTCGAAGCGTCGCACTAGCCCGGCCAATGCCAGGACCGGCACCACGAAGGCAGGAGCCGCCAAGCGCAGCGCGACGAAGATGGCCAAGAGCACGCAAGCGGCCAAGAAGGCGGCGAAGAGGACAGTGAAGAAGCCCGTCAAGAGAGCTCCGGCCAAGAAAGAGGCGAAGCGGACGTTGAAGAAGGTCGTCAAACGGACTCCGGCCAAAAGAGCCGCTCGCCACTGAGATGGCCCCGGCCATAACCGTGCAGGCATGTGGCTTCCTATGTGCTGCTCGATGGTCAGTCTCTTGTCGATGGCGGCGTGGCTGTTAGGCAGACAGCCACGCTGTACCGGCAATACCGCGAGGCAGCCACTCTTCCAGACGGCGAGTCAACCGATCCAGATCCGTAGATCGGAGTAATCTGGCGGCTCCGCCGCTGAAAGGAAGGGAGACCTCGGCGCACACCGGTGGTGAGCGTTCTGTTCGCTGATAGCGGATGGTCTGGTACCGACGGAGGTGATACTCGGGCGGGTCCCGACCCTCAGGGCTACCCGCCGGCACCGAGATGCCGGACGAAGAACGACTCGGCGGAGTCGTTCTCGAAGACCGGCACCTGGACATGACCCCCTGGGTTGACGTGGAGGGTCTTGTCAGTCGAGCCGATGGCATCGAAGAGAGCGAGACCTGCATCGCGGGCGATCAACTCGTCGTCCCACTGGAGGAGGAACAGGATCGGCATGTGTAGAGATCGGGCCGCCGTCTCGAACTCGGCCCCACCCATACCGGCACCCAAGCCGGCCAGACCGAGCACGGCGGCCTTGACCCTGGGTTCGGAGGCAACGAACCGGAGACCGATGCCGGTACCCATCGACATCCCCCAGTAGCCCAGCCGGTCGTCGATGAAGCCGGTCGAGACGAGGTCGTCGACCAAGGCGGTCAGCTCTCCAACGTGGGTGGCCATCCGGCCGGCGAATCCCGCCGCCTGGTTGGCGTCCATCACTACGGGCGGGCCCGCACCGGGCCCCTGGTCGATGCGGGCCTGGAGGGAGCGTCGCATGGCTCGGGCAGCCTCCTTGTCGGTGATGCGGTCACCGTGCTCGGGGGCGTCGAGGGCGACGGCCGCGTAGCCCCGGTGCCGGACGAGACGCCGGGCTAGTCCGAGCACCTCCGGGGCGCGCTTGTGTACCGCACCTCCGTGGCCGAGGATCACCGTCGGTCGGGGCCCGGTGGCGGCCTCTGGCAGCCAGACGATGCCCGGCACCGTCTCGCTGCCCTCTACCTTGAGCCCCACCCGTCGCTCGACAACACCGCGCTCGCAGACTTCCTGGACTATCTCCATGGTCCCAGCCCCTCCGGTCGAAGTACGCCCGGAGCGTACCGCTGGGCCCTGCACCGGAGGCTCGAGACTTACGCGTCCCAATAAACCCGCGAATCGCTGTGCCCTTCCGTATCCCCGCAAGTGCCGTTCGGGGCGCAGCAACTACCTGCGAGCCCGCTGCCTCATGGTGGATGACACGCGGCGGATTCAAGGGGTGATCGCAACGGCTCTCTCCTGATGAAGGAGGAGCCTGGACGAGCCCACGAAGAACCAGGTGTGGGAGCTACTCGGCGTTGGCCTCGATTGCCCCGCCGTCGCAAGATCCCTCGGCATGGGTGTTGACTCAGTTCGAGAAATTGAAGCCAAGACCGGCGGCGTGCGTCCACGACCACGGCTGCGCTCGGAACGGGTGCT
>PMLV01000030.1 GCA_003160635.1 Acidimicrobiaceae bacterium | reverse complement strand
GTATCGCCCGCGTCCGGCTCCGTCCGGGGGAGATGGTCGTCGCCTCGTCGGCCCCGATCCGCAACCTCGAATCGGCCCTGGCCGCGCTCACCGAGAACGCAGCCATCGACTGGCTGGACCTCGCCATGCGCCACCTGAGCCAGATCTCCGACCACCAACCTGGCGCGATACCGACGATACGCCTCGTTCGCGTGGGTGCCGATGGCGTCGATCTGTTCTTAGCCGATGCATCAGGTGTCGCCCCGGGTGCCTTCGAGGTCACAGAGGACGGATGGGCCTGGACTCTCTCCACGACAACCCGCCATGGTGATCTGGTAGGTGCCGGTGAATGCCTTGCGTGGTTCTCCGCCCTCGTACCCGTGGGCGAGGACGACGACGGCCAGACCTATCTCGTCCCGGTCGAACCCGGTACCGTTCTCCCGGTCACTGGTCCCGGTGCGGCGGAGGTGCTCGCCGCCATGAGCGCAACCGCCGGCAGCTGGTCGTGGAACGAACATGTAACGGTAACGAGTGATCCGAGCGCCGCCACAGCTGCGGCCGAACTGGACCCATTGGACCCGAGCATGCAGCGGGACCGCGTGGTGTATCTCGGCTCACCTTCTGAGCTTCCCGACGAGGTTCGTTGCGCCATCGGTATTGTCACCACCGACGAAGTGGCAGGGAGCGACCTCGCTGTACTCTGCCCTGGGGATGGCACCGTCGAGATCGCCCCGACACAACTGCGTCTCCGAGCGTGTCGACTCACCCCAGACGCACACGCAGCAATCACAAAGGCGCTCCACATCGCAGATACTCCCCCGAGCGCAGCGGTCCCTGAATACCAGATGGTGCTCGGAGGAACCGTCGGGCACAATACCCAAGCCAAACCGGCACCACTCGCCGCTACAGCCCCCGGCGCCGCGGTGGAACCCGAGCTCGAAGTGCGAGTGTTGACCAACGCCGCCACAATCGCCGGTGCCACGGAGCCCATCAACCGAAATGGGCGCAGCTTCGAGTTTGTCACTCTGCTTGCGCTGAGTGGCGGCCTCAGCAAAGAGGATGCCCGGGCTGCGATCTACGGTTCAGGATCGAGCACAGAAAACATCGCGAACATGGCTTACAAGGCCCGCAAGATGCTCGGCACGGATTCCGACGGGCAGCCCTTCTTGCCCGAGGCCAGCTCGACGGGAATCCTCGCACTCTCCCATCGAGTCATCACTGACCTGACGCGATTGAGTGACATCGTGACTGCCGCGTCCACTGCCGATCCCGACGAGGCCATCGACCTGTACAGCGTAGCTCTCGAGCTCATCGAGGTCACTCCGGGATCGCCCATAGACCATAGCTGGAACTGGTGGATCCACTATGCCGCCATTGCCGAGAGAGCAGCTCTCGAGGCCGCCTGCAACTTAGCCAGGCTGACGATTGACACCGGAGGTGATCTCGATGCCGCTCGTCACGGCATCAACCAGGGCCGCGCCGTCGCCCCCTATGCCGAAGAGCTCTATCGCTCCGCCATCGAGCTGGCCGGTGCGGCAGGCAACCTTGGGTGGGCGCAGCGGGAGTGGGACGAGCTTCGCCGAATGCTGGCCGATCTCTCGCCTGGTGCTGCACCGAGCCTCGAAACCGAATCGGCTTACCACGCCGCCATGCAGCCACGCGTACGTGAGGAAGGGGCGCAACGCACATCCCTGCCGCTGGCCTCCGGCTTTCGTTGAAACCAATTCAGGTGAGTGGACGCAGTATCTGAACTTCACCCAGATCTTGGCATTGCACCGTCACCTTGTCGCCGGCGGCCACGTTGACGTAGGAAGAAGATGGCTCCGGGACGTGGGAGTTGCCTGCTGTGGGTCACTGTCGCATTCCCCCACGGATCAACCTCGCCTCTCAACGTTTCGTGACGGGTGACACCCCCCTTCCCCTTCGCCGCGATGAACCTTCGACCGTACGGCGCGGCGACCTCAGGTCGCCCAGGCGTGCGAGCCTCCGAAGGAGACTCGCAGAGCCGCTCTCACGTCAGTCCGATGGAAGCGGGGGGGCTGGGGGGCGATTGCCCCCCAGGGGCGCGCTCTTGACTTTTGCGCTGGTGATGTCGATTTGGCGAGGCCGAAGGTGGCGTCGATACCACCCAACTGTTGGTCGTCGTCCTTCGCAGAGCATCATCGCCAGTTCCTCGGCCATGGCCTGATAGTCGATGTAGCGAGCTGTGTCGCGAGTGCGTTCGCGTCCCTCGCGCAGTGCGGCCAAGTGGCGGAGCGTACTGGCGGGGAGTGAATCGAGATCAACGTAGAGCACCATGGGAAGGGCTCAGCCCTCGAGTCCTGGAAGGACAAGCTGGCTGGCCGGCGGTCCCTTCGAGGATGCGACTGACTGAACGAGTGCCTGGTCCCCGGAGTGCTCATGGCGACTCACAAATGGGATGTTTTCCGTGCCGCGGGCGGCGCGCAGCACGATGTTGACCGCGTCGTCATAGGCCGCCCGCGAGTCGCCTCCTTCGAGGAGGGTCGTCACTGCCCACCCGATCCGCCCCGGGTGCCCACGTAGCGGCATCAATGCTTCTTTGGCCGACCGGAGAACGAACTCCGAAGGATCCGCGCCGAGAGCCTCTTTGAAGAGGAAGTCGGCCATCGGCCGACACGCGTGGCTGACGGCATCGATCCGGCTGACCATTGCCTGCGTCCGGTGGCTGTGGTTTTGCGGAGGACTCATAGAAGGAACTGGGCCGGGTCCACGCGTGTTGTGAGATTTATTCAGAGATTTCAGATTTCTTGGGCCAAACGTCGTTTCTCGACCCAGTTCTTTGCGTGACGAACGTTCAGGGCATCGAATCGTGACAACGAGTGCGCTGAGTGTCATCACTGCCGTGCTGTGTGCTCTCGTCCTCGGGGCGGTAGGGCTGGTCGCTGTGGTTGCAGGCAATACCAGCGATGCGTCGGCCTCTCCGATCCTCGCCTCCGCTACCGTGCCCATTCCTTCCCTCATTCCAGTGCTTGAAGATGCCGGTTCATCGTGCCCCGGCGTCTCCGCCCCGCTGCTGGCGGCACAGATCAAGGCAGAGTCTGATTGGAACCCAAATTCGGTCTCTCCGGACGGGGCGGAGGGCATTGCCCAGTTCTTGCCCGCCACCTTCGCCGTCTATGGACGAGACGACGATGGAACGGGAGACGTATCCCCTTTTGACACCGTCGATGCGGTCATGGCCATGGGCCGTTACGACTGCGCGCTCCTAACCGAAGTTGTCGGACTGAGTGG
>PMLV01000168.1 GCA_003160635.1 Acidimicrobiaceae bacterium | reverse complement strand
GGACGACTGGATTCCCAGGTGATTGATACACAACCAATCGTTCCGGAAGGAGCGCACAATGGCCTATGACCAGCGTGGTTCCGATGTGCTTCATGAGGACGAGTGCCGCAGGTTGCTCGAACTGGCAGGCGCATCGGGAAGGGTCGGGCGTCTGGCGATCAATCGGGAGGGGTCACCGTACGTCATCCCGGTGAATTTTTCAGTCTGCGACGACATGATCTTGATCAGGCTTGGGCCCGGCTTTGCCGCCCATCATCTCGACGGGGTGACCGTGACCTTCGAGATCGATCACTCTGAGCCGTACTCGAAAAAGGGCTGGAGTGTGCTGGTCGAAGGAACGGCGAGAGTGATGACCTACGAAGAGGTGGCACGTCTCGGGCGCAATGTTCCTCAACCGATCGTCATGTATCCCGGAATGCGCGTCTTCTCCATACGGCCCGAGGCAGTCAGCGGTCGCTCCATCCGTCACGACTATCAAGGCGTGAACCCACCGCCGTCGTCCTCTTGGCCAGTTCGGTACCACGAGAGCGGGCGGGCTTCCTCGGCGCAACGTGAACCAGAATCTCCCAATTGCCAGAATCTCCCAATTGACAGGTGACTATTGGCCCTGGTTCCCGAGGATGTCCGCGCGAATACTGGACACGGAAGCGAGGAGGTCGGATGCGTTTCGCCAATCGTGTCGACGCAGGTCGATGTCTTGCCGCCCGGCTGGAGTACCTGCGGGGCGAGGATCTTGTCGTCCTCGGGCTACCTCGGGGCGGGGTCCCGGTCGCGTTAGAAGTGGCACGGGCGCTGGACGCGCCGCTTGACGTCATCGTTGTCCGCAAGCTCGGGGTGCCGTTCCAGCCGGAGCTGGGAATGGGTGCCATTGGTGAAGGTGGCGTGCGGGTCCTCAATTCCGAGGTCGTCCGGATGGCCGGCGTCTCGTCGGTGGAACTGGCTGCGGTTGAGCAACGGGAACGGACCGAACTGGAGCGGCGGGCCCGGCGGTACCGGGGCGATCGGCTCCCAGTCCTGCTCGAGGGAAAGACCGTCGTCATAGTCGACGACGGCATCGCCACCGGGTCGACCGCCAGAGCGGCGTGCCAGGTGGCCCGGGCGCAAGGCGCGGCCCGCGTCATTCTGGCCGTCCCCGTGGCCCCACCGGATTGGACTGACCGCCTCGCGGGCGACGCCGACGAGTTCGCCTGTGTCGACACGCCAGAGCCGTTCTTCGGCGTCGGGCAGTTCTATGCGGATTTCTCGCAGACGAGTGACGACGAGGTCATCGCGTGCCTGGAGGGTGGGCATCCACCCGTGGTGGCAGTACCGGCCGGTGGCCAGGCGGACGACCCGCCGGTACGCGACGAGGAAGTCAGCGTCCAGGCCGGCCCCGTGTGTTTGGCTGGGCATCTGACCGTGCCCGAAGTGACCGTCGGGGTGGTCGTGTTCGCTCATGGCAGCGGCAGCAGCCGCCACAGCCCCCGCAACCGTTATGTCGCCGCCGTGCTCAACCAGGTCGGGCTCGCCACGCTGCTGTTCGACTTACTCAGCCCCGAAGAGGAGCTGGACCGGGCCAACGTGTTCGATATCGAGCTGTTGGCTCGCCGGCTGGGCGAGGTCACCACTTGGTTGCGGGCCCAACCTGAGACACGCGGCCTTGCGGTGGGCTACTTCGGTGCCAGCACCGGAGCTGGCGCCGCCCTGTGGGCCGCCGCCCAGCCTCACGCCCAGATCGCCGCCGTGGTGTCCCGCGGCGGCCGACCCGACCTTGCCGGCCCGAGGCTCGCCGCGGTAACCGCTCCCACCCTGCTCATTGTGGGCGGTCAGGACCACGCCGTCCTCGACCTCAATCGCCAGGCCCAAGCACAGCTTCGCTGCGAGAACAGCCTTGCTGTCGTCCCCGGTGCCACCCACCTCTTCGAGGAAGCGGGTACCCTGCAGGCGGCGGCCGAACTCGCCCGCGACTGGTTCAAAGCCCATCTGGTTGCCCAACCCCGACCCGAGGAGGCGGAGGGGCCGGAATCCGGTGTCAAATCGCGGTGACCCTCCTGATCGTGGGCGGGAGACGGGTAGTCCTTCGAATCGCGACTGTTCGGTGCGATCGGGATGGCCGTCCGGTGTCCGCCAACCGCAGGGACCAGGGTCGCCTGTGCACGACGTGGAGGCGCCATCGGTCGCAGGACACCGACACACACGGGAGAGGGATGGCGCAACGGAAGGTATACAGAAGGACGATCTGGCTCACGTTCGAGCCCGCTGCGGTCTTCTGCCCCGCAACCGGCGATGGCCGGATCGGCCCGGGAGGAGGATCATGGCTTCACCTGAGGCATTATAACTAGGCGCTCGTCTCGACGAGCATCATCTCCCCGAGACCAACGGACGGATCGCGGTCTGCCGGCGCTGCGGCGGTCGGACGGATAGCCCGCTGGGCCGCAAACACGTCCCGGACGAACGGCAACTGGCTCGCACTATCGCATGGCTCGACGCGCAGTCACGAATCGGCCGCATTGCGCGGGTGAATGGCTCAACGGACCGGCCCGGGGCTGCGGAGGTCGGTCGGGGGTTCGGTTTACGCTGACCACCGGGTGCTGATGAATTCCGCTACCGCTTCTCGGCTGTGACAGCTGACCCGGTCGGCCCCCCCATGCCTCGATGATGCAGTCGGTGGTGTAGGGGGACGAGCCGAGATCCCCGCCCCTCAGACATGTCGCCGGATACGTGTGCAGTCTCGTCACCGGGCACCCGTTGTGGCGGGGGGTGGTGCCGCCGCCACCCGGTGCGCCAGGGCGGTGCAGTCCCGCCCGCCGGGGCAGGCACCGAACCCCCTGCGATGGGCGAGTGCGACACGCACCAGGGCGCCCTCCAGGTCGCGCGAGTCAACCCCTGCCGCCGTGGCCATGGCGCGGAGCGACCCGAGCAGGTCATGGGCGCGGTGGTCGACCAGGCCGAGGTGGAGGGCGCATGCCGCGGCGCGCCCGTCGAGCGCCGGCGCGGCCAGCGGCCACACGCCTCGCAGCTCGCGCAGGAAGATGCCGACGGTGACCGGACCCCAACCGGGCAGGTCGTCGAGTGCCTGCTCGAGCTCGGCCGGCGTGACCAGGTCGTCGGGGATGGCGCACACGCGTCCGCCGTAGCGCTCGACGAGCACGTCGCACAGATCGTGCAGGCGCGTCGCCGTCTTGAAGTCGTAGCGGGTGTACCCGCCACGGTCCAACAGGGCAACGAGGTCGTCCCAGGAGAACGCCCGGGCCGTGGCGGGCGTCACCCCAGCCTCGTCGAGCACGTGGAAGGTGCGCTCAGCCACCGTGGTAGGGATCCGGGTGCCGAACAGGGTGGCGGCCATGAACCACCGCTCGATCTCGGCGTCCCCGGCTCCGACGTCGATGCCCAGGGAGCGCGACAACCGCCCGCCGCACGCCACGATCCCCCGCGCCAGCTCCGCGAGCGACGTGCGGGCGCTGCGTGCCGGCGCTGCGGAGTCGGGGTCCATCAGGCCATCGTCGCCTGCGCCGGGCCGTCGCACCAGTCCCTAAGGTCACTGACCGAGAAGATCCGGTCTCTGATCGAAACGACCCGCGTGCTCGTGCCGGGATCGCTGACCGGGCATGGTGGAGGAACGTGACAAGGACAGATCGTCGAATCGGGCGCAACTTGCTCGCGGTTGCGCGTGGAGACGGCACGTCGTTCTGTAGGATCCCAATCCGCCAGCGACGAACGAATCAGCGGTTTGAACGGTGGCTTCGATTGGAACCGCACCCGCATCGACAGAATCAATCGTGCCCGAGCCTGTAAATCATGAGGTCACCCAAGCTGTATTCGGCGTGTGGGGTGCAACCACAGAATTCGCACCCCAACTAGGGCCGTCGGGAATACGCGACAATCGCAGCCATGCCCTCTCCGATCGTATTCCTGCTCGTTCGAAAGCTGCTGGGTCTCATCGGCATCGGACCCAAACCTGATGAGAAGGACGTAGAGATCGCGGTTCTTCGTCTCCAGCTCGCGGTGCTGAAGCGCCAGGTGGCACGACCCCGGTTCTCCGTCACCGATCGCGCCGTGCTTGCTACGCTCGCCCGCTTGCTCCCGCGTGAACGTTGGGCAACGTTCCTCGTCACGCCCGCGACCCTGCTGCGTTGGCATCGCGAGCTCGTCGCTCGCCACTGGACGTTCCCTCGCCACGGCAAGGATGCTCACAACGCCCTCGATGGAGAGGTCGTCACCCTCATCCTTCGTCTCGCCAGAGAGAACCCTCGGTGGGGCTACCTCCGCATCGTCGGCGAGTGTGCCAAGCTCGGCGTCACCGTCTCGGCCACCAGCGTACGCAACGTGCTTCGACGTCACCGCCTCAAACCCGCCCCGCGTCGATCGGGACCGACATGGGTACAGTTCCTTCGAGCCCAAGCCGCCGGCACGCTTGCCTGCGACTTCTTTTCGGTCGACACCATGACGTTGCGTCGGCTCTACGTGTTGTTCTTCATCGACCTCGAGCGCCGCAAGGTTTTCCTGGCCGGTATAATCCAACACCCGGTCGGAAACTGGGTCACCCAGCAGGCGCGCAGCCTCACTGCAGTCCTCGAAGACGAGGGCCGCATGGTCAACTTCTTGATCCGAGATCGCGACACAAAGTTCGTCGGGCCCTTCGACGAGGTGATGACCTCGATCGGTGCCCGAGTCATCAAGACACCGGTTCGAGCTCCACGAGCAAATGCGTTTGCTGAGCGATTCGTTCGTCGGCACGGGCCGAGTGCCTCGACTGGCTCCTCATCCGCAACGAACGTCACCTTGAGCGCGTGCTTCGCGAGTTTGTCGAGCACTACAACGAGGCACGGCCACATCGCGGCATCGATCTCGAGATTCCGGTCCCGTATGTCTCGAAGAGGCGATTCGATGACGGTTACGGTATGACACGCGTCGATCGACTCGGCGGTCTCCTTCATGAGTACACCATTGCGGCCTAAAGAGAAGCACCTCCGCCGGACCGGCCGGAAACGCTACAACCAAGCTCGTCGCGCTTGCTTTGTAGGGCAGTGCGGTCCACCGGGTCGGCATCGAATCGGCCGATGCCATAATCGCGGTGTCCCACGCCAGCGCCCAAGACATCACAAGCTGCTACCCGGCGGTCGACCCTGCACGGATTACAGTGATTCACAACGCAGTCGACACCGACGAATGGCGTCCCGACTCGCGCTGCGACATTCTCGAGCACTACGGCATCGATCCCGACCGTCCACTCGTCATCTACGTCGGGCGTATCACCCCCCAGAAGGGCATCGCTCATTTGCTCGCCGCGGCCCGCTACCTCGACCCGTCAGCCCAGCTGGTCCTGCGAGCTGGTCCCGCCGACACGCCAGAACTCGACCGTCAGGTGGCTGCCCAGATCGATGATCTGGCAAAGGAGCGAGACGGCGTTCGCTGGATCGAGGGGTCCCTCGGCCATCGCCAGCTTTCTCAACTGCTGAGCCACGCCACGGTGAGCTGCTGCCCATCGATCTACGAGCCGTTCGGCCTGGTGAATCTGGAAGCCATGGCGTGTGAGGCAGCCGTCGTCGCATCCGCAGTTGGTGGTATCAACGAGATCGTCAAAGACGGCATTACCGGGAGGCTGGTACCTTTCGAGCCAGTGAGCCCGATCGACTGTGAGCCGGCGCACCCCGAACGCTTCGCCCACGATCTGGCCAACGCGATCAACGAGTTGATCGCTGATCCCTATCTTGCTCGCAAAGGCCGGCCGGTGTCGCGTGATCCAGAGCCTCAGCTGGCCCGAATCGGTGTTCCGTATCGTCGAGCTCTATCAAAAGCTGATTGCGCTCTCACCTTCGCATTCGGGGCAGGCGGGCCACGAACCAAGTCGGCGTGGCAATGAAGACGATGGGTGAGAACACCCGAAATGATGCTCGTCACCGCTGCGAACGCTGTCGATTGGGTCGGCGACGGTTAGGGCACGGATCGACTCGACACGACGCGCTAGTCATGAACCAGACTGACACTGAGCCAGAGGGGTACCGAGGAGGTCGCCATGAGCGAAGGAGCAAGCGGGACACCCACGGGTGACCTGGCGAGGAGGGTCGTGCACCGGCGCGAGGAACTCGGGCTCACCCGCGAGGAACTCGCCCGGCGCGCCCGCATGGACCCGGGCTACCTCGAGTACTTCGAGCAGAGTCCGGCCGCGCTGATGAGCGGCGATGTACTCTTCCGGCTGGCAAAAGCACTCGGGACCAGCCCAATATCTCTCACCGGGGGGGAGATCGGGCGGCCCCCGGGACCTGGACGGGCGGGTCCGAACCCGGTGCTTGAGACCCTCACCCTCGAGCAGTGCGAAGAACACCTCCTCCCTGGGGGTGTCGGTCGGGTCATCTTCTCCGCCGAACGGGGTCCGGTCGCGCTACCCGTGAACTTCCGGTTCGTCGAGGACTACGTCGTGTTCCGAACCGCACAGACGGCAGCGGTCACCGGCTGGTTCGGAGCGATAGTGGGCTTTGAGGTCGACCGCATTGACGAGGCTACGAGTGAGGGATGGAGTGTCCTAGTAACCGGAAAGGCCGAACGTGTCGTTGATCCTTCCGCGCTCGAGGAGCTCGCCCTGCTCCACATCGAGCCGTGGGCGGGGGGCGACCGCGACGTCTTTGTGCGGGTCGGGATCGGCGAGATTACCGGACGCGCCATTTACCAAGAGAGCTAACTAGCAACTCGGCGTTCAGCGGCGCTCCGACACCGATTGCTGGGTTGGAACCCACTGAATCGTGTCGGAGGGGGGATTGCAACCATTAGGGTCCACGCCTGATTAATACGCGCGNNGGTCGCAGCCGGTATCGAGCCATCGCTACGGCTGCGCGCCCCAGGCGGTGGTGACAAGTCACTGCTCGACATCCAGCCCGGCTTGCTCGAAGCGCTCGATGAGCTCGTCTACCCAGAGACCAGGGGCAATCCGATGTCGAAACTCCGCTGGACCTCGAAGTCCTCGACTAAGTTGGCCGACGAACTGGTGCGAGGGGGCTTCGAGGTGTCCTCGCGTTCGGTGCTGCGCCTCTTACACAAACTCGGCTACTCACTCCAGGCCAACGCCAAGGTCTCTGAAGGTCGCCAGCACCCCGACCGCGACGCCCAG
>PMLV01000237.1 GCA_003160635.1 Acidimicrobiaceae bacterium | reverse complement strand
TTGCAGGGCCCCGATCAATGGGCGACGGACGACCTCATGAATTCTCGTGACTGATTGGAGCTAGTGCGATCTCGGCGTATTCGCTGGCAAAGAAGAAGAGGGGCACGAAGGCCAACATGGCGATTCCGAGCACAAGGTTGTCCATGCGGAATGCATGGATTCGGAAGATCCGCACCTCCATGAGCGGTGAAGGAGTGCGGAGCTCGACGAAGTAGAACGCGATCAGCAAGACGACTCCGGCCGCGATGCAGGCCCCAGTGGCAGCGTTGCCCCAACCCCAGATGGACGATTGTTGGAACCCGAGCACGCTGAGCCCGACACCGCCGGCGATAAGGACCAGCCCCCTATAGTCCATCCTGGCCGGTTGGTAGGACGTCGTCGGCTTCGAGATGCCGATAAGGACCAGGGCGATGATGGCGACGGGGATGTTGACCCAAAAGATGGCCCGCCAGGTCCACTGGGTGAGGAACCCACCGAGAATCGGGCCAATCGCGGTGAGGCTGCCGGCGATGCCGAAAAACAGGGCCAAGGCCCGTCCCCGTTGGTGTAGATCGAACGTCTGCACCACAATCGCAAGCGCGGCCGGGAACATAATTGCACCGCCCACGCCTTGGATCAACCGGAACGTGACGATCCACGCCTCAGCCGCGCTTCCAGCTGGGGTCAATCCGCACATAGCCGACGATCCGGCAAACACGACGACACCGAGCACCACCATCTTCTTGTGGCCGACCGTGTCGGCCAGCCGGCCCCCGAAGGCGAAGAACGAGGCGAGCGACAGAAGATAGGCGTTGATCGCCCACTGCATGCCAGTACTCGATAGCCCGAGCTCTCGTTGGATCTGCGGCGCCGCGATGGCGACGATCGTCTGGTCGATAAAGGTCATCGATACGGCGAAGATCATCGCCGCAAGCACGAGGTTTCTCGATCGGCCGACGCTCACGTTGGTCCCTACCATGACGAGCTCACCCCGTTTCTGTCGTACGTGCTGTAAAAGATCACGGCGTCGGTCAAGGGCTCTATTCCTTCGAGCATGCGGGCCAGGTCGGGGCTGAGGCCGTAGCGCTCGGCGAGGGCTCCTGGCGCCGTATAGCTCACCCTGGTTCGGCCCTCGTCCTCCCAGATGAGGACCTTCAGCGGGAGCTCCAGAGCCACCAGAGGAGCGGCTCCCATGACTGGCGTCCCCGCTTCAGGGTTCCCGAAGATGATGACCTTGGTCTCGGGGAGGTCGAGCCCTGCCTCATGAGCCTCGTCGGAATGGTTTATGACCGCGAAGACCTTCATATCCTTGGCCGCCACCACCTCGTTGAACCGGGCCACGGTCTCGGCCACCGAATAGGGGCTCGACTTCGTCATGACCTCTGAGGCGTCGCTCACTCTCATATTACGCACGCGCTGCTCCTTCTCGTGATTGGGGTCGATTGGTGACTGGTGTGATGCGAATGATCCGTTCGTCCGCACAGCCGGAATTGATTTGAGTTAGCGGGTTGGTCCGTGAAGGGCGATGTGGCTGGGAACAGCCGGCCAGTCGCATCGGATCTGAATGCGATCTTGGAACGATCTCGATCTGTGGTCCGAGGGCGAGCAGTTCTCAGTACCGAGCATTCCGCGCACGTTTGAGTCTCTTTTGATGGCATGGGGGAGTTGTCCTTGGTCTTATTTCGAACTTACGAATAACGATGACATCGCGCCGCGTCGGTGTCACTCCCGTCAACCAGATTCTTGACGGGTCGCTGACCTCACGGTGATGCTCCTGCTAGCGCCAATTCCTGGGCAGCTAGCTGGCGTAACGATCCCAGCCCATACCCACGAGATTGGCCGTCGTGTGGGGCCGGTACAAAGACGTCGAATTCACTTGACCTCAGCCGATTCGGGGATCACCCTCATGTCAAAGAGTTCCTGAACCGTCAGTGTCAGGTCAATGACTGAAACTTTTCAACGGTGAGTTCATCACACGGGCCTCCGTGATCTTCGATGACAGGTGATCTCAGTACGTGCGAGTCAGACGTCCTCTGAATTCACAAGACCGCATACGGAACTGGGCAATGTGACCGTTATGGTCGTTCCGACATTGGCAGGACTATCAAGGGTGACACGCCCTCCGAGTGCTTCGACGCGGTCAATGATCCCGATAAGTCCTGAACCGCCACTGAGCGAAGCGCCGCCGATTCCGTCATCGGAAACGGTGGCCCGTACGTCGGAACCATCGAAAGTTATCCGAATGGAGACAACCGAGGCATGGGAATGCTTCGTCGCGTTGGCGAGACCTTCTGAGACCGCGAAATAGATGGCAATTTCAACTGTCTCGAGGTATCGAACTCGGTCTGGAGCGTCGACTTCGACTGGAATGGCGGATCGCCGGGCGAGCGATCGAATCGATGGCCCGAGGCCTGATCGGGTCAGCATATCGGGATGCAGCCCTTGAGAGAATAAACGAATCTCTTCGACTACATTCTCGAGGTCTCGGGCCAGCTCGTCAAGACCCTCCTCGACCTCGGATGACATCGCGTAGCGACGTCTCACGGTGCGCAGGTTCATTCCGAGGGATACGAGCTTTTGTTGAATGCCATCGTGAAGGTTACGTTCGATCCGGCGTCGCGTCTCGTCACTTGCACTGACAATTCGTGCTCGTGATGCCAAGAGATTGTCACGGGCTTGAACGTTCGATATCGAGCCTGCGACCAGGTGAGTGAAATCGGTAAGTCGCGTTTCGGTGTCGTGCGGCAGATCCTCTGCCGACGTGACGACTATCACACCCCAATGCTCCCCATCCACAAGTATCGGGGCTCCTACGGTGGTGGTGCTGTGAAAGGGCTCGTCCTGGTTGAATTCGGCTACCGAGCGGTTTACGATGCGCTCCGCCTGCCCGGTTTCCTTGATCTTCCTCGCAACGAGGACCTCTCCATCGGAGAGTGGGCCGTTCAGATCATCTCTTGCTGTTGAGCCCAGCAACAACAGCGATCCGTCCGCACGGCGGATCACCTCGACAATCTGGACACCAAGTGCTCTACTCGCTTCGTGTGCCACGGCGGCGAAGATGACGCCCGGTGACGCCTGCTGAGCGACCAAGGTGGCAACCCGTCGAAGGGCAGCCCCCTGCTTCTCCGCCAGACTGCGTAATGCCGAGCGAGCTTCCGCATTAGAGATGGCGCTGGCCATCAAGCGGGTGAACTCGGCCAGCCTTACCTCGCTCCCCAAAGGTAAGACTTCGTCGGCCTCTCCAAACGCGGAGATGAACCCCCAGATGGAATTGTTGATGATCACCGGTGCTGCGACGCCTTGCCCGAAACCATTCGCGATATGCCCGGCGGCAACGGGTCCGGGGAGGTCTGACCAATCGTCCAGTCG
>PMLV01000138.1:1352-8635 GCA_003160635.1 Acidimicrobiaceae bacterium | reverse complement strand
GGTCAGGCGGCCGCGTGAATGATCGGAGCTAATGGTCGAGGCGTACCACTTGCCACCTCAGGCCGTCGGAACTCCTTCTCTATTGAGCGTTACGGCGATTGCGTTGAGCGACTTGCCCTCGTGCGTACTCACTTGCGATCCGTAATCGGACAACTCGGGGAGGAGAGACGCCTGACCGGCACGATTGCCGCGGGGGCGTCAGGCGCATGCAGCAGACTCTGTATGCGAAGGGGTACTCGTATGGGTCTTTTGGCCCTAGCACGAACGGCGGGATCAGAGGATGCTCTAGAAGGAGAAATCTTTATCGCAGCCGAGATCGGCAATCCATGAACGAAGCGACAGACATTCGGCCAGGGGAGGTATTCGTCGGGCGATATCAGGTCCAACGTGTCCTCTGCGATGGTACCCGGAAACGCACGTACCTCGCCCGTGATGCGAAGATGAATCGAGAGGTAGCGCTCTCGGTTGTCAACTCGGAGGCAATGCCCCTCGATCCTGAGGGAACCGAGCGGGAAGCCAGGGTGCTGGGCCGGATTGGCAGCCACGACAACATCGTTTCCCTCTATGACTACGACGAAGAGAGTAACCCCCAATACACCGTCTTTGAGTATCTGGCTGGCGGGACCCTGGTCGATTACTTGCGGAAGACAGGTTCTCCACCACGGGAGGACGTCCTTCGACTAGGACGTCAAGTCTGCCGTGGGCTTATTCACCTACACGGCAGGGGCCTGCTTCACCGAGAGCTCTCGCCACGCAATGTCTTGCTCGATGAACGCGGCAACGCCCACCTGGGGGATTTCGACTCAGCAATCATCGTCGTCCGCCGGACACCTCAGTCATGAAGGCCCCGATCACCTCGGTCATGAGGACCTTCGATCCAGTGACGGGGATGCAAAGCGAAGCTGATCAGTGGTGCTTGTCCCTCATTCAATCCTGGTCGCTCGGTCCCGTGATCACCCTGGTGGTGAACGTCATGGACGAGCTGATATCTAATGCTCTGCAACACGGGAAAGGTCAGGTGCGAGTCGACTTGCAGTTGCGAGGCGAGCGAGTCTGGATCGGCGTACGAGATGAAGGACCCGGTCCGATGCGCAGTGACGACGGCACGTTCCCCCCTCTGGGTCATGCGAACGGCCTCGGACGGGTTGCGAAAGCGCCCCATTTTTGGGGAGTAAAGCGCCATGACGGTCACGGGTCCACGGTCTGGTCGGAACTGGACATCACGAACTGAGTGTGAGATCCATCGTCGTTGATTTATCGGTGATAGATGCCCGACACGAAATGGCCATATATGGGAACGTCACCCTGGGCGGGAGATCAGTTCGCCCGCTGTCTCACAGTTTTTCCCGTTCACCAAGGTCCGTGAGCAGATCGTACAGTCCTCTGCTAAACCCAAGGGGTTCACCTCAGGACTACCTCCGGCCGTGAACGACGAGGAGAAACCGTACGAGGCGACCCACCACCGAATGATCGACGGGCGGCTCAAGCCGTAGCGATAAGACTGTGACCATGCCAGACAACGAACAGCCAACTGTCCCCGAATCCCTGCTCTTGACGTTCCAACGGGAACGGGAGACCAAGAACACGGTCCGTTACGAGGAGGTGGTGTCCGACATGCTCTCAGTAGTGGGGACGCTCTATCTCCAGAAGTGGGCACATCATCGCCTCGGCGAGCCTGAGGTCATCACCGTCAGCATCACCCCCGCATCCTCCTGACCTTGACTCGCTAGTCGGCGTTTGGGTACGTACACCCTCCGACGTGCCCCCCGCTAGGAATGCGTAATGGACGGCCCAACCTATTCTCTAATCAGCTAATCAGCCCTACTCCTCTCAATGCCCGAGGGCTTGCGGGCATGCGTATTAGCCCATTACTCGATAATCCGAACCTGTACGTCACCTGCCGGAGTCCCGTCCCGATAGTCGGCGGCAACGAGGCAGAAAATCGGCAAGGACGGTGACCATGTCATCACATCAGTCCAACCCTGAGGAGATCGCAAGGTCGACCGATGCAACGGCGGAGACAATGAAACCCCAATGGTTTCCCGTGAATGCGCATGAGGCACCTGGAGCCTTCGTGGTGGTAGCACCCCTACCAGCGGTAACGCCGGACGATGTCACGATCGAACTCCGCCCTTGCACTCTCCATATTTTTGCTCGGCTACGGAGTTCAGGACCTCGGGAATATGTACTGCACGAGTGGGAGTACGGAGGCTATGAGCGCGAGATCGACTTGCCACAAGTATTCGGAGGCGGTCTGGAGGCCAGTCTGACAAACGGCCAACTGGTTGTCCGAGTCCTGCGAGGGCCATTTACCCAACAAGTCTCCGTCCACCCTCACATGGTGTAGGCGAAAAGTCGGTCGTCCGAGCGGATGAAAGATCAATATCGCTTGGCGAAGTCCGTTGGCAACGTAACTATGTGTCATCCCACCGGGTGCGATGCAACTGTGGAGCCGCCCGCCCTGTAACGAAAACTCCGTGACACAGTCATGGAGTTGGGGACGACCAACCCTTACGCTTTGAGAAACGCCGTCCGTTGGGCCTTGCCTTTCGGCGCCTACTCCCTTGACGCCTTCCCCCTTGGGGCGCCCAACGGGCTGTCCCCTCCGAACCTACTACCCCTTCGTAGAACTGCGCCCACGACTCACCAACGTCAGGAGCTGGGGTGAGATACCGCGCCGAAACGATCCCTTGCTGCTCGAATGATGATGTCGACGCACGCCTCCACGGAAAGAACAGTGCTGTCGAGAATAACGTGATACAACCGAGGATCGTCTTGGTGGACATTAAAGAACACTCGGGCGTACGCATCGCGTGCCCTGTCAACTTCTCGTTGACCCTTCCGGGCGCTCTCCTCGTCGACGCCCTGAGCGATTACTTGAGCAATCCGTGCTTCAACTGGGCCGTCAAGACGCACACATAGAACGTCGGGCCGATTGCCGAGCACGACCATTCCCGCCCGCCCGAGTATCACCCCTCCCGAGGTGTCGGCTACTTCACGCAGCTTCGCCTCATTTGCGGAACGAAATCGCTCAGGGGTTTGGATCACCTCGGCGGGCAACTGGCTAGGTCCCATCGGCGTGGCCGCGTTGGCAAATCCCATGAAGAATCGCTCCCATCGGCTCGGGACGGGTTCATCGAGACTTTCTTCGATGTCACCCGATTGGGCGAGCTGGTGCGCAACGGCCACGGGAATGGCTCGGTCCAAGAACGGGAGATCCAGTTGTTCGGCAACCGCGTGAGCGATCTTGTCTCCGTGGGCACCGTATGACGCCGAAATCGTCACTACTCTTGGCATTTGTACATTCCAGCACATTGTCCGCGTGCAATGTGGCACAGATTTGGCGCTGTGGATCGTGATTCACATCGCGGATTCGGCCTCGCCTTTCCTCATCGTTGGTGCGTTACAACCGCGGAAAAGCATTTCATCAGACCCCGGCGTTCGGAGTGGATCACACGGTTTGCCGAATCGGTCTGGTTGCCGGAGCACAAGGGTATTATCTGGTCACTCGAAAGGCTGAACTTATACGGCACCTGCCGGAGTCCCATCGTCACTGGTAACGCCGACGATGGGGAGGGTCATAGATGGCCAAACAATGTGGCCTCCTGTTGGGAACCGCCATAGATGGTCTTCACGAAGTGACCATGTATGGGGTCATCGACCGCCAACGCCATTACGTTGATTTACCAAGTAATGAAATGTGTCGAGCAGGGAGATCACCCATGCATGCCAGACTGGTCCACGCCAACATATCCGACCTGGCCGAGGCGAAGCGGGGCCTCGACGAGGAGGTGATACCAATGATTAAAGGGCCCCCCGGGTTCGTCGGCGCCTACTTCGTGGCCGTCGACGACACGCACGGGATCTCGATTGAGGTGTTCGAGACCGAGGAGCAGGCCCGTGTATTCTCGCCTCCCGTAGGTGCCGAGGCACCCGGCGTGACGGTAGACGCGATTCAGTTCGGAGCGGTTATCGGCTCGGCCTGACCGTCTGCGGGCCGTAATGGCCCGTGGCGACGCAACCGCACGCTGCCCTCTGAGTGCCGCAGTGCCTCATGGCACAGTTGCAAGCGCAGCCATCGACGGGGTGCGGCTCCAGACCGGCGGTCTGGGCGACCCTGGGACGCCGCGGTCGATGAACATATGGGGACATCCTGGTCTTTGAAGGCGGGCGGGTGAATCGGGCGGGAAATTTGGAGGATCGCACGCGCAGCGCCACTCTGTATAGGGCAGCGCACGCAAAGGCTGTCCTCCTAACGGAGCAATCTCCCGCTAGGAACTTGCCGCAACCATGAGCCCATTCGCCACCACCGAAATGAGCTCGCTCTCCGAGAGCCCATTGGCGCTGACCACCAGGTCTTGTACCTGGCCGCCAGCAATCGGAATCTGAACATACAGCGATTGCTCTTCGGTGCGAGCACCTGAAGGCTTCGACACCGAGTACCAAGCGCCAGCACGCCCCTCATAACGACCCACTTGAACCGGCTGCTCAACCTCAAACGTTCCAGCCTCAGGGTCGGGATTCGTCCCCGTGGGGGTATAGGGAGGTGCTAACACCATGGAAAGGCACCCACCATCGGCGTTCGCCGCCACCTCCGTTTGGGATGCATAGCCAGGTTCATCGGCGGGAGATGCCGAAGTTCGTGGAGGACCCGATGTGGGTGACACGAATGCGACAGCGGGAGGTGAGCAGTTGGACATGTTCGCCGCTGTGAGCCGGTAGTCGCTCGGAAGCCGAAGGCGGTAAGCGTCCAGCGCCATCACCGGCGCGGCACTCTTTATGACGCGCTCAGTCGGCGGTTTGGTCGAACCAAGGGAGAGCGGAATCGCCAACGCCGCAGCAGCAGCGATCGCCACTACCGCACTCACCACGTGGAGGCGCCCGCTAGATACACGACCCCTACGAGACGAGTCGACACCAGTCACCGGAGCCAGCGTCTCCTCCCGGTCAGGGAACGACGCTTCCACCGTGATGGCATCCGTGAGCTTGGCGCGCTGACGAGCACGGCCGAGCTCGCTGGTCGCAGGAACAGGCGGTGCGATCCGGCGGACCTCTTCAATGACGTTCGTTGTCATATTGAACCTCCTCTATGGTGAACGGTCTCTTCATTCGAATTAAGCAATGACGTTTCGAGTGCCTCTTGCAGTCGCTGTCGTAGACGATGGATTCGAGATCGGACGGTGCCGACCGGAATTGCCAGGGCTTCGGCAACTTGGGAGTAGGTGAGCCCCTCCCATGCGTACAGGAGCAAGGTCTCGACTTCCTCGATCGGCTGCCGATTCAATACCGCAGCAACGAGCGACACGTCGCGTTGCGCATCGAGTGTGGCCGCTGCCTGGAACCCGATCTCGTCCTCACCGAGCGTCTCACGTGTGAGCCACCGGTTGTAAGCAAGTCCTTGTCGTCCGGCACTCCTCAATGCCTGACGGACGAGATTGTTGGCGATGCCGAAAAGCCAGGGTCGGGCGTCGTCGTGCTCACGGTCGAAGCGCGCGCGGTGCTCAAAAGCCCATCGGAAGACGTCGCCGGCGACGTCTTCTCCCCGCACGGCGTCGAGACGTCGGAGGCAGAAACCAGCGATTACATCGAAATGACGATCGAAGATGGCGCTGAAGGCTTCCGGCGATCGCAGCGACTGCTCGATGATCTCCGAATCGTTCATAGCCATCAGTAGTACTTGACCGCAGCTCGGCAATTGGTTCGCGGTGGATTCAGTGGCCGGCAGATGCGAGCACCCGGGAGTCAATTGCTCCCCGCCCCGGCAGTCACTGTCCCCTAAAGTTCACCTATCAGCCCTCGGGCTGTCCCTAAGGTGCCGGCTTGGGCGGGTTAGCGCGGCGTTAGCAGTTGGACCCGCTACGTCAACGATCAGCGTCCCCTTAAGGATCGGCTTGCGGTGACGAGGATGTCCGGACATGCCGCGCCGGGGACAGCGACACCTGCGAGATCATTCCGGGTCGAGGGGCGGTCGATCACTGACGTTCTGCGAGGGCGGCGAGCCGGTCCAACGAGGCCTGAAGCTTGTCGGCGGTAGTTGCTCGCGCACGAGGAAAACGGCTCTCATCGGTCAACTGTGTCCAGTCGTAGCTGTGGGTCACGCGTGTGCGCGATGAGTCGATCGGCTCGAGTTCCCACAGCCAGAGGTGCCCTGGTGGTTCCTGACCAGGCTCTGCGGGTCTCCACGCAATACGCCGGCCCTCGTCGAATTCAACCACGTGATTCTCCCGGACATTGCCCTTTGTCGTCGTCATGGTGAACACTTCACCGAGGGCCCGGACTCGCTGCCCATCGGCGGCATGGGCCAGGTTGTCGTTACCGTCCCAGCGAGGCTGTTGAGCCGGATCGGCAATCAGTTCAAAAATTCGCCCAGCGTTGGCCGCAATCTCACGGCTCGCGCTAGCGAAGCGCCGAGAATCCTCGTGGCTGTCCATGCCTATATCCCAGCACCAGACGGAGCCGGCCGCCATCCATGCTGTCAAACCAATACCACGGCAAGCTCATGCCGCCAGTCGTTCATCCGGGCGTTGTCTCGCACGCGGAGCGGTATCCGGCATTACCAGCTCCTCCCGCAGATCCGCGTCCAAGTGCCCTCAGGGGATCCCTTGCGGGCACCCGGCCTCCGGTCCGAAAACCAGTTGAGCAATACCGGACACGGTTCGGCTTGCGGAACATTCCGATGAGTAGCCCCTCACGGCGCGGCTGAAGCTCGTGTAGCCGTCGTTCAGTGCCCTCGGGACCCGAGTGCCGAGAACCCGCTATCCGGCTGTCATGATGCCGCTTGAGCTGGTCCTGGAGTTCAGATGTGAGCTAGCTTCCACCCCTGAGGTCAACCACCCGTCGAACGTCGTTGGTGGGTTGACGGGCCAACCATTGGGCGCCAGGAGGTCGCGACTCCCTGGACTCCGAGGGCAGAACACCGAGCACCTGAGAGGCAGCCAGATGAGCGAGATGACTTTTGACGGACGTGTAGCGATCATTACCGGCGCCGGCGGCGGCCTCGGGCGATCCCATGCCCTAGCGCTGGCTGAGCGTGGAGCCAGCGTCTTAGTCAACGACCTCGGTGGTGCCGTGGACGGCAGCGGCGGTTCTAAGAGCGCTGCGCAGCTCGTGGTGGACGAAATCGAGGNNCAAAGGTGGCACCGCGGTGGCCAACTACGAATCCGTTGCCACCCCCGAGGGCGGCGAGGCCATCGTCCAGGCCGCCGTCGACGTCTTCGGCAAAGTGGATATCGTGATCAACAACGCGGGAATCCTCCGCGACAAGGCCTTCCACAAGATGGAGA
>PMLV01000138.1:0-1303 GCA_003160635.1 Acidimicrobiaceae bacterium | reverse complement strand
GCCAAGGCCGGGCTCGTGGGGCTCACGCGGGTGCTCGCCCACGAGGGCGCGATCCATGGGGTCAAGGCCAATGCGATCGCCCCGATAGCGCTGACCCGAATGACCGAGGGCATTCTCGGCGATCTGTCCTCTCAGGTCTCCCCCGAGACCGTGAGCCCGATGGTCGTCTACCTCGCCTCTGAGGCTTGCGAGGAGAGCGGCAACGTCTACTCCGTGGCAGGTGGCCGCATCGCTCGCATCGTGACAATGGAGACCCCGGGTGTCGTTTTCGAGGGCATCTCCCCCGAGTCGATCGCCGCCCGCATCGGCGACATAAATGGTCGGTCTGTCTCGGAGTTCGTCGAGCCCGGCTCCCTTGACGACGAGACGGTCCTCATCGCCACCGCACTGGCCGGGGGTGCGACAGGGGGTGCCAGGGGGTCTGAAGGGTCGCTCTCCTCGGGCTTCACCGACTTCCGGGACTTCCCCACTCTTGCCGGTGTTCCGAGCATTGCGGCAGCCGCCAAGTTCACGTTCGATCTTGCCGACGAAATCCTCTCATCGCAGCGAGAATTCGCCCTCGAGATCACGAAGCTCTTTGCCCTCACCTAGGTCGTCCGCGACCGACCGCTCCTGCGGGATCTGGGGCAAGCGCGCAGACCGCGAGAGTGTCTTGGTCTGTATGCTTGCTATACCTAGCAGCTGCGATATATGCTGACCCTGGCGTTCAGAGCGCCTCACCACAAGACGAACATCACAAGATAAAGGAGCCCCCAAATGGCCACCGCCGCCGTCAAATCCATCACCGAGATCCCTGAGGTCGCCCAGACAGCCCGAGCCCAGATCCTCCAGGGCGTCCAGCAGAGCCATAAGTTCACGCTCGATGCTGTTCAGGCGATCGCCAAGACCACCTCGTCGCTCCCTACGCCCGAGATGCCGGCGATCCCTGGCCTTCCTGGCGTGCCGAGCGCTGAGGATGCGACGAAGTTCGTCTTTGATTTCGCCACCGAGCTCCTCAACGCACAGCGCGATTTCGCTCTTGAGGTTGCCAAGCTCTTCGCCATCAAGGCCTAGTCGTCAGCAAGGCATTGCCTGACGATGGGTCAAGGCGAAGAGACTCACGAGATGACGGATGAAGCTCCTCAGGACCTACTGGGGAGCTTCATCCGCGCTCAACGACAGCTCGCGAACCTCTCGCTGCGCCAGCTCTCCGCCCTCACCGAGGTCTCAAACCCCTATCTGAGCCAGATCGAGCGCGGCCTCCACAGGCCCTCGCTGCACGTCCTGCGCTCGATCGCCGATGCGCTGAACGTTTCGACGGAAA
>PMLV01000018.1 GCA_003160635.1 Acidimicrobiaceae bacterium | reverse complement strand
CTCAGGTCATGCTGACAGAAAGGGGAGTGGATAACTCTGAGGAAATGGCAACCCAGTGGAACATAGCAACGCTCAAACGTCGAGCTGCTTGCTCTCTTTACTCATGGGGCCCACCGGGATCACTCCCGATCAATCCTCTGCCATCCACTCTGAGGATGAGTTGCCTCTGCTACATCGCATAAGCTCCTCCTTCTGGATCCTGACGGATCCTTCACCTCTCATATTCTTCCGAGAGCATCACATTGAGCAGGGCCGAAAGTCCCTACTTTCTCCTTATTTAAGCGGTCGGACGCCGATGCACGGAGACTTTCCTCTTCCCGTTTCCGGAAGTCACGCCGGTTGACTACCGCTGAGGGCAGGCTGGGTCAAATACGACCGTTTTCGTCTGACGGTCACCCGTGAAACCCCGCCCACGCAAGGCACTCATGGGATGGTCGCCTCCTCCGAGACCGGCTGCTCCGAATGGCGAGGGCGCCGACGCCATTCCATCATCTCGACTGTGCTCCACACCACCAACGTAGTAAAGGTCCATACAGGCAATAGAGCGTCAAGTGCATCTGCGGCGGCGCCGGTGGAGAACCACCAGTACGGTCCAGCGATGGTCAGAGCAACAAGGCCCCAGAGCATCATGCGAACGACTGTTTTCGTTTCGTGCCGACGTGGACCAACGAGCATCGGCGGAACCAGTAGCACCCATATCCAATGATGGGTCCAAGAAATCGGACTGATTAATAGTCCCGCCAATGCCACGGAAATGATGGCGAAAGATTGCCTCCCGGAATTCACGCACCTCCAGGCGACAAAGGTGCCGACGATTACCGTTGCCAGCGACAGCGCAAGCCACGCCTGTGCCGACCCAGTTGCTGGGAACGGGGGTCGGTAAAAAATGGCGTACCACGATTGATTGCCCCCGTAGGTAACAGTGCCGACCCTCGCCGGATGAATCACGTCTTGGTCCCAGTACGCATGAGAAAGACCCGGCCAAAGAAACCACGTGAATCCCGTCCAAACCACGAAGGAGATCGCAGCCCTAGTGACAGATCGCCAGTCACGACGCACGATCAACACNNCGACCAGAAGGTCTGCCACTACCAAGATCATGAGAACAAACTCGATCTGGCCGTAGTTCATACCACTCCTGGCAGGTTCGAGAACGACCATCGAGGTGCACACGCAAGCAAAGGCGCCGAAGCAAAGAGGTGCTCGACCCACAAATCCTCGATCCTTCAGAACGAGGACGACGGACGCAGTTGCTGCCATTACACTCACAACCCACAAGATCCACTGGGTGACTGCGAAGGACATCCATGTAAGTGGATCGAGAATCAGCAATGCGAATGGCGGGTACGTAAAGTCGAGCTTGCTCTTGGTGAAGGTCATGAGGTATGGATTGCGGCCATCGACCCAGGCGGTTGTGGATTCTCTGTAGACCCGTAGGTCTAGGCCATATCGACGTGCCCAAACGACCAGATAGATGAAGAGGGCGATCCCAGCCACAGCGGCAGCGCTGTAGGACCTGAGCGACCCTGGTGCGATGGATGACGGGGTCGATTTCGATACTGCCATCAGGGATCAACCCGCACCCTCCTATCGTACGTTCCCGGTCCGTTTGACAACGTGCCCCAATCGCCGGGTCGCTGACCCCGATGTCGGTGAGAGCCATCGATTGGTGTACCGTCGTAATGGCTCATTGAGAGCACCAGCGTCCCCGCTTACGGAGACAAGATCGAGAGTCCCCATGGGACCCAGCAATGCGGTCCAACCGCCCGGATCGACTCACCAAGGACAGAAGAAGGCGGAGAGAGCGCAATTGGAGGATGGCAAGCCGCTTTCTTCCTCAGAACATTTGGCCACTCGTCAGTGCGGCCGGTGCAGACAGTTCTTTCCTGACCCGTCGGCGCCTCTATCGTCGAAGTGGTGGGCATGTCCGACCTGCCATGACAGATTGTTTGGCACCGCATAGTGGTCGGGGGGTACGACACTGGCATGGACCTCCTCATCGAGGTTGTCCAGGTACTCGATATGGCATGCGATGCTTGCGAGGCGCCGGAGGACGCAGCACGCTTTTCGGCACTGGCGGAACGAATCCGCAGCTATCTGGCAGATAGCCGCCCGACCACGACCCTTGGAATGCCCCGGATCCCATCATCCGAGAATCGGCTCACCGATGAGAGCGTGATTCACCGGTCAGGAACGGTTGAGCAGTCCCATATCCGTCTCCTTCCGAACTAAGCGTCGGCTCGTCACCGATTCTGCTGCCATCCGCCGGGTCGGTGGGTCAGACCGGCACGAGCGGCGGCAGGCGATCGCCTTCTATCCATCGGCTGGGATGCGGATGGAGCGGATTACCGCCCAAGCAGTGTCGGAGCTGTCGCTGGCTATGGTGACGTTGTAAAGGACGCCATTTCGGAAAGCCTGGAATCCACCCAGATAGCCAGGGCATGGACCTGCCGGAGTGTTGCAGGGTCTTACTCCCAGATCGGCAGGAGTGCCGTGCCAGACGGTTAGGCGCTCTGGATCGTTGTTGAAGTAGTCGTTGATGATCCAGCGAGCGTGGGCTGGAGCCACGGGGCCGGAGGGGACGCTCACTGCCACCTCGACGCCCCCGTTGTCAGGAAGGGCCAGTTTCGTTGCGTAGTTGACTCCGGGAAGCACCGAACCTCCTGCCGAAGATCCACCTGCCACCACAGGGCCCACGTGCTGTCCCGCCGCTGCGGCAATGCGAATCTGATGGCCCTGAGGACCCACTGAATAGCTTTCGAGGTTCGGCTGAGATGAACATCCGGCCACAAGGATCGCCGCCAAACAGATGGCCGGGACAAGGCGGACTGGTAACACGGACCCATGATGTTATTGAACGGCGAGCCTCGGGCCTCTTTGGGCGCAACCTACACTTGGTTGATGCCCACGC
>PMLV01000303.1:227-26048 GCA_003160635.1 Acidimicrobiaceae bacterium | reverse complement strand
CGATCGACTCGGGCTCGTCCATCTCGCCGTCGCCCACGAAGCACCAGACCCGGCTGGCACTCGTGTCGACCAGATGGCGCAAGTTGAGATATCGGTTGACATGGGCCTGGTAGATGGCCGTGATCGGCCCCAGCCCCATCGACACCGTGGGGAACTCCCAGAAGTCGGGCATAGCCCGGGGATGGGGGTAGCTGGGCAAGCCCTCTCCGCCGACCTCATGCCGGAAGTTGTCGAGCTGGGCCTCGGTCAGGCGCCCCTCCAAAAAGGCGCGCGCGTAGATCCCGGGTGACGCATGCCCTTGAATGAAGACCTGATCGCCGAAGCCCCCGTCGGCCTTGCCTCGGAAGAAGTGGTTGAACCCCACCTCATAGAGGGCCGCCGAGCTGGCATAGGTCGAAAGGTGGCCGCCGATGCCTTCGGTGCGGGTGTTGGCCCGTACCACCATCGCCGCTGCGTTCCAGCGAATGTAGGCCCGGATTCGCCGTTCCTGGTATTCGTCGCCGGGGAACCACGGTTCGGCGCCGGCGGGAATCGTGTTGACGTAGGGAGTGGAGACTGCGGCGGGAAAGTCGACCTGTTTGGTGCGCGCCCGCTCCAACAGCTTCATGAGCAGATAGCGGGCCCGGGCTCGACCGCGGACATCGACGATGGCGTCGAACGAGTCAAGCCATTCCTGCGTCTCACCCGGATCCGTGTCTGGAACCTGATGACTGATCCCGTCAAACAGCATGTGTGTAACGGTACCGGTCGAGCGTGGGGTCCGCCGACCGTGGCCGAGGGGTGTAACACATAGGGGATGGACGCCCCCGCCGCCTCAGTGATCGTGTACACCGACGGGGCGTGCCGCGGGAACCCCGGCCCCGGCGGCTGGGCCTGGGCCGTACCGGATGGCCCCTATGCCAGCGGGGCGGATCCGGCCACCACGAACCAGCGCATGGAGATAACGGCCGCGCTTGAAGCCTTGCGTTACCTCACAAGCCAGCCGGTCTCCGAAATTGAGGTGGTGAGCGATTCGACCTACGTCGTGAACTGCTTCAAGGATCGCTGGTGGCAAGGTTGGCAACGGAGGAATTGGATGAATTCCCAGAAGAAGCCGGTGGCCAACCGGGATCTGTGGGAGCCCCTGATCGAACTGGCGGTGGCATCCGAAGCCCGGGTCACCTGGCGGTGGGTCAAGGGGCATTCGGGCGATCGCTGGAACGACCGGGTCGACGAGCTGGCCACTGCGGCGGCGGACCGCGGTCGATGAGAACGCAGTCCGGAGACGTAGCAGCAGCACGCGGGAGCCGGGCGAGCCGTGCGGGCCTTGCGAGCCGTGCGAGCCGTGGGACCGTCGGAGCGAGCGGGTGACGAGCGTTGGGCATCCCCATGATGCAACGCTCTGACTTCCGGCTCGAGGGGGCCGGAGGGCCGGGACCGAACGAACGAGTTGCTTGTCGCGACCCGGGAGATGTCGGGGAACCTGAACGGTAGGCTGGGATCAAGCACACACGCGGTGTGAAGAGGCAGGAGTGACGGCGCGCATGGGGCAGTTCGGGGAGGGACCGGCCGCGCGGCAAACGGAAGGAAGAAGGGACGACGGTGGGCACAGAGGACGAGTTCGACATCGTCGTAATCGGTGGTGGGCCAGGTGGCTATGCGACCGCGCTGTATGGAGCTGCGGCTGGCCTGAGGGTCGCGATCGTCGAGCGAGACAAGGTGGGCGGCACGTGCCTTCACCGGGGTTGTGTGCCGGCCAAGGAGTTCCTCGAGACCGCAGCGGTGTATCGCACTGTCCGTTCTGCGGGTGACTTCGGAGTCAATGTGGGGGAACCGGATCTTGAGTTCTCCGTGAGCCAGGACAGGAAGAACGGGGTCGTCGACAAGCTCTTCAAGGGGCTCAGCGGCCTGTTGAAGGGACGCAACGTGACGGTCTTGTCGGGCACCGGCACCCTCGAAGCCGATCGCAGGGTGCGGGTCGTCGACGGTGATGATGCCGGGCGAGAGCTGATCGGGCGCAACGTCGTGCTGGCGGCCGGCTCGGTGCCACGGTCCCTCCCAGGGCTCGAAATCGATGGCCGCTGGATCATGAGTTCGGACGAATTCCTGGACCTCAAAGAGGTTCCTTCCCGAGTNNGCGCCAAGGTCACCGTGCTCGAGGCCCTCGACTCCATCCTGACCGGTTGTGATGAGGACATCGTCCGGCTGATCGCCCGCTCCTTCAAGAAGCGTGGCATCGAGGTGCTCACCGGAGTCCAGGTGGAAGGGCACAAGCCCAAGAAGGACGGCAGCTGTACCACGGTCAACGCGGGCGAGCAGACCTTCGATGTCGACGCCATCGTGGTGTCGGTCGGACGGCGGCCCCGCACGGAGGGTCTGGTGGCACCCGGCGTCGCAATCGAGATAAACGACAGGGGATTCGTCGTGGCTGACGAATTCCAGCGCACCGCCGTTCCAGGGGTCTGGGCCGTTGGTGACGTCGTAGCCGGCACGCCGCAGCTGGCTCACGTCGGTTTCGCCGAGGCCATAGTGGCGGTCAAGACCATGCTCGGTGAAACCGTGGTCCCCGTCGACTACGGCAGGGTGCCGTGGGCGATCTACTGCCACCCCGAGGTGGCTTTCTGCGGAATGACCGAGGCGCAGGCCAAGGCCAAGGGCATCCCCGTGGTCACCAAGAAGGACCCGTTCGGCGGCAACAGCCGAGCCCAAATTCTCGGAGAGACCGAGGGCGTGGTCAAGATCGTGGCCGAGCAGCGACCCGACGGGTCGGCTGGCCGCATTCTCGGCGTGCACATGGCGGGACCGTGGGTCACCGAGCAGTTGGGAGCGGGCTATCTCGCGGTCAACTGGGAAGCACTGCCCGAAGAAGTGGCGTACTTCATACAGCCGCACCCCTCGCTGTCCGAATCGTTCGGTGAGACGATGCTGGCGTTGACCGGAAGGGGAATGCACATTGGCTGATGTCACGATGCCGCAGTTGGGCGAAACGGTGACTGAAGGGACCGTCACGCGCTGGATGAAGGCCATCGGGGACACGGTTGCCCGCGACGAGCCTCTTTTCGAGGTCTCGACGGACAAGGTGGACTCCGAAGTACCTTCGCCTGCCGCCGGCGTCCTGACCGAGATCCTTGTCCCCGAAGGCGAGACGGTCGAAGTCGGCGTCCGGCTCGCCGTCATTGGCGATGATTCCTCCACAGCGGCCGCGCCTGCAGAGGCCACACCTGCCGCCCCTACCGCTGCACCGGTGGCAGAAGCGCCCCCCGCGTCCCCCGCGCCGCCGGCACCCCCCGCTGCACCGGTGGCAGAAGCGCCCCCCGCCGCGTCCTCAACACCGCCGGCACCCCCCGCTGCACCGGTGGCAGAAGCGCCCCCCGCCGCGTCCTCAACACCGCCGGCACCCCCCGCTGCCGCCCCGCCCGCGACCGCACCTCCTGCGAGCCCCAACGCCGAGACGGCGTCCGAGGCAGCACCAAGCAGTGACGGAGCAGCGGACCCGTTGGTCCTCTCT
The DNA here is from genome assembly GCA_003160635.1 of Acidimicrobiaceae bacterium. Classification (GTDB taxonomy): domain Bacteria; phylum Actinomycetota; class Acidimicrobiia; order Acidimicrobiales; family RAAP-2; genus Bog-473. Next base: position 22,561 of record PMLV01000303.1, on the reverse strand, counting down.
CCGGTGGTCCGCAAACTGTTGTCGGATAACGCGATCACTGCCGCCGAGGTCCAGGGCACCGGTGTGGGCGGTCGGATCACCCGCGAAGACGTGCTCAAGGTCGTCGATGCCCGCCGAGCTGCCGCGCCTACGGCACCGGCTGCCGCACAACCCGCAACGGCCCCCGCACCCACGGCGCCGGCCCCCGCACCGGTGACGACCGCAGCGCCGTCGCCGTCGCCGGCGCACGCGGAGACGTTTCGCCGTGATGAGGACCAGATTGTGCCCTTTTCGAACATGCGGCGCCGGACGGCCGAGCACATGGTGCGCTCCAAGGCGACGTCGCCTCATGCGTTCATCGCCTATGAAGTCGATTTTGAGAATGTGGAGCGAGTCCGGAAGGCATGGGGCGCTCGCTTCAAGGAAGAAGAAGGCTTCTCGCTCACGTATCTCCCATTCATCGCCCGTGCCGCGGTGGAGGCCTTGCGGGACTTCCCCCTCCTGAACGCATCGGTCGTCGACCAGTCTCTCGTGGTGCACTCGCAGATCAACCTCGGTATCGCGGTGGATCTGTCGAATCAGGGTCTGATTGTGCCGGTCATCCATCAGGCGGAGGAAGTGACCTTGCGTGGGGTGGCTCGCCGTATCCGCGATCTCGCGGATCGGGCACGTAGCCGCAAGTTGAATGCAGACGACATCGCCGGTGGGACGTTCTCCATTACCAACGACGGCCCTTTCGGCACGTATTTCACTGTGCCGATCATCAACCAGCCCCAGGTGGCGATTCTGGCCACCGATGGCATCGCCCGCCGTCCGGTCGTCGTCACCCACGCCGATGGATCCGAGTCCATCGCGATTCACTCGACGGGAATAATTGGAGTCAGTTGGGACCATCGGGCCGTTGACGGCGCCTACGTCTCGTCGTTCCTGGCCCGGGTCTCTGACCTCTTGGTCGGTCGTGGCTGGTCCGACGAGCTGTAGGCCATAGGGCGCCGTGCTTCGTATTCGGTCCCTGGGAAGCGTGCCCTATCACGAAGCATTCGTGCTGCAACATGCCCTGGCACAGAACGCCGATGCTGACTACTTGCTCGTACTCGTGCATCCGCACGTTTTCACGTTGGGAGCACACGCCGATCCGTCGCACGTTCTGACCGATCCCCATTCGGTGGGAGCTTCCATCGAGCGCACGGACCGCGGCGGGGACGTCACCTACCACGGTCCCGGGCAGCTTGTGGCGTATCCGATCGTGTCGGTCCCGGACGGAGTGTCGGCGGGTTCGGCTCACGTGCACCGCCTCGAGCAGGTTGTCATCGAGACGTTGACGGACATCGGGTTGCCCGGCGCGACGAGTGTGGACAGGTATCCCGGGGTGTGGATCGATGCCGACGGTCCTGCACCGAGGAAGATCGCCGCCATCGGCGTGCGCACCGTGCGCGGATCTTCGGGGCGGCGGCGCACACTGCACGGCGTCGCACTGAATGTCGAGTGCGATCTCTCCATGTTCGGCCACATCGTCCCGTGCGGCATTTCCGACCGGGCCGTGACCTCGGTGCGGGCGGAAGGCATTGACGTCGCGATGGCGACCGTGTCCGAGGCCTTCATCGCCCGGGCGGCGCAGGTGTTCGGGACGGGCGCGGTCGACCGTCAGAATGTCGTCACCGGCGTCACCGGCGTCACCGGCGTCACCGGCGTCACCGCGACGGCGGGCAGCGGGCAGGAGGTATCGATCGAACGACCGCTCCTACGCCGGCTGCGCCAGGCCGGCGTCGCTCCGGAGGCGGGGTTGGAGATCTCCCAACGCAAGCCGGAGTGGCTGCGCGTGCCGGTGCGCATGGGCAAGGAGTACCTCTCGCTCGGCAAGACGGTGCACGATCTGGGACTGGCCACGGTGTGCGAAGAGGCGGGCTGCCCCAATATCTACGAATGCTGGTCGCAAGGGACGGCGACCTTCATGATCAATGGGGAGCGCTGCACGCGAGCCTGCGGGTTCTGCCAGGTCGACACCAGGCATCCTTTGGCTCTCTCTCCCGACGAGCCCGATCGGGTGGCTCGAGCCGTGGAGCGAATGGGACTGGGTCACGCTGTCGTGACCTGCGTGGCCCGTGATGACCTGGAGGACGGCGGAGCCGGCGCCATGGCGCAGACGATCAGGGCCATCCGGGAGCGCACGCCGGGTACGACCGTCGAGGTGCTCATCTCGGACTGCCGGGGTGATGCGGGGTCGCTCGAGACGATCTTCGCGGCGCGCCCCGATGTGCTCAATCACAACATCGAGACCGTGGCTCGGCTCCAGCGGGCCGTCCGGCCGTCCGCCGGCTATGCCCGCAGTCTCGCCGTGCTGGCTCGGGCCGGAGCTTCTGGCCTGGTCACAAAGTCGGGGCTCATGGTGGGCCTCGGCGAGCACGAGGACGAAGTCGTGGCCACCATGGCGGACCTCCGGGCAGTCGGCGTCTCGATCATCACCATCGGCCAATACCTGCGACCGAGCAATGACCACCTCCCGGTGTCTCGGTATTGGTCACCCGAAGAGTTCGAACACTTCAGGCAGATCGGAGCCGAGCTCGGCGTGCCCCACGTCGAAGCGTCGCCGCTGACCCGATCGAGCTACCACGCCCGCGATGCGGCAGCCGCGGCAGCCGGGGGAGGACACAGGCAACCGGTTCGGATTTCGTAACCAGACCGGCAGTCCGGGGAATGCGGTGCACCGCCGCCCGGGGTGTTCAGGCCACGAAGTACTTGGCCTCGGGGTGGTGGCAGATGATGGCGTCGGTGGTCTGCTCCGGATGCAACTGGAATCCCTCGCTCACGGTCACGCCGATGCGCTCGCCCCCGAGGAGCTCGACGACCTTGGCGTTGTCGGTGAGATCGGGGCAGGCCGGATAGCCCCACGAGTAGCGCCCGCCTCGATACGTCTGGCGGAACAAGCCGGCCAACGAGGGGCCGTCCTCGTTGGCGAAGCCGAGCTCCTCCCGAACGCGGTGATGCCAGTACTCGGCAGTGGCTTCTGCCATCTCGACGCTGAGACCGTGAAGGAAGAGGTAGTTCTGGTACTGATTCTCGGCAAAGAGCCGAGCTGCCTCCTCCGAGGCGCGCGGGCCGATCGTGCACAGCATGAAGCTGGCGAAGTCCTCGTCTCCCGAGTCGCTGGCACGGAAGAAGTCGGCGATGCAGAGCCAGGGCTCCTTACGCTGGCGTGGGAAGGTGAAGCGCATCCATTCGGAAGTCCGCGCCTCGTCCTTCCAGATGATGAGGTCGTTCCCTTCGGCATTCGCCGCGAAGTGCCCGTACGCCACCTGAGGGATGAGGAGGTCGGCCTCCTTGGCCTTGGCCAGCTCGTCGCGCAGCGTGGCGCGGACCCGGTCCTTGAATTCCGTGTCGTCCTCGCCGTTCTCGGGCCGGAAGCCCCACTGATTGCGGAAGAGAGCGGTCAAGTTCATGTACTCGGCGATGTCATCGATCGGGATTCCCTTGGCCACACGGGTGGCCACGAAGGGCGGCACGAAGAGGGGATTGTCCATCGCGACGTCAGAACGGGCCGGCTGCCCTTCAACGGGTGAGGTGTCCTGTGGTTCGAGCCGGCTGCGCTTGGGCACGTTCTTGGCGGAGATCTCGCGCCCGAAGAGCGGATCGTCTTCGCCTGACTTCTTCAACTCCACCAGGCGGTCCATNNGCGGCGCCCCCCAACAGGATCGGGAAGTCGGCCAGGTCGCGCTGGTTGAGCTCGACCAGGTTCTCGCGCATGATCAAGGTGGACTTCACCAGCAGCCCACTCATGCCGATGGCGTCGGCCTTGTGCTCCTCGGCCGCAACGATCATCTCGTTGATGCCGATCTTTATGCCGAGGTTGATTACCTCGTAGCCGTTGTTGGTCAAGATGATGTCGACCAGGTTCTTCCCGATGTCGTGCACGTCGCCCTTGACGGTGGCCAGTACGACGGTGCCCTTCCCGCCCTGGTCGGATTTCTCCATGTGAGGTTCGAGGAAGGCAACGGCAGCCTTCATCGTCTCCGCCGACTGCAACACGAAGGGAAGTTGCATCTCGCCCGAGGCAAAGCGCTCGCCGACGACCTTCATGCCTTCGAGGAGCACGTCGTTGACGATGGCCAACGCGCCGAGTCCGGAGTCGAGGGCCTCGGTGAGATCGTTATCGAGTCCGTTGCGGTTGCCGTCGATGATGCGCTGCGACAAGCGCTGATCCACTGGCCAGTCCAGATGCGCGTCCGCATTGCCCGCGTTGACCTTTACCCCGTCGAAAAGGGCCAACAGTTCTTGGAGCGGATCGTAGGTCTCGGTCCGGCGGTTGTAGACAAGATCGAGACTGATCTCTTTGGCCCGCTCCACGATGCGTGAGAGCGGGAGGATCTTCGAGGCGTGCACGATGGCCGAGTCGAGTCCGGCCTCGACGCACTCATGGAGAAAGACCGAGTTGAGCACCTGCCGTGCGGCCGGGTTGAGACCGAACGAAACGTTTGATAGTCCGAGGATGGTCGAGACACCGGGCAGTTCCGCTTTGATGGACCGGATGCCTTCAATCGTCTCGATCCCGTCGTTTCGGCTCTCCTCCATGCCGGTGGAGAGGGGAAGCGCCAACGGGTCGAAGAGCAGATCCTCGGGGGCTAGGCCATAGCGCTCGACCGCGATGTCACGGATATTGCGGGCGGCCCGCAGCTTCCATTCGGCCGTGCGCGCTTGACCTTCTTCATCGATGCAGGTGCAGACGACGGCGGCGCCGAACTCACGCGCCAATCGCAAGAACGTATCGAGCCGGGTACCCGTTCCGTCACCCTCCTCGAGGTTGACCGAGTTGAGGATGGGGCGGCCGCCGATCCACTCCAACGCGGCCCTCGCCACGGGTCCCTCGGTCGAGTCGACCATGAGCGGCACACTGGCTTGGGTGGCGAACCGGCTGGCTACCTCGGTCATGTCCGCCACGCCGTCGGCCCCGGTGTAGTCGACGCAGACGTCGATCACGTGGGCGCCTTCCTTGATCTGGTCGCGGGCCATGGCCACACAGGTGTCCCAGTCGGCTTCGAGCATGGCTTCCCGGAAGCGCTTGGACCCGTTGGCGTTGGTGCGCTCACCCACTACGAGGAACGAGGTGTCCTGACGGAAGGGGACCGAGGTGTAGATGGAGGCGGCCGAGGGCTCCTCGACCGGGTGGCGCAACGCCGGAACCGCGCCTGCGCAGCGCTCGACCACCGCCGCGAGGTGGGCGGGAGTGGTGCCGCAGCAACCGCCGACCGCAGAGACGCCGAACTCAGTGATGAAGCGATGGAGGTGGTCGGCCAACTGCTCGGGGGTCAGGTCGTAGTGCATCTTGCCGTCGACCACCGACGGGAGGCCCGCATTGGGGACGCAGGCGATGGGGACGAGACTGGCCGAAGAGAGATGCCGCAAGGCCTCGCTCATCTCGACCGGGCCCGTGGCGCAGTTGAGGCCGACCACATCGACCTGCACTTGGATCGGCACGATCCGGTCGAGGGCCACCATGGCCCGGCGGGCTCCGTTGATGGCCGACTTGGCGGACAGCAGGTCGAAGACGGTCTCGATCAAGAGAAAGTCCGCGCCGCCTTCGAGGAGTCCCAAGGCTTGCTCCTCGTAGGCGGCGCGTAGATCGGCGTAGGGGATCTGCCCCAGGGTGGGGAATTTCGTGCCCGGTCCCATGCTGCCGGCCACCCAGCGCGGCCGTTCCGCGGTGGCGAACTCGGCGGCGACCGAGGTGGCGATCTCCGCCCCGGCCCGGCTGATCTCACGGGCGCGGTCGGCCAGCCCGTATTCGGTCAGCACGACCGACGAGGAGCCGAACGTCCCGGTTTCGACGACATCGCAGCCGACCTCGAAGAACGAGCGGTGGACCTGGGCGATGAGATCGGGGCGGGTGCTGATCAGGATCTCGTTGCAGCCCTCGAGGTCCGGACCGCCGAAGTCTTCGGCGGTCAAGCCCAGCAACTGCAGGTTGGTGCCCATGGCGCCGTCGAAGATGAGTACCCGTTCCCGGAGCGCCTGCAGGTAGGTGGAGGAAGCGGGGTCGAGACGACCGAGCAGTTCCGGCGAGCGTGACATGGTGCCGACAAGGATACCGGCGAGACCAATGCGTCCCGTACCAGCCCCGATAGCATCCCGCAGAGTGGCGACTCCACGGATCTATACGAAGACGGGTGACGACGGGACCACGGGTCTTTATTACGGCGGGCGAGTGCGCAAGGATTCGACGCCGATCGAGATCAACGGCGCGGTGGACGAGGCCCAGTCGGCCATGGGCATGGCCCGGGCCGAATCGGCTCCAGGCTCTGAGCTCAACGAGCGCCTGACCGCCCTGGAACGGGATCTCTACGTGCTGATGGCCGAGGTGGCGACGGCTCCCGACAACAGGCACAAGCTGAAGGCCCGAGCGTCTCTCGTGACCGAAGAGATGGTGCTCGCGTTGGAGCACACGATCGACGACCTCCGCAGCCGCTCCGACATCCCGAGCGACTTCACGGTCCCGGGAGAGAACCGCATCTCTGCCGCCCTCGACCTCGCCCGGACCATCGTGCGCCGGGCCGAGCGACTGGCCGTCACTGATCCGATCGAAGGGTCATTTGTGATCCCGTTCCTGAACCGTCTCTCTGATCTGTTGTGGGCAATGGCGCGTTGGCAGGAGGGTCCGGATCACAAGCTCTCTCGCTCTCGATAAAGGAGCGATGGGCCTCCTGCAACACGTCAGGAAGGCGGCCTACCTGATGCTGGGAAAGCGTTGCGACGGCGGTTCGGACGGACAATTCTCCGGCTGCGTGACGTCTGACTAGGCCGAACTGCACGAGCCGGGAGATGGCGCGCTGCAGCGGAGCGTTCTTGGTGTCAGATGTTCCGAGGCCGAGTTCGCGACCGAGGTCGTCCAATCCGACCGAGAATCCCTCCGGGACGGACTCGAGACCTGCCCCGAGCCGGCGGAAGAGAAAAGTGGCCGACGGTCCCAGCACTGGGAGCCAGAAAAGCTCGACGTAGCCGGACTTGGCGAAGTGATCCCCGGGATTGACCGCATGTTCGAACCAGATGGTCACGTGGAGGCTTCGAGGTGGCATGCAGGCACGCTGCAGAACGGACCTTGCACGGAACCTTGCTGAGCGTATTCCGCCGTGCCGTGCCGTGCCGTGCCGTGCCGTGCTGTGCTGCCTCGCTCCGCGTGCCCCCGCTCATTTCCGCGCAGGTGGCGATCGACGCCACGTGGGCGATGGGCTCGATACCGACTGGCGCCCGTGCGGACCGGTAAACGTGACCAGTCCATTGGCGTCGCCACTCATTTTCCAACCGAGCTCGTGGACCCGACTGTGGTGGGCCGCACAAAGGGTGATCAGGTTCGAGAGAACCGTGGGCCCGCCATCGATCCAATGGCGCATGTGGTGGACGTTCGTGATGAGGTTGTAGCCGCATCCAGAGAATCTGCACCCCTGGTCACGGCGAGCGATCTCAATGCGTTGGGCCGTCGAGGGGAGCCGTCGCCAGGGGAACTGGTCAAGAATCGTGCCGCCGGGCGTTTCAAGCGAGATGGTGGGACCGGCGTCACACGCGAGCCGCCGGGCAATTTCGGCCGAAATCGGACCTCCTCCCTCAATGGACGCCGTCCCGTGGCCGTCCCCGCCCGTGAGCAGCTCCAAGTCGGCGTGCACGATGATCGTGGCCGCCGTACCGCCGAAGACCGGCCGCCCTGCCTCGACTCGCGACCGCGAACCGCCGTCGCCCGAACCGCTCTTGCCGGCCGGGCCGTCGCCCGAACCGGTCCTGTTGCCTCCATCGCTCCGGCCCCGCTCGGTGCACACCTCGAGCAGCGCGTCCGCCAAGCGGCGTTCCATCGGCTCGTACTCGGGGTCGCCCGCCTGCGGGTGGTCGTGCCTGGTCGCCCGGGCCACGAGCGTGGACTTCACCACGGCATAGGCGTCCGGCGTGAGCTGGGCCCACAACGAGCACCGCGCATCGTCGAAACGCAAGAACCGCCCGGCGAACTTTCGTGCCGCTTGGGCGTCGCTCGCCCCCCTCGCCGCCGTGGCCAGCTCCCGGGCCTGGCGCACGGTCCAGTGTACGGACGCTTCGGCCAGCTCGGCGTCGGTATCGCCGGTGGCGACTGTCGCCAACGGGGCGAACACATCAAGGGTGAGTCGTCCGGCCGCCAGCGCATCGGAGAGCCGGGGGAGCTCACCCACTTTCTCGGCGGCCGCAACGAGCGTGCGGGCCTGGGCGCCACTGACCTGGCAGCGGCCGGTGAGCCAGGCGGCCATGGACAAGGCTCCGTCGCCCCGGAAGGACTCGGCGTGGGAGAACTCGGCTATATCGACCAACATGCCGTGGTGATGGGCCGAGATGGCGCGCTGATGGGCCTCCAGGCTGTCTGCGAGTGCGGCGGAGCGCTCGTCCCCGCCGCGGTCGCGGCTAAGGGGACGGCTGCGGAACCGTGGCTGAGCGGTGGCGGTGGCGGTGGCGGTGGCGGTGGCGGTGGCGGTGGCGGTGGCTGCGGTGGCGGTCGGGGTGGCGGGGGGCGCCATGCCGCCAGTGTGAAGGAGGGGTGTGTCAGACCTCTTTGGCGAGGGTGGCTACCAGCGGCCGTGGTGGATGCGCTCGTCCGGTGTGGGACGGGGGCGGTCGAGGGAGGGCGAGCGGTGGTCGTTCCCGTCGGGGTGGCCGACGGGAACCGCGCAGAACAGGCGCCATCCCTCTGGCACATCGAGGGTAGATGCCAGGGCATCTTCACCCCTGAAGTTGCCGAGAACGCAGGCACCCAACCCGGCGTCGACCGCAGCCAGGAGGGCGCTCATGACACCGAATGCTGCGTCGCCTATCCAGTAGGGGACGGTCCACGCCGTCTCGCTCGAGCCCAGGAGAGAAGCCGCCTTGTCCGCCTCCGCATAGCGCGCCACGTAGGCCTCGGCCGAGGCATAGGCCAGCAGGATCACCGGTGCGCGTCGCAGCCCTTCCCATCGAGGGCTCGAGTCCCGCCATGCCTCATCAGTCGTCGTGTCCCAATAGCGCGCCGTTTCGGCCTCTCCTACGAGCACGACCCATTGGGTCCCACCCGTGTTGCCAGCGCTCGGAGCCCGCAGCGCTGCCCGGACCAGGGCATCCACGGTGTCGGGCGCAACCGGATCTGTGGAGAAGCTACGTACCATGGCCCGGCGGCGGATGACCTCGTCGAACTCCACGCCGGCAAGTTTCCCAGAGGCGGGCCCGGCGCCCGGCCGTGCCCGGGGGCTCGGCCGAGCCCGGCGCCCCACCAAGCCCATAGCCCAGCCGGTGCCCATTGCCCCACCAAGCCCACCCACCCAATGAGGGAATGTTGACCTCACTGGTAGTGTTTAAGAGATCGGAGCCGCAAAAAAGAGCCATAGCGAAGACGCAGAGATGCGGCGTCCTGGAGGAAAAGCGTGCCCACACCCCGAGATCTTCTGAACGAGGCCAAGAAATCCATCCGTGAGGTGGAGCAGGCCGACGCGGAGCAGATTCTGAGCGACGGCCACACGACCTTCCTCGATGTGCGCGAGCCCGACGAGTACGAGCAGGGCGCCATCCCCAACGCCATCCACCTCCCCCGGGGGCATCTGGAGTTCCAGGTGGAGGGCAAGCTCCCCGACAAGAGCGGTCCCGTTGTCGTCTACTGCGCCGGCGGCGTGCGCTCGGCGTTCGCGGCAAAGACCCTCGGCGACCTCGGATACACCGACGTCCAGTCGCTGATCGGCGGCTTCAACAAATGGAAGGACGACGGCCGCCCGTGGGCCGCCCCCCGCACGCTGACCCCGGCCCAGCGCAACCGCTACCAGCGCCACCTCCTTCTGCCCGAGATCGGCGAGACGGGACAGCTGAAGCTGCTCGACTCCAAGGTGCTGCTGCTCGGTGCGGGGGGACTGGGCTCGCCCGCTGCGCTCTACCTGGCCGCAGCCGGCGTGGGAACGATCGGCATCATCGACATGGATGTGGTCGACGAGTCGAACCTGCAGCGCCAGATCCTCCACAACATGGATCGGGTCGGTGACCGCAAGGTCGATTCGGCCAAGAAGACGCTCACCGCCCTCAACCCCGACGTGAACGTGGTCACCTACGACGTGCGCCTCGGGGCGGACAACGTCCTCGACATCATCGACGGCTACGACGTGATCGTGGACGGGACGGACAACTTCCCGACGAGGTATCTCGTCAACGATGCCGCACTGTTGAAGAGGATTCCGGTGGTGCACGGCTCCATCTTCCGCTTCGAGGGCCAGGCCACCGTCTTCGACCCCTACAACGGGCCGTGCTACCGCTGCCTCATTCCCGAGCCACCGCCCGCCGAATTGGCGCCGTCGTGCGCGGAGGCGGGGGTCCTGGGCGTGCTGCCCGGGATCATCGGCTCCATCCAGGCGATCGAGGCCATCAAGATGCTGCTCCAGCTCGGCGATCCGCTTGTCGGTCGCCTGCTCTCGTACGACGCGCTCGAGCAGTCGTTCCGCACGTTCAAGGTACGGCGTGACCCGGCGTGCCCGGCCTGCGGGCCCGACGCGGGCGAGATCGTGATCGCCGAGTACGACGACCTCTGCATGCCCCACGCGCACTGATCGCATGACTGACGTCGTCGCGCCACAAGCGGGCGATCGCATCACGCTCTCGGGGTCCGACGTCGCGGTGCCGCCTCTCGGCGTGGGCACGTGGGCCTGGGGGGACAAGGGCACCTGGGGGATGGGCGGCTACGACCGCTCCTACGACGAGGCGACGATTCGCGACGCCTGGCAGGCTTGTATCGAGGCCGGCGTCGTGCTGTTCGACACGGCCGAGGTGTACGGCGGCGGGGAGAGCGAGCGCATCATCGGCCGCTTGCTGGCCGCCGACCCCCCGGTGCGCGAGAAGGTCGTCATCGCCACCAAGTTCATGCCGTTCCCGTGGAAGTTGGCGGTCACGTCGGCGTTGCGGCGGTCGGCCCGAGCCTCCCTGGAGCGGCTCGGGATCGACTCCATCGACCTGTATCAGATTCACGGACCGATCTCGTTGCGCTCGCACGGTGCGTTGGCCGACGCATTGGCCGCGGCACACGCCGAAGGGTTGATCAAGGCCGTGGGTGTCTCGAACTACTCGGTCAAGGAGACCAGGTCGATGGATGCCGCGCTGCGCAAGCGGGACCTCCGGCTGGCCACGAACCAGATCGAGCTGTCACTCCTGCGCACCATGCCCGAAAAGGTGGGCCTGCTCGCGTGCTGCCGGGAACTGGGCGTGCGTCCTCTGGCCTATTCGCCGATCGGCCAGGGCCGACTGACGGGGAAGTACTCCGCGGCCAATCCGCCGCCCAAAGCCCGTGACTTCTCGGCCCACCCGATGGCAGAGGTGGACAAGGTGGTGGACGTGCTGCGTCGTATCGGCGTCGCCCACGGTGGTCGCACCCCGAGCCAGGTGGCGCTGGCCTGGATCATCGCCAAGGGGGCCATCCCGATTCCCGGCGCCAAGAACCGACATCAGGCCGAGGACAACGCCGGCGCACTGGGGTGGCGCATGGACGACACCGAACTCGCCGAGCTCGACGGCGTGGCGTTCTACGGCATGCGGACCCTCAACCATCGACTCTTCCAACACGGCTGACCTGATCTGGTGACCCCGGAGGGGTCGCTGTACGGTGGACGCGCATGATGACCCTGCTGGCCGTCGCCCCCCTGACGCCGCTGAGCGGGGGCCAGCTGCTCTCCACCACCTTCAACGCCATTCCCATCGTCTTGATCGTCGGTTCCCTGGGCCTCTACCTCTGGGGGGTCCAGCGGGTAGGTGGGCTCCGCCCCCGCCATCCCTGGTCCACGCGCAAGACGGCGGCCTTCATCGGCGGGCTTTTCACGACGGCCATCTCCGTCTTCAGCTTCATCGGGGTCTACCAGCAGGAGTTGTTCTGGGACCACATGGTCCAGCATCTCCTCTTGATCATGGTGGCGGCTCCTCTGTTCGCCATCTCGTCACCGATCGACCTGTTCTGGCGAGCCTCGACGGGAAATCTCCACGTCAGATTCACGGCACTCCTGCGCTCGGGGCCGAGCAGGATTCTCGGTCATCCGGGCGTGGCATTCATCGCCTATGCCGTGCTGATCCCGATCACGCATCTGACGGTCTGGTACAACTACACGCTCGAGCACCCGGCGATCGACAACGTCGAGCACCTGATCTTCCTCGCTTTGGGCTACATGTTCTGGCGTCAGATTTTCGGGAGTGACCCCAACCGCTACCGGTTGCACCCCGCCCTCAAGTTCGGGTACCTGTTCCTGGCCATCCCCATCGACACCTTCACCGGGCTCTCGCTCGACCAGCAAACGCACGAGTTGTTCCCCGCCTACCTCACCTTCCACCGCACCTGGGGCCCGTCGCTGGTCGCCGACCTCCACCTCGGTGGGGTGCTCATGTGGGTGGCCGGGGACACGCTCATGCTGTGGCCGATGATCCCGGTCGCCCTGGGCTGGATGCACCTCGAAGAGCGCAAGGCGGTCCGTGTCGACCGCCAGCTCGATGCGGCCGACGAGGCCGACGCCGCCGAGTTGGCCCGGTTCCTGGCCGGCCCGGTCGGGCCGGTCGGCCCAGTCGATCCGATCGAGCTCTAGGAGAGGGGACGACCGCTCCCGTTGACATGTGACTATTTGGTCACCTATTATGTCCCCGTGGACGGCGTGTTCAGGGCCCTCGCCGATCCAACGAGACGCAGCCTGCTCGACGAGCTCTTCCTCCGGAACGGGCAGACGCTGGGCGAGCTGGAGGGGCGCTTCGCCATGACACGGTTCGGCGTGATGAAGCACCTCAAAGTCCTCGAGGAGGCAGGGTTGGTGGTGACCCGGCGCCAAGGCCGGGAGAAGCTCCATTTCCTGAACCCCGTCCCGATCAGGCTCGTCCACGACCGTTGGGTGAGCAAGTACGCGGAGCCTTGGGCGGCCGGGCTCAGCGACCTCAAGCACAGATTGGAGCGTCAAATGGAGAAGGTGTTCGAGATCTACATCCGGACCACACCCGAGCGCCTCTGGGACGCGATCACCGATCCCGAGATCCGCAAGAAGTACAACTTCGGGGCCGGCGTCACGTCGGACTGGAAGGTTGGCTCACGCCTGCAGATGGGAGTACCCGACGTCGACCTGCTCCTGGGTGACGGGGAGGTCCTCGAGGTCGACCCGCCGCACCGACTGGTGCATACGATGACCGCGTTGTGGGGAGACGACGTCAAGAGCGAGGGCGCCTCACGGGTGACCTGGCAGATCACGCAGGTGGAAGACTCATGCCAGCTCACCGTGATCCACGATCAGCTGCGCGAGGGCGCCAATGAGCAACTCTACGGCGGCTGGCCCATGATCCTCTCGGGGCTCAAGACGTGGCTGGAGACCGGAGGGTTGCTGACCACGCCGGGGTCGTTGCGCTACGGCAGCTGACGAGGGCCGTGTCCCTCAAGGGGAGAGCGATGGATCCAGCTCGTACGCCGTGCTCAACGTGGCCAGGACGGTCGAGATGAACACGACGAATGTCAGCACGTGCACCGCCGTACACCACAGGCAGATGGCATCGATCCTGAACAGCTCCGTGTAGAGCAGGTACACGACCGTGACAAGCCCGACGGACGCCCACACCATCCTCGCCGTGCGGATCACGTGGTCGACCCGCTTCCACATCGCCGGCAACTGAAGGACGAGCATCACGGCGAAGAAGACCAAGCCCAGGACGGCGACGGGCACACCGGCCACTTTCGCGTAGGAACTCGTGGTCACGGCCAGGCAGTTGACGACGCCCTTGTCCGAGCACACCAGGTTCGCCGAGCCGGTGTAGTGCTCATATGTCAGATAGCCGGCAACGCCGAAGCCGGCCACGCTCGCGGCCGTACCCACCAGCCCCGGCCAGCGGGCAGGGTGCTCCTCACCCATGACCGAGGGCGCTACAGACAGCGGCCGGCTTGTTGCCGCTGAGTGTGCTGCAGATCGTTTGTATGAGCACTTTGGCCGAGGCATCGACGCCCGCGCCGATGGCCGTGGCATTGTTCCCGATGTCGTTCGCGATGTTGGTGAACGAAACACCCTCGAGCACGGACGGGTCGTACTGCGCGGTGGTGAGCTCCATCCTCCCCCCGAAATCGACCCAGGGGATCGTCTGGGCGGTGTGGGACAGCCACAAGGTCTTCTGGGCCGTGGTCGGGGTCTGCAAGGACACGTAGAAGTTGCCCTGGGGCTGATTGGTGGTCGTCTCCACGGGCGTGAAGGAGAAGTAGGGACTGCTGTACGTGGTGCCGTAGAACGTCAGCGTGGAGATGTCCCCGTCCTGCACGGCGGAGTGGATCTGTCCCGGTTGCCGGCTGAAGGTTCCAAACTTGGAAAGGGCCACATACATGGCCCAACGTTCCGTGGCACACACGGGGCAGAACTCGGCGCCGACGTAGAGCAGGTCGGGCTTGCCGTCAACGGTCAGCTTGGGGTCGGTGATCGTCTGTGGAGCGGCGACCAGACTGCTGGCCGGGGCGGCAGCCAGCGTGCTGAGGGGAATGGACGCCAGCCGGTTCGTGATCGCCGCCGGCACCGGTGTCCCGGCGGCGGGAGACGTCACGGAGGCACCCGTCGATCCCCCTCGACCACCCGCCGCCCACACCGCGACCAGTGCGACGACGATGACGACAGCGGTGAGGACGGATCCGATCCCCAACTGACGGTTGCGGCGCCTGCGGGCCGCCAGGGCGAGGGCGCGCTTCTTGGCCGTCTGTCGCTCGGCCGGAGTTCGCTTGCTGGTGGGGGCCTTGCTCGTGGGGGTCCTATTGATGGGGGTCTTGCTGGTGGCGGGATTGGGTGTCCGGGGTTTGTTGGACTTCCCACCGTGACCTGAAGGGTCGTTCGGCATGAGAGTTCTCCATGGTTGGTCGAGGCACAAGGGCGCGCCTCGAGAGTTTGAGGACCGCGGAGCGCAGCCAAAGGGCGCGCTCTCGCGACCGGGTGCGGCCGCTCAGGCGGCCAGATTCGCGGTAATGGAGAATTGCGGGGGACGGAACACCACGGAGGCGGTGCCACGCGGGAGCCTGTGGATCAGGGTCCGGATGCGCCTGGACCAGCCGGCGCCCGAGGTCTTCAGGACGACTCCAGCCAGAGCCGCCAGCCCGGCGATGGTGAGGACTGGCGTGGGCGCCACCGGAGCGCTCTTGCTGCAACTCGTGCCCGCGCACCCCGAAGGGAACGTAGGGGGGCCCTGGGGAGCGATGGCCATCTGGTCGGATGCCGCGTGGGCTCCTGTCAGGAGCGACTGCGGCATGAAGCCTCCGAGCACGATGGCGGCCACGACAACCACCAATGACCAGCGCCAACGGAGCGACATAGCCCCAATTGTAAGGGCGGAGGGTCCGCAGAAGTCGTCGCCCCGGAGACCGGGAGCCCCGAAGAGCCCATTCCGGAGCCCCTGGAGGCCCCGGAATCAGTCCCCGAGGTGCATGAGCTCGATGCGCACCCCGTCCGGGTCGGTGCAGTACACGAACTCGACGGTGCCCCGGCCCAGGTCCATCGAGGTTCGGCTGGACTCGACCAGCGAGCCCCCCAGCTCGACCACCCTGGCGGCAGTCGCCGCAATGTCGCGCACCCGGAACGAGAGATGCGTGAGCCCGAGCTGGTTGAGGGCCCGGCGCACGCCGTCACCGAAAGGGGCGGGCTCGTCGAACGACAAGAGCTCTATGACCGTCGCCCCCTTTTGAATGAACTGCGAGGTCAACGACACGTCCGGAAGATCCATCAACGGGGCGAAAGCAGAGCCGATGGCGTGGGATTCGCCTCTCTCGAAGCCCAGCGCGTCGCAGTAGAAGCGAAGCGATCGCGTGAGGTCCGTGACGCAGATGCCTAGGTGGGAAAACGTCGATTCCATCACCCCAGTCTGCCCACATAGGGCCCCGGATGGCCTGGACAGGCTTTACCTCCGTAGTCTCATAGGTGTGACGCCCCAAATGAAGGACAGCCAAGAGCATCGTACCGACTCGGGAATTGAGATCCATCCGGTCTATCGGGCCGCGGATCTCGCCGATTGGGACCCCGAAGCAAAGCTGGGGGAGCCCGGGTCATTCCCCTACACCCGCGGCGTGCACGCCGAGATGTACCGCTCGAAGCTCTGGACGATGCGCCAGTACGCCGGGTTCGGATCGGCCGAATCCACCAACGAACGCTTCAAGTTCCTCCTCGACGCCGGGCAGACCGGCCTCTCCTGCGCCTTCGACCTCCCCACGCAGATGGGCTACGACTCCGACCACCCGCGGGCCGAGGGCGAAGTGGGCAAGGTGGGCGTGGCCATCGATTCCCTGGCCGACATGCGCCTCCTCATGGCCGACCTCCCCATGGACAAGGTCACAACCTCTATGACCATCAACGCCACCGGTGCCATCCTCCTGCTCCTCTACCAACTGGTGGCAGAGGAGCAGGGCGTCGCCGGGGACAAGATCCGCGGCACCATCCAGAACGACATCTTGAAGGAGTACATCGCACGGGGGACGTACATCTACCCGCCCCGCCCGTCGATGCGCCTCATTGTCGACACCTTCTCGTACTGTGCCGCCAACTTGCCGAACTGGAACACCATCTCCATTTCGGGCTACCACATCCGGGAGGCGGGCTCGACGGCCGTCCAGGAGATCGCCTTCACCTTGGCCAATGGGATTGCCTACGTCGAAGCGGCCATTGCGGCCGGAATGGATGTCGACGCGTTCGCCCCGCGCCTGTCGTTCTTCTGGAATGCCCACAACAACCTCTTCGAGGAGGTGGCCAAGTACCGGGCCGCCCGTCGCATGTGGGCGCGCATCATGACCGAGCGTTTCGGGGCCAAGGACCCACGGTCGAAGATGCTGCGCTTCCACACCCAGACCGGCGGGTCGACGCTGACGGCCCAACAACCGGAGAACAACATCGTGCGTGTCACCCTGCAGTCATTGGCTGCCGCCATGGGTGGGACGCAGAGCCTGCACACCAACGGCTTCGACGAAGCGCTCGGTCTCCCGACGACGCGTGCCGCCAAAATCGCCTTGCGCACCCAGCAGATCGTGGGTTTCGAATCAGGGGTGGCGGACACCGTCGACCCCCTCGCCGGTTCCTACTTCGTCGAATCCCTCACCGACGAGGTCGAGAGGGCCGCGAACGACTACCTCGACCGCATCGACGCGCTGGGGGGTGCGGTGGCAGCCATCGAGGCCCGGTTCATGCAGGACGAGATCGAGAGCGCGGCCTACAGCTTCGCCAAGGCCGTGGACGGCGGGGAGAAGATCGTGGTGGGGGTGAACCGCTTCACCGATGCAGAGAGCGAGCCGGCCGACGTCTTCCCCATCGACGTGACGCTGCAGCAGACACAGATCGATCGCACGAAGTCGGTGCGCGCGGGGCGTGACCAACCGGCCGTCGACGCGGCGTTGTCGGATGTCGCCGTGACGGCCCGGGGCGAGGGAAACCTCCTCGTCCCCATGAAGGCGGCCCTGGCCGTGATGGCGACGTTGGGCGAGGTGGCCGACGTGCTGCGTGGAGAGTTCGGGGTCTACTCACCAGGCGGTTGAGCGCGCCTCCTCTAGGCGCGAGCCACGGTCTCGAAGTGCTCGACGACCGGGAAGGGGTCGTAGAAGTGGTGGAGCAGCGCACGCCACTCCTGGTATTCCGCTGAGTTGCGAAAGCCTTCGGTGTGAGCCTCGAGCGTTTCCCACTCGACGAGGAGGAGGAAGTTGGCGGGTTGCTCGATGCAGCGCCCGACGCGCAACGAGATGAACCCCGGTGCGGACGCGATGATCGCTCTGGCCCGATCCATGGTCTCCATGAACTCGGTCTCCCGTCCGGGGATGACCGGAAGCACGGCGTGCTCCGTGATCATGCAAGACCTCTGCTCACGAGCGCAGCAACCGGTCTCGTAGCCCGGCGTCGGTCGCAGCGTCGATGGCTGTCCAGGCCAGGGCCAGGGCCCCGTCGCGCACGGCGGCATCGGCCGAAGGCGTGATGCAGGCGGCCGCGAATTCGTGCTGATGGTTCACCGCGCCGCCCGTCTCGATGCCGATGAGGGGATGGATGGTGGGCACGGCCAGTGACACATTGGCCATGTCGGTCGAGAAGGTCGGAAGCGGCGTGTCGGCATCGTCGGCCTCGAATGTTCGACCGAGCGACTCCGCATTGACCCGGTACGCCGCAACCAGGTCCGGGTCGGTCTCCATGTGCGAGTAGTCGGGGGACAGCTTCTTGTACTCGACGGTGCAACCCGAGGCCAGCGCACCGGCTTCAAAGCATGCCCGGACGCGCGCTTCGAGCACCGCGAGGCCATCGATGGTGCGTGATCGGGTCATGAAGCGCCCCGTGACCGCGGCCGGGATGATGTTGGCGGCACTTCCGCCCCGGGTGATCACCCCGTGCACCTGATCTCCCGGCGGCAGTTGCTGACGGAGCAGGCCGAGGGCCACCTGGGAGACCGTCATCGCATCGAGGGCGTTCACTCCTTGCCAGGGGGCGGCGGACGCGTGCGCCTCCTTGCCGGTGAAGTGGACGTCGAAGTGAGCGACCGCCAGGCAGGCGCCCGTCAGGCGTTCGGTCGGCCAGGGGTGGATCATCATGGCGGCGTGGACGCCGTCGAAGGCGCCCCGGTCGAGCATGAAGATCTTGCCCCCTCCACCTTCCTCGGCCGGCGTGCCGAGGATCCGGACCTGCAGGCGGATCTCGTCGGCGACCGCGGCGAGGGCCAGCCCGGCCCCGACCGCGCACGCCGCGATGATGTTGTGACCGCATGCGTGTCCCACGCCCGGCAGGGCGTCGTATTCGGCGCACACGGCGACGACCAGCTCTCCATCGCCGCACCTCGACTCGAACGCGGTCGGGAGGTCGTACACGCCCTCGGTGACGGACAGGCCACCGGCACGGATCGCTTCCGCCACGCTGTGGGCCGATCGCGTCTCGTTGAAGCAGAGCTCCGGCGTCGAGTGGACGGTATGGCTGAGCGCCACCAAGTCGGGCAGGCGCCGCGCAATGACGGACGCCGCCTCATCCTTGGCTGCTTGTGTGCGCATCACTATTCGATCACAGCCACGATGTCCCCGGCGCCGACCGAAGCCCCGGCGCTGACCCGCACTTCCTTGATGATGCCATCTTTCTCGGCGTTCACCGCGTTCTCCATCTTCATGGCCTCGAGGAGGCAGATGGTCTGACCCACCTCGACCTTGTCACCCACCGCGACGAGCACCTTGACGATCGTGCCTTGCATGGGGACGGCCACGTCGCCCGAGCCGGTGGCGGCGGTGGCCGAGGCGGCGGCGCGCCGCGGCCGCGCGGCAGCATGGGGCGCCGTCGTGGTTCCGAGATCAGGCACCCAGAGCTTGACGGAGAACCGCCGGCCGTCGACCTCGGCCGTGACCTCACGCTGCACGGTCGGGACCGCGTCGTCCGTGTGTACCGGGGGAGTGGCGTCTGCCGGGGTGACGCTGAGCTGGCTCAGGTCGAGCACGTCCTCCACCCATTTGGTGGAGTGCTTTGCCTCGGCGAAGTCGGGATGGGTGAGGATCGCCACGTCGGCCGGGATCGTGGTGGCGATCCCGGCGATCTGCGTCTCGCCGAGCGCACGCAACATGCGCCGGCGGGCCGCCTCGCGATCGGGCGCCCATACGATCAGCTTGGCCACCAGGTTGTCGTAGAACTGGCTGACCACATCGCCGGACTCGTACCCCGAGTCCAGCCGGACGCCGGGACCGGAGGGAGCGGCGAACGTGGTGATGGTGCCGGGCGAGGGGGAGAAGCGGCCCCCGCTCGGGTCTTCGGCGTTGATGCGGACCTCGATGGCGTGGCCGTTGCGTCGGACATCGTCCTGCCCGAACGTCAGGGCCTCACCCGAGGCGATGCGGATCTGCCACTCCACGAGGTCGAGGCCCGTCACTAGCTCGGTGACCGGGTGCTCCACCTGCAGCCGGGTGTTCATCTCCAAGAAGTAGAACTCGCCGTCTTGAAAGAGGAACTCGACGGTCCCTGCGTTGTAGTACCCGCAGGCCTTCGACACCCTCACGGCGGCTTCCCCCATGGCTTGGCGCACGTCGTCGGGGAAGGCGGGCGCCGGGCTCTCCTCCACCAGCTTTTGGTGACGGCGTTGGGCCGAGCAGTCGCGCTCACCCAACCACAAGGTGTTGCCGTGCGTGTCACCGAGCACCTGCATCTCCACATGGCGCGGCCACCCGAGGTAGCGCTCCACGTAGATCTCCGGTCGGCCGAAGTAGGCCTGCGCTTCGCGGGCGGCCGACTCCATTGCCTCCGCCGCTTCGGAGGCGGACTCCACCACCTTCATGCCGCGACCACCGCCGCCGTAGGCGGCCTTGATGGCCAGGGGCCACCCAACGTCGGTCCCGAAGGCCACGACCTCGTCGGGCGAGGTCAACGGTTCGGACCGGCCCGGCACGCCGGCCACGCCCGCCTTCTCGGCGGCGATACGGGAGCTGATCTTGTCGCCCATCACCTCGATCGCTGAGGGTGGTGGCCCGATGAAGGTCACGCCTCGGTCGGTGATGGCGCGGGCGAAGTCGGTGTTCTCGGAAAAGAACCCGTACCCGGGATGGACGCCGTCGGCGCCGCTCTGCTCGATCGCGGCGAGGATGGCCTCTGTGTTGAGGTAGCTCTCGGCGGCGGTCTCGCCACCCAACGCGTATGCCTCGTCGGCCATCCGCACGTGCAGGGCTTCGCGATCGAGGTTGGAATACACGGCGACCGTGCCGATGCCCATCTCGCGGCAGGTCCGTATGACACGGACGGCGATTTCGCCGCGGTTGGCGATGAGGATCTTCTTCAACACAAAGGGCCTTTCGACTAGGAAGGGGACCTCACAATTGCACGGACCCTATGGTGTCTGCCATGTGGGGCGGGACCTGGGACGTGCGGCGGTTCGAAGAGATCGACTCGACCAATGCCTACTTGCTCCGCCAAGCCCGGAGTGGGGCCCCCGAGGGGACTGTGGCGGTGGCGGACCACCAGAGCGCCGGGCGAGGTCGGATGGATCGCCGCTGGGAGTCGCCCGCCGGTGCCTCGCTGCTCGCCTCCGTGCTCTTCCGACCCGACTTTGACCCCTCTGAACTGCACCTTTGTACCGTCTCCGTGGCATTGGCCGCGGCGGAAGCCTGTCGGCGGGTTGCTGGGGTGGGGGCGGTGGTCAAGTGGCCCAACGACCTTCTGGTCGGGGAGGCGAAGCTGGCCGGCGTCCTGGCCGAGGCTGAATTCGAACCGGCGTCCTGTGCGGTGGTGGTCGGGCTCGGGCTCAACGTGGACTGGCCCGGCCCCCCCGGCGTCGCCGGGACCTGCCTGAACGATCTGAGCTCGACGCCCGTGGATCGGGACGTGCTGCTCGTCGCCTTGCTCGATGCCCTCACGGGCCGCCGGGCTCTCCTGGACACCGCCCCGGGACGCCGAGAAGTGGCGGCCGAGCTGCGCCATCGCTGCGCCACGCTGGGGCAACGAGTGCGGGTCGAGCTGGCGGCCGAGGCCGTGGTGGGTGTGGCCGTCGAGGTCGACGACGCGGGTCATCTCGTGGTGCAGACAGCGGCCGGTCCGCGCACCGTCTCGGCAGGTGATGTCGTGCACCTGCGGCCCGGCTGAGGCAACGTTCTCGCAGCTGAAGGGCATTTTCTCTCCATGCTGCGCCCGGGCCCCTCACCGAGGAACGGGAAGATGGGGGCTACACTCTCGCCTGTATGCGCCTTCTCGTGACGGGAGGTGCCGGCTTCATCGGGTCGAACTTCGTCCGCTACTGGGTCGAACGGCATCCCGAGGACCATGTCGTCGCCTATGACGTGCTCACCTATGCCGGCAACCGACCGAATCTGGCCGATGTCGAAGATGCGATCGTCTTCGTGCGCGGTGATGTCTGTGATGGTCCCCTGGCCGAGAAGACGCTGCGTGACGAGGAGATCGACACCATCGTCCACTTTGCGGCCGAGTCCCACAACAGTCTGGCCGTATTGAACCCGGGACTGTTCTTTCGGACCAATGTGCTCGGGACCCAGACCTTGTTGGAGGCGGCGCGCCAGGTCGGCATCGCCCGGTTCCATCACATCAGCACCTGCGAGGTCTACGGCGACCTGGCGCTCGATACGGACGAGGTCTTCACCGAGGACTCGCCCTATCGCCCCCGCACGCCCTATAACGCCAGCAAGGCCGGGGCCGATCACGCCGTGCGGGCCTACGGCGAGACGTACGGGCTCCCGGTCACGATCACCAACTGCTCCAACAACTACGGGCCGTACCAGTTNNAGTTCCCCGAGAAGGTCATCCCCGTGTTCACGACGTCGGCCCTGGACGACAAGAACCTGACGCTCTACGCCACCACCGAGAACCGTCGTGAGTGGCTGCACGTCCGGGACCACTGCTCGGCCATCGAAGCGGTGCTCGAGCGCGGCGTCGTCGGCG
>PMLV01000303.1:0-148 GCA_003160635.1 Acidimicrobiaceae bacterium | reverse complement strand
AGGGCTTGGTGGGAGCCGCTGCGAGCTCGGGCTCCTGTGGTCGAGGGCGGATGGGGCGCAGCCGGCTGACGCCGGTTCCCGTCATGCGAGTTCTCGTCACTGGCGCCGAGGGGCAGCTCGGACGCGATCTGCTCGACGCGCTCGCCGG
>PMLV01000029.1:156-5663 GCA_003160635.1 Acidimicrobiaceae bacterium | reverse complement strand
ACGACTTCGGGACCGGCTACTCGGCGCTGTCGTATGTCCACCGCTTCCCAATTGAGTCGATCAAACTCGACGGCAGCTTCACGGCGCGAATCACCGACGATGATCAGGCCGCCAGCATTGTCAGGACCCTCATACAACTCGCGCACGTTCTGGGCTACGCCGCCCTCGCAGAAGGCGTAGAGACCCAAGCCCAACTCGACCTGCTCAAGGGCATGGGCTGCGACTGCGCCCAGGGCTTTCTCCTCGCCCGGCCCATCCCGGCCGGCCAGATGAGCGCACTCCTCAAACAACAACAGCACGAGCTGCTAGCCCGGGACAGCTGGGTTTTCGGCTAGGTGGGGTACGGCGCGCTCAGCGGGCGGCAATGCGCCGAGTCAGATCAATCATCTCGCCTTGATTCGAGGCCTGGCCAGTCCGAGTCGTACAGCACGCCGGAAGCGAGCATCGTCAGCCGGCCGATTGTCGTCAAATACGTGTTGTGCGGCACAGGCACTGATCGGTTCGGCTTGCAATCAAATCAGTCGCTTCATTTGACCAGAGTCGCATCACCCCAGGCCCCGCCGACGTAGTAGTCACAGTCTTCGTCGGATACGTCGATACGTCACAGGACCGTAGGGGTTACAAGCACGGAGGCTGATTGGTTAGTGGGATTGCTCAAGTCGGTTCGCAAAGTCGACAAGCGGCACCGAGGCATCGGAGCAGTTGGCATAAGCCAGGACTTAAGGGTCGAAGGGCAACTGGTCGGTGTCGTCATTCAGGTCATGCGGGCCTGGCGGCTTCGGCAGTTGCTCGACCAGCCATCTTGAGGGTTGCACCGCTATCTCGCTGCGTTCACTTCGACAGCACCGGAACGGGCGGGTACTCCCCGCTGCATCCGTAGACGAATTCGTACGTGCCTGGGCCCGGTATCGGGAAGGTCATGGTCCCCGCGTACCGCTGACCAGGAACGTTAACAGTTTCGCTGAAATTGGTCTCGCGAACATCTTGTCCTCCGCTATCGGAAATTTCTAAGCACGATCCGTCGGGCCACAGAAGGCTGTCGGGCCCAGTGGCATCGAAGTTCAGCACCAAAGTGTTCGGCTGAAGACTCGCGACTGATATGGCAACTTGATAGTCGCCATAGTTTGATACGCCGGTGCCCTGCAAGGGCGTGCCATCAGGGTTAGTCGTCGTGGTCGGAGGGGCCAAGGTTGTCGAGGTGGTACTGCTGCTTGATACGAGCCCGTTGCCAGAACTTGACGACCGCGTCGAAGTTGGTGCGGCGGCTGGCGAGTGGCTGCCGGAGCTGACCATCACGAGCACGACGAGTGCAATGGCGGCAGCTGTAGCCCAGGCAAGGTGTGACGCGCGAAGCCGATGCCATCCGGAGCTGATGCTCGCCAGGGACCAGGCACGCACGATAACCAAGAGTCCATATCCGATATAGCCCAGACCAACTGGAATTGCGAGGATGCCTACGGCGGTGACAACAGCAACGACGATCTCAAGAAGGATGAGGAGAATGTTGTGGCCCATGTTTTCGTAAAGGACATTTGCAATCAGGCCTAGAAGAAGTTCACCTCCGATTAGCGACAGGCCAACGCCGACGAAGCAGAGCCCGGCGAAAATCTCCGCGGGATCCTTGGTCGCAGCACCTGGCGGGGTGGCGGGACCAGTCCCCCTCGTACCGTAGGTACCGGGACCCGATCGAACGCCCGGTGCTGCGTCCGAGGCGTCGCGCGCCGGTGCACTTGGCGACTCGAATTCGACCGTGAACGTGAGGGTCGCCGTCGAATCGTCTAGTTGGACCGTTACTGGGACAGTGTGTGCACCTGGCGGACCGCCGGGCCAGACGCTGATGATTAGCCAACCAGCCGTATNNATCGATCTTCCACCAGTCGTCCGCGGTCGGATCGATCTTGGCGGAAGTAGCACGATCACCGGTGTTGACAACTCGGACGCTGAGTTCCGTAAACTCCTCGACCGTCCCGAAGTTCACGATCTCGGGATCTAGCGCAACAGTTGCCGGCCGGTGATCACCGCGGCCATGAGAGGTTGCTTCCCCGGCGCGTCGCCATGTGTCATATCGCTTGCGTTGGTCGGGATCGCTCAGGACCCCTTTGGCAATGTTGATGCGCGTTTGCGCTTCATTCGCCCGAGCCTTGCTCTTCGGATCCGTCTCCTTGTCTGGATAGAAGTGCTTTGAGAGGAAGCGAAGGCTCTCTTGGATCTCCTTCGGCGTGGCATTCTCGTCGACGTGCAGTTCCTGGTAGTAGTCGAACTTGTCGCTTAGCCAGCGGTCCTTCGCGTGCGCTCTATGGGACCCGTCTGTCAAGACCCGGAGCCCAACTCGAGGTAGCGCTTTACAGAGCCGCCGGCCAGCGTGTGAACCTCGCGGGCAACTGTGGCCAGGCGCGACAGGAGCGAGCGGAGCAGCTCGAAGTCCATTGTCGGACCGATCTGGTACCACTCGCCGCCGTGGCGATGAGCCCAGTCTTGGAAGTAGCGGAGCTCGGGGGGCGAAGCCACAAAGCAGATCGCTTCTGCGTCGTGGAGTCCCCGGTCGACTGCTTCGGGGGTGGTCTGGCTCGAAGTCAGGGCGGGCTCATCCGTGAGCAGAACGATGATCTTCACAGCCCGCGGTCGGTACGACTTAGCGAGCCCAGCGAACATGGCTTCAATCGACGATTCGCCGTAGTTACCGCCACCAGAGAACCGTGGCATTTCTCGGATCTGTTGCTGAGCGGCCTCGCGTTCGTGGACAAACGGTTGTGTGGAGACGACGTCATCACCCAGGTGCTTGAAGGTCAAGTCTCCGAATGGCACCGTAGTCAAGCGCCAGTCAAGGTCAAGTTCGTCAAGATCATCGACAAGCTCGACGAGGCACCGAATCAGGCCCTCAATCTTGTTGCTCATCGACCCGGTCGTATCGAACACAAAACAGATATCGACGGCAGGCTGAGCAACTCGTCGTTCGCCGGGGGGCGTCGTGAAAGCTGTCCCTTGCCCGGTGAGGAAGCCGCCTTTGCCTGATCGCTTAGTTGGTGACTGTGATCCGTGCCGCTCAACTGATCGGTCCGCCACGATGCCTCCCGCTCCGTATGGGCCTGACCCCGTGCTAGCGGCCCGATATCGGTTCTGCAACAGCTTTTGGTGGAGGGCCCCGGGTTGACAGATCCGATCGCATTTCCGACAATGAATTACATGAAAGCAATTCGCGGGAAATGACGGAGCAAGCACAGGCCGGTATCGACGGTGGCGGCCGCGGGCCTTGGCCGTCGGGGTCCTCACCGCCACCCTGGGACCAGGACTAGCCACAAGTTAGCGGCCCGATGCCCGGGCCGGGGCGACGGGCTGACAGCGACGCGTTGCTACCGACGCCAGGAAGGGATGTGTCTGATGGTGGATAAGTGGGCTGACCACTTGGTTTCTCAGGTGCAGTACAACTCGGCAGAGACGCACATCGTCAAAGTCATGTCACACGTCGACAATGGTGTTTCCGTTGGCAGCGGAAGCGAGGTAACCCGTCAGGCAGTAGTCGCGGATCTCGACAATGGCGTTACCTATATGACGATCACGAGAGGTAGTGACGGCAAGTGGAACAAGGGCGCCGAAATCAAACCCGTAACGATTGATGGTGTGAAGTACATCAAGACAGTCGCGGACAACACTAAGAAGGACAACCTCGGAGATCTTCCCCGCTTCTAGCTGGAAGCGGAGTTGCCTACAAAGGCACTTGGCCTCATTGGCGGTGCGAGTAAGTCGCGCTACATCTCGAACATGGCAGTTCGCGGCACAACTCGACTGGATCTCCAGCGTGGGGCATCCGCTCTCGAGCGCTCAATTAGACAAGCGGTATCCGGTTGAACGAGACAAGCGGGAACGACATTCGGCTCTGGTGATTTAGTCGCCCTAGCAGCTCGGCGATGTCATCTGCGCTGTCGAGCGTCTGCCCTGTCAATGCTGAACGAGCGTCGTTGAACGCGTTTTGCGATCATCGCCCGATCGTGTGCCGAGTCGGCCGGCCCTAGTGAGGACGAGGCTGACCCGGAGGTGGGTACGGCGGGTTCGGGACCGGGCGCGGCGGCTGGGGGTACGGGCCTGGAGGCCCGGGATTGGGCCCGCCGGTTTGGAGTGGTCGAAGGGCCATCGAACTGGTCTCCTCAGTCGAAAGCTTGCATTTGAATTCTCGGCTCCGGGTTGGGTGTGATCCCGTCACCAACCCACCGGTATAGCCCCGCGCGCCATAGATTTCACTGGCGTTGCCACGGCGGGCCTCTGATCGGGATCTGGAAAAAAGCGCGGCAATCGTTTGGACACCACTCAGCGACCACGAGCCGTAGTCATCGGATCACCTAGCGCGGTCGGCAAGAGCAAGATTTCGCAGCCGCTCGCCAAACTCGGGGTTCGAAAGCACTCTCATTAGCTCCACTGCGACCTGACGGGTATATGAACGTGCGCGTTGCTCACGCGCGTGCCCGCAGCGACGCCACGCCGCGCCGCGTCGTTCGATTGGGCGTTGTGCGACTCTTGATTGTGGACACGGTTCCACGCAAAGCTCGGCGCGTTTCTTCGGCTTTGTGTTCCAAACGATGACATTCATCGTCAGGTCTCACGATGTAAGCATTGGCGATTGACAACAGCGCGAACTGGGCCCTTGTGCGAACGCAGGCGATGTCCACGTAGACAGCCTCAAACACTGCCTGGTTGAGATGCCGGCGGGTGGTCTTGTCGGCTCGTCGATACGCGTCATGGAAACGGTTGGCAAGCCCTAGCGCGACCGCGACGTTGTCCTCGATTGTCTCCCAGTGAATCTCGTTGTTCGCTAGCGCGGCGCCGGCATCGGCGAGTTGACGTGTGATTCGATCCTGTTCCTCCCTGAGCAGTTCGACTGGGACGGCGTCAGCGAGATGAGCTTGGAGAAGCTTGCGACGCTTGGTTTCGAGGGCCTTAATTCGCTTTCGTTGCTTCCCTGCTTCTTGCTCCACTCCTTGGGTGGTGGCTCTGATAGCCGCGAGGACACGATCTCTAATCTCGGTAACGGTGTCAGCGCCAAGTTCGATTGTGCGGTAGTACTCGAGGATGGCGTCTTCGACCTCGTCCACCGGGACGTGTGGCAGGTCGCACTCTTTGTGGTACCGGTAGCGACCGAGGCAGTAGAAGTAGTCGTACTGCACGCCATGCCGGCCGCGCGAACGCGTGAACGAAAGTCTCGAGCCGCAACGCGCGCAGACAATCGTTCCCTTGAGATAGTGCGGGTGCTTGCGCATCTTCTCGGCGGCTTGATTTCGGCTATGAAGAATTGCCTGAACGGTGGCGAAGATCTCGATCGATACAAGCGCCTCATGGCGTCCGGGATACTCGGCGCTCTTCCAGAGGACGAGTCCGACATAGAACCGGCTCGTGAGGATCCGATGCACGTGGTTGAGCGCCAGCGGTTTCGCCGGACGCTTGGCAGTTGGGCGAGTCGTCAGACCCTTGTCGGCCAGCGCCTCGGTCAGCTGCAGCAACGAGTAGTCCCCACTGGC
>PMLV01000029.1:0-150 GCA_003160635.1 Acidimicrobiaceae bacterium | reverse complement strand
ATCGAACTCATGATCCCGTGCAGCAAGGTTCCCGACGGGCTCTCGTCGATCGCCTCCGAGACCGAAACGAGCTGTGCGCCCGCCTCACGGATCGCGATGTTGATCGCCACGTCGTCGGCACGGTTGCGGGCGAGCCGGTCAACCTTGTGA
>PMLV01000208.1 GCA_003160635.1 Acidimicrobiaceae bacterium | reverse complement strand
CCTTTCCGTGCAACAGGGAGGCTAGGCGAGTCCGCCAAACCGATCGTGCGCGGCCTCGAGAATGATTTCGACACACGTCGGGACGGAAAGAGCCGTGCTGTCGAGGATGACGTGATAGAGCCGAGGATCGTCTTGGCGGGCCCCAAAGAACACGCGGGCGTAGGCGTCCCTGGCCTTGTCGACTTCTCGCTGTCCCTTTCGAGCACTTGCCTCGTCAATGCCGTGCGCGACAACCTGTGCAATGCGGTCTTCGACCGGGCCGTCAAGACGGACACAGAGGACTCCGGGTCGTTTGCCCAATACAACCATCCCCGCCCGGCCGAGAATGACCGCTCCGGTGGTGTCCGCCACTTCCCGAAGTGCCGACTCACTTTCGGCACGGAACTGCTCCCGGGTCTTGATCTCTTCTGGGGGCAGCTGGCTAGGCCCGGTCGGTGCAGGAACGTTGACAAAGGCCATGGCCATTCGCTCCCAACGGCTCGGGACGTGCTCGTCCAGACTCTCGGCAACGTCCGTGGAAAGCGCGAGTTCAAGCGCGGTTGCGGCCGGGATAGCTCGATCGAGGAACGGGAGATCCAACCGCTCAGCGAGGGTACGACCTACCTGGTCGCCGTGTGCGCCATACGACGCCGAAAGAGTCACCACGCGTGTCATTTCTACATTCCAGCACAGACAACTTTGATCGCGCCTCCATCAATTACGCACGCACTCATCGGAATCTCAGGATCCGTGTAGATCACTTCTATGACGTGGGCCCTAGTCGGCGTCTGCTGACCCCAACTGCTCGGCGATATGGCGCGCCGAGATGTACGAGAAGATCGCAGATGCACCAATGCTCGCCCCGGCCCCGGGGTACGTCCGACCCATCACCGAGGCAGTCGCATTGCCCGAGGCGTAGAGGCCGGGAATGGGAGAGCCTGCCTCGTCCAGCACCCTTGAGTGCTCATCGCACACCAGACCCCCGCTCGTCCCGACATCCCCTGGGTAGAGGGCGACTGCGTAGAACGGGGGCTTTTCGATCGTACCCAAGCAGGCGTTGGGCTTGTGTGCGTCGTCTCCATACCATCGCTCATGATCACCTTCGCCGCGGTGGAAGTCCTCGTCATTCCCGCTGAGGGCGAAACGGTTGAAGCGTTCCACCGTGGCCCGCAGCCCCGACGGATCGATCCCGCAGGTCACGGCCAACTCGTCGAGGCTCGACGCCTTCGTCATGAAGTCTCTGGTCTTCCACTTCTTCGGGCTGATCCCGGGGCGGCGAAAGGCCAGCGGATAGCGATGCCGGTAGCGGCTGTCCATGACAAACCAGCTAGGGATAGCCGAAACCGTCTTGTCCCGCTGGTACATGCGTTGACCGGCCTCCATATACGACACAGCCTCGTTGAAGTACCGGTTACCGCCCGAGTCAACAATGATCGAAAACGGCTTGCATCGCTCGCCATGAACGAAGACGGAAGCTCCGTTAGGTCGGACCGCCGTCGGGATCCACCAAGCTTCGTCCATCAGGTCAACTGCAGCGCCAAGGCTCATGGCAATCTCAATCGCCTCACCGGTATCGCCCGGGCTGGTCAACGACCACTGTGCGCTATTGGGCTGCTCCCCCGAGTACTTCTCCCGCATGGATCCGTTGCGCGAGAAACCCCCCGCACTGATCAGTACGCCGCCCCGAGCCCGCACACGGATCGCCCTACCTCGACGGTCCAGCACCGCGCCGACGACGACACCGTTTTCGAGGACGAGTTCGACAAGCTTCGTCCCAGTCCAGACGGGGACGCCGCGCGCCACCAGCTGTGCCAGCAGAGGGGCGATCAGGGCGGCGCCATTGGTGAGACGCATCTCTCCCTTCAGGCGTCCCCCTACGGTCCTCCCAATAATACGGGCAACGACTCGGGCCCCTTCCGGCGTGCGAATGACCAGCTGGGCCCGTGATGACTCGTGTGTGAACACCACGATCCCGCCCGTGAACGAAGCGCGAAGCTTCTGCTGCCACGGGCCGAGCAGGCGGGCATCGAAATAATCACATGCGATCGCACGGCCACGAGCCACACCTCCGGAATAACCCCGGACACCTGCGTAGTAGTCGCTGTAGCCCTCGCAACGTAAGAACCGCAGGCCCAGCTGGCGCAGAAGTTGCACCATCTCTGAGCCGCGCTCAATGTAAGCGTGTCGGCGCTCGAGCGAAGACGCCCGCGTCGGGGGGCCTACCACCGACTCGAAATACTCAAGGCCTTGCTCGAGCGAGTCCGTGACGCCGTCTTCCACCATGAGCGGATTGTTCGGCAACCAGATCACCCCGCCCGACATGGCCGTCGACCCGCCGATGAGGTCTTCCTTTTCCACCACGAGGGTATCGAGCCCCGAGGCGGCGGCCGTGAGGGCGCCCGCCAAGCCACCCCCGCTGCCAACGACCAGGAGATCCGTCAGATAGTCCCACTCGCTCATTCGACTACGAACCCCCATCCTCAAAGTCACCCGATTCGGTCAAGCAAGATGCTCAGCTGAGCCTAGCTAGCTTTGCGACTCACGAGTGCCACGTCGTCGAGGATCCAGGACATCACGGCCGCGCGAGTGACAGGCCTTCGCCACGACGATGAGGACTTCCCGGGCCTGGCCGATCTGGCCGCGGCGGGCGAGGGGGCTGCGGTGCGGTGCCTGCGTCGTGGCTACGGATGTGAGTGAACTCTCAGGATGACTGAGGACCCGAAGCCATCCGTTTATGCCGGGAGTTTGGAGAACCCAAAGCGAGCACAGACGAATCGTTCCTCGTCGACCTCTAATATGTCACCGACCGTAGCGGAGCGAAAGTGTCCAACCTCACGATAGGTCCGGACAATATCGAGGTATTTCGGCTCGCAGTACAAGTCCGTCGGGTGAGAATTCGCGACAGCATACGCAATCTCACAGGCCGCCATCGAACTGACGGCATCGATGTTGAACTCGATCGCCTTGACGTGCCCGGACAATGGTTCGTAGCCGTCGCCCGGGTGTGCGAAGACCTCCCCCTGATTGAGGAGGACTGTCACATGGTAGGTGCGTTTGACGAGTTCCGTTCCGTGCTGCCGCAAGGGTTCGCTGCCCTCTTGCGGAATGGCATCGACAGGGTGACTCGTCTGCGGGACACCGCCAACACCGCCATGGATATTCCCACCAAGGTGGGCGGCATCGAATGGAGCGACGAGCTTCTCGCCCGCGACGCAAGACTCCTTCCTCGTCGCGGCAATGATCGTCCTGAGATACCTGAGCACGATCACCTCCGAGGATCGCCACTTCTGTTCCTTGACTGGCTCAGTATGCCGCGATTACTCGTCCAGAACCTAGGGTCAAAGGTCCTTAGGCCCAGCCCTCATCCGCATCATCGAGGGCCCCACCCTCCCTCGGTCCGATGGAGTGCGGCTCATCGCTCGGTAACCGCACCTGGTGCATCTGTCCGGCCATCGTCTGCGCGTCCTCTGGGCGTAGCGCCTCGGACGCGACCAGGGCATCCACGGCCCGCTGCCACCGGTCCTCAAAGAGCTGACGAGACGGGTACATCGCATTGAGCTCGTCGTCGGTAAAAGGTCGAGCCGCGCCAAAAAGCGGCGGCACACCGGTCCCGGTCGCCACACCGCGGTATTCAGCTACGGGTGCCTCCAATTCGGGAAGTCGGACACCACCAATGGCGTTTCCGTGAGCGTCGCGCCGAATACGCGGTGGTCGATCCCCATCGAACTCGATGCGGGGAAACGACGGCGCGCACCGTCCTTCCGCCACCCATCGACGGACGTGACGAATTGCGGATTCTGCTATGGGCTTGATGTGGAGCGTGTTCGGCTTCCAGCCGCGACCATTGGGAAGGTCCCGCCTCCGTGTGACGCCGTGTGGCGCTCCCGCGACTTCCCAATAACGGATCCATTTCGAGTCGACGGCTCCGGCGAGGTGCAGGGCAAGCGCCTCGAACTCGCTGTTCACAACCACGAATGGCACCTCGATGTCGTCCCTGATGACCGTCCTTGCGCCACCGAAAGAAGTCGGACCATCCTCTAGATCAGGCGCACGACCTTCCCATGCGGACAGGGCATAGCCGTCGACGACCCGATGGAGATTATGGAATGTGTTTGCGTAGGCAACCAGACGCATCGCGGACTGCGAACCACCGACGGCGATCACGTGGCGGACATCAAGCCCTGCCAACGGATCGACACCTGTCGATCGACATGGGCCTACAACTCGGGCGGCGTCGGCAAAGATGTCGAACGATCCCGGATCGCCGGGGTGCCGTAGCATTCCATACCGCTCGGGGTCTTCGTCCACTAATCCTTTGGCATCCACCCGAGCCCCCATGCCGACCGGTGGACCGTACAGTCCGACCTCTTGCGCACTGACGCCCACCCACGCATAGCCGTCGTAGAGCTCGCCGTCACTCGGGGCGAAGCTTTCGAATCCGCCCGACACGTTCTGCCAGTTAAGCAACACTGTGTGATTGAAGCGGTCCGGGTTTGCCGGTCGGATGACCAGAAGCCGAGTGTGATACGGAGCCGTACCCGTCACTTTTACTTCGACGTTGCTACCCGGTTGACCGGCTACGACCTCATAACAGGCAGCAACGCCGAAAAGGGTGTACTCCTCGACGATGTAACCAAGAGCCGTCGGATCCACTCGAGGGACGCCCCACGGCGGACGCGTCGCTTTGATGGGCCCGAGCAGCTCGGGTTGCCCGTGCTCACCCATCACTACGCAGTGTGAGCAAGCGATGGATGCAGTGCGGATCCGCGTATGACAAAGATCGGGTCAGTGCTCATGCACGATGACGCCGCGGATATTGCGGCCCGCATGCATGTCCGCATAACCCTCGTTGATCTTGTCAAGTGGATACCTGGTTGTCACCAATTCGTCGAGGCGAAGCCGGCCCTGGCGATAGAGCTCCAGCATGAGAGGGATATCCTTCGAGGGGCTGGACGCGCCAAACAACGAGCCCTGGATGCGCTTTTGAAAGAGGGTGAGCATCGTCGGCGATACCGGAATGCCAACCTCGGCCATGTTGCCGATACCCGTGAGGACACACGTCCCGCCCTTTCGAATGGCATCGACCCCCTGAGCGACATGGTCCCCCCTCGTCACGCCGACGCACACGATGCAAGAATCCGCCCCCTGGCCGTTGGTGAGGGGGGCAACCACTTCCATTGCCTCGGCCATCGTCGCCGCTGCATGTGTCGCACCCAGGCGCAGGGCGGTGCCGCGCTTGAACTCGACCGGGTCGACGGCGACGATCACCGATGCGCCAGCGTGCGAGGCGCCCTGAACGGCATTGATGCCGATACCGCCGACACCCATGACGATCACGACGTCACCTGGCCGAACGCCGGCCGAATTGACCGCCGAGCCCCAACCGGTACCCACCCCGCAGCCGGTGAGACACGCAACCTCGAGTGGAACGTCGTCGGGACAGTGAATCGCCGAGAGCACGGAGACCGTGGACCATTGACTAAACGTTGCCAGTCCCGACATCTGTCCGACCCCCTGCCCGTCGAGACTCATCCGGAAACTGCCATCTGCCCTGGTTCCATCGAGCGTACGTGCACCCGAGTCGCATAGGTTCTGCATCCCCGACGCGCACCAGCGACACCGGCCACAGCCAGGAAGAAACGACATCACGATCCGATCGCCAACCTTCCATTCCGGCGTGTCAGGCCCGACCTCTTCGACAATTCCCGCGCCTTCGTGCCCTCCAGCGATTGGGTAGTGGCCGAGTTGCAGGTCGCCTGTCGTCAAATGGTCATCGGAATGGCACAGTCCCGAAGCCACCATCTTGACGAGCAACTCACCCTGCCGGGGACCATCGAGGTCAACCTCAGTTACCTCCCATTTACCTGCGGACCTTTCCACCAGCGCAGCCTTCGTCTTCACTAGAGTCCTCCCCTCCCTACGTGCAGCTTCCAATTCGACAACTCGTTGCCGAGCGCCGGGGCCCGGGCGGCCAGGCCGAAAACAGTACTGGATTTCCCCGTCGCGGGGCGGATCGAATCTCATCGTTGGTGAAGTCGGCAGGCCCCGTGGAACTCGGCAGAACGGGCCGCGGCAACGGAGCGACTTTCCTGGCGGTGAGGCAGCCCCGCGGACCCCGATTGCACCTACCATTGCAGATGAGAATTGTGCCGCTGTTGGGTTGCGGTCGAGACGCGAGGTCGATACTGAGCGGGTAGTAGCTCACCTCATCGGGACGACCTCTGCAACGGCGTGATGAGTTCTTATCGAACGGAGCAGAGCGCCTCGCTGCAGCGTGGGGCCTCATCGTGTCGTGTTCCCAGATGGTGTTGCGAGGTGTCCTCATGGCCACACAGGATCCACGACAAGGAAGGGCCACTGGACGAGACTTCGGTGGAATCCTGACTCAGTATGTCGTGGGCTATTTGCGAACCTCCGCGCCAGAAGGTGTTCTCGCGCAAGTGCTTCTCTCGGCCGGAGAGACGCGGAGCCTGGCGGAATTGAGCGACGCCACGGCATGGAGCTCGTACGCCCAGTACAGAGGTCTGCTCGAAGCAACAGGTCGCGTGCTCGGCGGACCAGCCATGTTGGGCATGGTCGGCATGCACGTCTTCGATTCGATTCAATCCCCCGACCTGACCGACTCAATGACCGCTCTCGACTCCGTCGAAGCGGTCTATGCCATCCTCCCCAGTCTCTCGACCACTCCGGTCGTCGAGTTGCAAACCAAGAACGCGGGTCCGAACGAGGTTCGGATCAGATTCCGATTCAGGGCAGGGTTCGAACCCTTCCCCGAGCACTGTGCGCTTCACATGGGACTCTTCGCCAGCGCACCCAGAATTTTCGGATACAAGGAGGCAGAAATCCTCTACGAGTCATGCCAGTGTGACGGCGCTCCCTGGTGCCAAGCTCGTATGCGCTGGGATAACAGCGATGACGTAGACGTACGGGTCTCTCGGGCCGAAATACGATCCCGGATGTCGCAGGCCCGCCTCGAAGAACTCCAGCGCACCGTCGCCGAGCTGGTTTCTGGTGACGACCTCGAGACGGTACTGACCCGTGTCGTCGCGGCAGTGCACAGAGCCGTGCCTGCTCTTTCATACATTCTCGATATTGACGCAAGCGCGACCACCGACCGGTGGTTGTGCGCGGAGGGAATCAACGTGGTCGAACACGCGTCGATCGACGAGGGCTTGATGCCGGATCAAGAGACCGCTCCCAACGTGTGCACGGTCGCTGTCGAATCGGATCGCGTCCGCTATGGACGCCTCCTGGTTGTCCGCGCAGAGACGGCGACCTTCGAACCGCTCGAACGTTCCGTGCTCGAGTCCTATGCGCGCTTGGCAGCTAGTGCCATCCGCAATGCTCGGTTGCTCGAAGAGATTCGTCATCAATCCCTCCATGACAGCTTGACCGGGCTGCCGAACCGGATCCTCATAATGGATCGTGTGAACCAGGCGATCTCGAGAGCGCGAAGAGAGCATCTCGAAGTTGCCGTCATGTTTATCGATCTGGATGGATTCAAGAATGTGAATGACACCTTGGGTCACGGAGTGGGAGACAAGCTTCTCCAATCGGTAGCAGCCAGAATCGCTGGCCTCCTTCGCGAGTCGGACACCGTCGGGCGCCTGGGTGGCGACGAGTTCATTGTGCTCACAGAAGGCGTCTCCCTTGCTGCGGGTCCAGAACTGGTCGCCGAGCGCCTCCTCGAAGTCCTGGCTGAGCCGTACCATCTTGAGGGCGACCACGAAACATCCATCAACATCTCGGCCAGCATTGGAATAGCTGTCGGCTTACGAGAGAGCGCTGAGGACTTCCTTCGTGACGCCGACATTGCGCTCTACGCCGCCAAGGATGCCGGAAAGAGATGCTTCGTTCTCTTTGAAGCCGAAATGCAGGCCGTCCTGCGAAGCAGACATGAACTCGAGCTGGATCTGCTGGCCGCCGTTGGCACTGACCAGTTCTTCCTCCTCTATCAGCCGATCTTCGACCTCAACGACCTGTGCGCGGTGGGCGTCGAAGCTCTCCTGCGGTGGAATCACCCTCACCGCGGTCTGCTCCAGCCCGATGACTTCATTCCCGCTCTTGAAGCTTCTGGTCTGATCGTTCCCGTCGGGCGCTGGGTCCTCCTCGAAGCGTGTCGCCAAGCAATGGCCTGGCGCCAGCTGGGACGGATCAGGACCGGAATGTCCGTCAATGTCTCCGCGCGTCAGATGGACGCCGATTCGATACTTGACGACGTACGAGACGCCTTGGCCGCATCAGGGCTCCCACCGGGTGACCTCACGGTCGAGATCACCGAGACCTGCCTCATGCGCAACTCCAAGAATGCCCAGACCCGCTTGACGGCCCTCAAGTCCCTCGGTGTGCGAATTGCGATTGATGATTTTGGAACCGGTTACTCGTCATTGGCGTACCTCCAACGGTTCCCCGTCGATTCCTTGAAGATTGACCGGTCGTTCATCACGGGGATGTCGCAATCACCCGAAGGCGACGCGCTTCTTCATACCCTGATGCAGCTCGGAAAATCCCTGAATCTCGAAACGCTCGCTGAAGGCATCGAAGAGCCTGGCCAACTGACCCAGCTCCAAATCGACGAGTGCGACGTCGGCCAGGGGTTTCTCTTTGCTCGACCGATGCCGGCCGACGAAGTTGAGGTGTTCTTCGGGCAGGCCAAGGCGTCCGGGGCCGAAGTCATCAGTTAACGCCAGTTCCTCACGGTCACGCCGATCGGTTGCCGCCGGCCGAGCATCGCCTCTCCCTATGTCTTCGCTGGGGTGAACGTTCGGAGATCGTGATGTCGGCCATGGGGTGCCGGCGGACCACACACCATGTAGCGTTATGGCCGCATGATCGTCGTGCCCGGTCACAAGGTTCCCCTTCGTCACCGGCCACGACATGCGCACCGCGGTACTCGGAGTGACGTGCACAACCAGACACCCCGGGCCCATCTGCCGGCCGAACCGCATCTCCGGTCGTTGGTCAACTGATGGACACCCAGGGACGGACGCTCGTCAGCTTCGATATCGACGGTACTCTCGAAATGGGCGATCCGCCGGGGCCCCTCAGCGCGGGCTTCGTCCTACGCACGCAGCAGAGTGGATGTCTGATTGGCAGCTGCTCCGACCGAACGATACGGGAGCAGTCCGCCATGTGGGATGCCGCCGGGATTGTTCCTGATTTTGTTGTCGTGAAGAATCAGCTCGATTCTGTACGCGAGCGGTTCGCCTCCCTTCGTTACGTCCACATCGGCGACACGCATGTCGATGCACACTTCGCCAAGCAAGCCAGCTTCGAGTTCATATTCGTGCTCGATCTGGCGCGCCGGCTCGACTCACCCTGCGATTCGTTCGGAGACCTCATCTGACCTTACGATCGGCGTCGCCGTCCCCCCAGATGTGCCATGAGTCCAAGAGCTCCGGCCTCGTCGGATCCCCGGTCGCCGTCCCATCCACGCTATGACATTTACCTCGAATGTTTCAGGTCGGCACCCCCGAGATTGTCAGGCAGCGAAGCGATAAAGTGCCTCCGTGAGTGCGGCACCTGTCCCCTATGTCATATGAGCTGGCATCCCGATCTCCTCGCCGACCAGGCTGCCGTGGTGGCGGGAGGTGGCCGAGGAATTGGAGCGGCCATCGCACGTGCACTCGCCAGTGCAGGAGCCGCTGTATGTGTGATCGACGTTGAAACCGACCGGGCGTCGGAAGTCGTCGATACGATTACCAGCGCCGGGGGCCAAGCGATCGCCATACAAGCCGAGTTGCGCGATCCCCGGCAGGTCGAGTCGGCATTCGACAACGCGGTAACGTCGTTCGGCGGTGTGAACGTGCTCGTCAATGTGGCGGGCGGCATGCACGCCTACGCCCCCTGGCGGCGGCTCGCCGACTGGGATGAGGACGCGTGGGACGAGATCCTGGACCGGAACCTCCGCTATGTCTTTCTCACGACCAGAGCGATGCTCCGCCATCTCCTCGTAGCCGGTACCGGTGGGTCGGTGGTCAATATCGCCTCCATTAGCGGCGAAACCAGTGCCCCGAACCACACCGCCTACGGTGCCGCGAAGGCTGGGCTGACCAACCTCACTCGAACCCTGGCCGTGGAGTACGGCCCAGACCAGATTCGATTCAACGCAGTGGCGCCGGGAAGTGTCGCCACCCCCGCCGTTGCGGATCGAGTACACGGCAACAGCGCAGCCCCGCTTCAACGCTGGGCGACACCGGAAGACATCGCTAACGCCGTCGTATTCCTGGCTTCCCCGTTGGCTTCATATGTGACCGGGCAGACCCTTCTCGTCGACGGTGGGGCCAGTGCGAACTTCCCCTTGACGACGCCCACGCCAATTCCGCTTGTCAACGAAGAAGCACCCTGACGCTCACCCAGGCTGCTCCCAGGCCATGCAGACCTTGCTGAACCATTGCCGTGAACGTGCCACCGTGTCTCAATCAGAGAATGGAATCGAGCTCGGTTTCGGACGGTCGGTTACCGTCGAGGAACTGGGTGGCTTCGGGATCGACCCCGCTGAATCGCGGCCCATGATGGAAGAGGCCATCAGGCTGATCCCGAGGCTCTGGGAAGGTCGGCGGTTCTCGGGATACGAGGGTCAGTATGTCTCGATTCCGCCGAGGGTCATCGTCCCTAAGCCGATTCAGCAACCTCATCCGCCTCTCTGGATGGCTTGTTCGACCGCGTCGAGTTTCGAAGCGGCTGGGCACTATGGCCTCGGATGTCTTTCGTTCACCAGCCCTGGTGCTGGTGACCTCGGAGATCTCCTCGCTTCTTACCGCGATGCGCTCAACGCAGCCATTCCTGCCGGGAAGTCGGTGAACGCCCAAGCGGCTGCCTTCACGACGGTCTATTGCGCGCCAGACAACGCTGAGGCGCTTTCCCGCGGTGGCCGCGCCTCGACAGCCCACTTCGGAAGAATTTCTCAGTATTTCGGCGGCATTTCGAGCCATAAAGGCTATGAGCAGTACGGCGCCAACGTCGAGGAGAGAGAAAAGTTCGCCAGCGGCGAAATGGCGCCGGAGACGTTGATCGATGAGCCCAGGATGTGCATCGGAGATCCGGAACACTGTATGTCCGTGATCGCAGCGCTCATGGATCTAGGCGTCGATCAGTTTCTTGGCTTGGTGCAGTTCAGCGATATCTCGCATGGAGAATCTCTGAGAACCATAGAGCTGATGGGTGAGCACGTCATACCGCGCTTCGGTGGCATGTAGTGTGAGCAAGATTGAGGACATCGAGAGCTCTGTCGTCGTTAGCGGACGATGACTCGCACCCGAGCCAAGTTCTGTACGCGTCCATAGGGCGTCCTGGTGTCGCCTTGTCGCTGCGACGTCCCGCGAAGGACGGCAAAATACGTACCTGGTTGGGTGTAGACATGGGTCGCGGACAGCACCACCTTCGGTCGCGGACTGCCCAACTGCTCCACTACCGGATAGGTGCCGACCCCTTCAAAGTCCCATTCCGCCGCGATCACGTCACCGGCATTCGGCGGAACCTCGACCGTCGCATCAAAGGACACCGGTTCGCCCACCCCGACCTCGGCTCGCACGCCACCGTGCACCTTCAACTCGACAACGGGCTGGATACCTCCGCGATGTGCCGCGGCGGCGGGGACATGTACCTGTGTGTCGATGACTTCGTACACCGTGTCCGGGGGTTTGACGCCTCTCTCGACCCAGGTGCTGAGATCGCGCAATCCCTGCTGCAAGGCGCCTGCATAGCTGACGCTGTGGGCCCTGGCGTCGGTGGTCGCTGGGTCGTCATGCTGAGCGTGATCGATGAACCAGAGCGCGAACTGATCCTCGAAGCGGGGGCCAAGCGCGTGCTTCACCGTCGAGCGATACCAGTCAGCCTGCCAGGGAAGGGCATCGACATCCATCAGCGCCTCGATCGCCAGCATTTTTGCGGTGATGCGGCCATCCGGCATCGAGCCGACGGTGTTGACCGTGGCCTCGGTTCCGACCAGGACACCGCGCTGGGGGTAGATCGGCTCGCCGTGGGCATTCCGATATTGGTTCCAGCCGTACATGTCGGGCGTGGGAACCTGGTGGTGCTGGTAGGTCTCCAAGGCCAGCGGCCAAGAGTTGTCGATGCGTATCCGATCCCCGGCGGCCACGTTGTGGAGCAGTGCGGGGTTGGTCGAGTACGCGAACCCGACAGTGGCCCCCTTGACCCAGGCCACCGGGAGGCTGTTCCCGGCGGCCGCTCCACTCGTGATGACAAGGTGGGCATTCGCGATATCCCAGTCCGGAACGCTCGCCAGTTCCATCTGCATTGGAAAGCTCTCGATCACCGCTCCGACGGCTGTGTCGAACGCGCAACGCGCCGCGTGAATCGATGATGTCGGATCGCCACCCAGGTAGCCGGGCTTGCTCCAGAAATCGGTCACATAGGTGGGATCCATGATCGGCACCCGATCCGCGACGTTGGAGAAATAGCCGCTGGTCAGCGTCTTGTGATTCCACCATCCCCGCAAGGGGTAGCCGAGCAACGTGGCCTCCTCCAGCGCGGCGCGCTCCTCGTCGTCGAGACCAACATACGGGTCACCGCTTCCACCGGGATCAATGGCATCCATGATTCCGGGAAACTTGTCCCGACACCTCAGTACGCGTAGGGCGTGCATGCGGACGGTGAACACGCTGGGAATGGAATTCGGCGTACCAAGGACGAACGGCAGGAACCCATCCCACACGCCAACCGTGTTCTCGGCCGCGCCCATGACCTGATAAGAACCGCCGCTACCACCGAAGAGGTATCCGAAAGGACGATGATCGCCGTACAGCTCAGCGGCGACCTCCCGTGAATACTTCGCCGCCGCCGCGTTGACCCGGTAGGCGCCGATTGCGGGATCGGCTGGAGGCGCCCGGTCAGCACCTCCCAAATTCGTCTGCACGTAGTACGCGCCACTGGCGAACGTGAAACCCAGGTCACCCGTCGCCACATCGAATGCAATCGGAAATGGTCCGACGTCCGATGTCAGGGCCATGGGATAGGTGTTATGGAAAAAGCGCCCCCCGTAGCTATCGTCCGACGGGAAATAGAGTGAGAAGCGCGCATCTGACCCCTCAAACCCACCATGGACGTAGCGATGAGGCATCGGGTCGTCCCGCAACTCGTTCACGTCGACGAAAGGCTGGCTGTACTTCGGATCGATGTACTCCTCGGTCACCTGCCCCGTAGCATCCGGCTCGGGTGAATTCACAGACATCGGCGGTGCCCTTCCTGCCTCGATGCACCCGAGATCGGCCGTTCCGGGTCCCGGGTGGCGGGCCGGAGCGACCCAGACCTCCATGCGAACGGGCTAGCCGAACCCATCACGCCGGGCCTGCTCGACCAGAGGACGGTTGAATGCCCGCTTCACCGCGACCATACCGGAGACCGGTAGAGCCGCCAGCTCGGCCGCAAGTCGTAGTGCCTCGGTCAGCTCTTCACCCCGTGCCGAAATCCGGTTGATCAGGCCGAGCCTCAGCGCTTCAGATGCTTCAACCCGCCGACCCGACATGAGCAACTCCTTCGCGACGGCGACCGACGTAAGGTGCGGCCATACCAACTGACAGGCCGGGGATGGACGCAGACCATAGGTCACGTGCGGGTCGGAGAGAAATGCTCCCTCAGCCATAATGACGACGTCGCACAGGGCGAGTAGCTCCGCGCCAAAACCGACCGCCGCGCCCTTCACCGCTGCAATCACCGGAAGATCGGTCTCGAGCATGGAGGTCAGAAGCCGTCGGTGGATGAGGGAGAGTTCCTGTTGCAGCGTCTCGTTTCCCGCGTCCAACTCGCGAACCAGCGAAAGGTCACCGCCGGCGCAGAAGGCCCGTCCGGCGCCGGCAAGCACGACGGCGCGTGCCTGGTCGTCCTCTTCAATGAGCTGCCAACACTCAACCAGAGACCGCTGCATCGGAAGGTCGGCGGCGTTCAGTTTGTCCGGCCGGTTCAGGGTCAACACGCGGATTCCCCCGCGGGCTTCCATCCGAACCCGTTCATCGTTCATGTCGCCGCCCACGTTACCGGTTCACCGCCATTCGCCGATGAGACGTCGTAAGTGCCGGACGACATGCCTCCGCCTGGACGCCACCCTCACACATACGCGGCATGGCCTTGACGATCCGTCTTATCGCTGGCGCTCACCCGGCGTCGCGATCACAGGGTGCCAGGCGGTGGCGACTCGCAGAACGGTGCTGTCCCGTAGGGCGTGGTGAACTTGTGGTTGTGAATCCCGATCCAGTACCAGCAGTCCACCGGGTTGGGCTTCCCTGCCTTGAAAGTGAGCGGCGGAGCCATTCCCCCGAGTGTGTTCTTGTTGAGGCTATAGAGGCCCTTGTAGATCTCTGCGGTCGTTACGGGACCGCTCTTGCCCGCTGTACCCACCTTTACCGCAGTGCCCAAGAGCAACCCTGAGACATACATGGCCACCGCTTCTTCACCGTAGTTCGGCGACTTCAGGATCTGCGGCGCATACTTCCTGACGACCTTCAAGTACGTCTTCATGCCCGGGGTATTGGTCAAGAAGTAGGGGACGTCTGTCTCGTAACCGATCGACTTGGTATCTATCCCGGGTGTGGTCAGAAGACTATTGCTGACCCCACCATCACCGATGGAGACCCAGGGCGTGAATCCTTGCTGGACACAATCAGTCATCGCTGTTTCCACCGCTCCCGCGGATTCGCCGATTCCCAGATAGTCGACTCCAGCGTCCTTGGCGGCCAAACACTCGGCCGCATACGTCGGTTGCGAAGCCGTGATCTCCTTGACGTATGCAACCGTCAGACCTAGCGCCTTGGCGGTGTTCTGCAAGATCGGTACGATCTCCGAGCAGGCGGGTGCTTCAGCGCAGTAGAGGTCACCGATCTTCGTGGCCCCGACCTTCTTCGCCGAGACGACCTGGGCTAATGCAAAGACGTCTTCTGTTGTTTCGGCGGAAAAGAAGTCAGCGCTGGTCAACGGAAGAGAAGACACGGCTCCCCCTCCGATGACGGGGACGTGTGCGCTCTGTACCAAGGAGGCCCATGCCGTGTCATCGTTGGTGTCATCGACTATCGCGACGACATGTTGACTGATCAAGGCCTTTGCCTCGGCGAGAGACACACCGATGTTGCCCTGATCGTCCTTCGAGATCACGTTCACTTTGTAACCGTTGATCCCACCTGCTGCATTGACGCTCTTGGCCCACGCCAGGTAGGCAGGCGGCCCTACCTGGTAGTTCGCTCCGAGGGGTCCGGTGCAGGAGCAGATGATGCCCACGTTGATCGAACCCTTACTGGTTGCTGCACCGGCGCCGCCGCTCGGCACCACCAACGCCATGGCCATCAACAGCATCGCGACGACGAAACCCGAGGCGGCCATTCGGATGCGGCTCATAGACGCCAACCCCCCATTGTCTTCTTAGATCCCTACGCCGAGGGAAATCCCGTGCAAGCGTAACACGACCGATTTGCATTTGAAAGCGTGCGCCGCGATTCTCACGTGAGAGAGATCTTCCCCGCCGGATCAAATAGGGTAAGGCGATCGACCACGAAAGAGTGGAGCAGCACATGGCCAGAGGCATGGACAATTCCGTGCCGATACCGGAGCAGGTCCGCGAGTTCTTGGACGGCTCCCTGCGGATCGGATACATGGCAACCACCCGCCCTGACGGGCACCTGTCGGTGGTGCCGGTAGGAGTCATGATCCACGAGGACAAGCTGCGGATCAGCAGCCCATCGGCTACCAAGAAAGTCCGGAATCTCCGGTCCAACCCCCGCATCAGTGTGTGCGTGACCGATCCCGAAGATCCCCGCCACTACGTGACGATCCGGGGTATGGCGGAAATTACTGACGATACTGATCGCGCATTTGTCGACTGGATGGCCCGGACTCATATGGGTCGCGCCGAATACCCATATGAACCGCGCCGCGTGCGCCGGGTGATCATCACCATCCGGCCCGATCGGTTCGTGATGCCGAAAGTCCACGGAACGGACAGCAACTGACGACTTCCCCACACAACCGACGATGTCAATGAGCTG
>PMLV01000181.1 GCA_003160635.1 Acidimicrobiaceae bacterium | reverse complement strand
ACGATCCGGTACGGTCGAGGTGTGCAGACGAGGGGGGACATGGACTTCAATTTGGCCGATCTCTTTGAGTGTGTG
Source organism: Acidimicrobiaceae bacterium (assembly GCA_003160635.1). Lineage (GTDB taxonomy): Bacteria > Actinomycetota > Acidimicrobiia > Acidimicrobiales > RAAP-2 > Bog-473. Next base: position 34,271 of record PMLV01000181.1, on the reverse strand, counting down.
GCGGCCCGGGTCCCTGACCGAGAGGCCGTCGTCTGGGGTGACGCCAGGCTGAACTTTGCGCAGCTCGACGAGCGCGCGACGCGCTTGGCCCACGGCTTGGCCTCCCTCGGAGTCGGGCCCGGAAGCCATGTCGGCGTGTTCATGTACAGCAGGCCGGAATATCTCGAGACGATGGTGGCCGCGTTCAAGATCCGGTCGGTTCCCATCAACATCAACTATCGCTACGTGGCCGACGAGCTGGTGTACCTCTTCGACAACGCGGATCTGGTGGCGCTCGTGGTCGAGGCGTCCTTCGCACCGGTGGTCGCCGCCACTTTGGATCGGCTTCCCCGTCTGCGCCACGTCATAGTTGTGGACGACGGTTCGGACGGCGCGAGTGCACTGCCCGAAGCGCTGGCCTACGAAGACCTGCTGGCGGCCAACTCGCCGCTCTTGGACTTTCCCGCCCGATCGGGGGACGACGCCTACATCGCGTATACCGGGGGGACGACCGGCAAACCCAAGGGTGTCGTCTGGCGGCAGGAGGACATCTTCTTTGCCACCATGACGCCGGGTGTCGAAGTGACGCGGCCCGAAGGCGTCGCGGACAACGCCGTCGCGCCGATCCACCCGCGATTGGCCGCGCTGGCCGGCGCCGGTGTCGAGGTCCCCGACATGTATGTCTCGTATGCATTGGGCCCGTTGATGCACGTGAGCGGACACTGGTCGGCGTGGGGCGCCATGCTGAGCGGGGGTCTCACGGTGTTGCACCCGAGCCGCCAAATGGACGCAGAAACCGTCTTGGGGATGGTGGCGCGCGAGGGGGTCACCATGCTGACGATCGTCGGTGACTCGATGGGCCTCCCCCTGGTCGAGACGCTGGAAGCCAACCCGGGCCGGTTCGACACGACGTCGGTCCTCATGCTCGGTTCCGGGGGCAGCATCATGTCGGGCGACGTGAAGGACCGGCTGCTCGTCGGCTTTCCCTCGGCCATGATGATCGTCGAGGCCATCGGTTCGTCCGAATCGCCCGCGCAAGCCATCTCGACCACCGTCCGGGGCCAAGGTCCGGCACAGACGTTGCGATTTTCGGCCGACGAGAAGACGACGGTCTTCGACGACGATCTGCGGCCGGTCGAGCCGGGATCGGGCGCCGTCGGGAGGTTGGCCACCATGGGTCGCGTCCCGGTCGGCTACTACAACGATCCGGAGAAGACGGCCCGGACGTTCGTGACCGTTGACGGCGTCCGCTGGGCCCTGCCCGGCGACATGGCCAGTATCGAGGCAGACCTGACCATCCGCCTGCTCGGACGGGGCACGCTGTGCATCAATACGGGTGGGGAGAAGGTCTATCCCGAAGAGGTCGAGGCGGTGCTCAAGGGCTATGACCGCATCGTCGACGCGGTGATCGTGGGCGTACCCGACCCTCGGTTCGGCGAACGGGTGGCGGCGGTGGTCGAACCGGTGACGGCCGGTCCGCTGCTCACTCTGGACGAGGTCCAGCAGTATTGCCGGGACCATCTCGCCGGGCACAAGGTTCCCCGTCAGGTGTTCCTCGTGGACAAGGTGCCCCGCAGCCCCTCGGGTAAGGCGGACTACACCTGGGCCAAGGAGGTCGCGCGGTCGGGAGAATCCCGCACATTGGAGGACGCATGACCGACATCCGGTTCGACGGGAGAGTGGCGATCGTCACTGGCGCCGGCAGCGGGATCGGGCGACGCTATGCCCAGCGGCTCGCGGCTCGAGGGGCACGGGTCGTGGTCAACGATGCCCGAGCCGGTGACGCCGTCGGGGTGGCCAAGGAGATCGAAGATCGCGGTGGTGTGGCGATACCGACCAACATTGCCGTCGATACACCCGAGGGCGCTCAGGCGGTGATCGATGCCGCCGTCAACAGTTTCGGGGGCGTCGATATTCTCGTCCTCCAGGCGGGACGAGCCTCCGACGTCGGGTCGTCGGAGGCGCTCCTCACCGACACCGACCCCGTTGCACTCCTGGCGGGTCTGTTCGGGGGTTATTGGCTGACCCAAGCGGCCTGGATCCACATGCGTGCGCGGCACTACGGGAGGATCGTGCTGTCGTGTGCGCTGGGAAACAGTGTCGCCGACGACATGGAGGAAGGGAACACCGTCGCCAGTATGGGATTGGTCGGGGTCATGAACATCTTGAAGTGCGAAGGTCCGGACCACGACATGATGGTGAACATGGTGGTCCCCACGCCGACCGGCGATCCGGATGCCCTCAGCGACGTGGTGGGGTATCTCGCCCACGAATCCTGCGTGACCACCGGAGAGATCTTCGCCGTGCACGTCGATGGGCTGTCCCGTATGTTCATGGGCGTGAACGAAGGCATCTTCGATCCGGGATTGACCATGGAGTGCGTCCGTGATCATCTCGATGAGATCTTGGATCCCCGCACGTTCGTCGTCCCCGACGAGGCGGGACAAGAGATCCAACAGTTGCTCTTGCCCCATCTCAAGTGAGGAGCGCCAGATGAGCGAGTACTCCCGCGAAGAAGTCGAGCAGGCCTTCCAGCATCTGTGGCAGGTCGGGCCGGTGGGCGAGGACTGGGAGGCCCAGGTCGGTCTCTACACCGACGACTGCGTGTACTTCGACCACCACTACGGCACCATGGATCCCGAGCAGTTCGGGACCTGGTGCAACCAGCTCATGAACGAGCAGTTTCCCGAGCTCTACACGGCGTACGAATGGCACAAGGTCGACGGGGACGAGGTCGTCGTCCTCATGCAGAACAGGCGGGACAACCCGGACCCGTCCGGTCCTCCGTACCTGGACTTCCCGAGCATCAGCGTGTACCGCTACGGCGGGAACGGGCAGTTCTCCAGCGAGCGCGACTATTGGGACATGGGCCAAGCCGTCGCCGTGGGCCGGGCGTATAAAGAGGCGTGCCAGCGTCACGACCCTGACCATCCGTCCCGCCGCTCGCGGTTGCACTGGCCCGAGAGTCCCGACTGGGCCCATCCACCTCCGACAGATTCCTAGTTCGGGAGGTGAGCGAATCCTGGCGGCCGCTCGAACACCGGACCATCACCGGGCTGCTTGACGCCCAGTGTGAGAAGCGCCCCGACCAGGCCTGCCTGGTGGTGCGCGACGAGCCGATCACGTACGCCCAGCTGCGGGATCGTTCGCTCGCCGCCGCGGGTGCGCTGTACGACCTCGGTCTGCGGCAGGGACAGACGGTGGCGATCTTCGCCAACACCCACCCGTCGTGGATCTACACCTTCCTGGGCGCCGCGCGGATCGGCGCGCTCGCCGTCCCGATCAACACGGCGTACCGGGGCAGTTTCCTGTCGACGCCCCTCCGGTCGAGTGGCTGCCGCATGGCCCTCGTGGAGGACACCCTTCTCGACCGCATGGCCGCGGTGGCGTCCGATGTCCCCGAATTGCAGACGGTCATCGTGCACCACACCGGCGCCGCCCGCCCGGGGGACCTGCCGTGGCGCCTCGAGGACAGCTCGGTGCTGACCGGTGGTGGTGTTCCGGTCCCCCCTGTCCATCAGCCGCAGTGGAACGATCCCGTGTGCGTGCTCTTCACCTCGGGCACGACCGGGCCCTCTAAAGGAGCGGTGATCTCGCACCAGTATGTGGGCGCCGCTGCGACCAGCATGGTCGACTCCTGGCAGCTGGCGGAGGGTGAAGTGCTCTACGCCCCACTTCCCCTCTTCCACATCAGCTCGGTCGCTTCGGTGGTGTGCCCGATCGTGGCCGGTGCCACCGGGCTGCTCGATCCCGTCTTCAGCGTGCACGAGTGCTGGAATCGGGTGCGCCGGTACGACGTGAAGGGCATCTTGCTGGCGGGCGTCATGGTCAACATGCTCTGGAACCTGCCCGAGGACCCGCAGGATGCTGCGTTGCCGCTGCGGTTCATTTCGGCGGCTCCCATCCCGCGCGGCCTGCATCGGCGGATCGAGGAGCGCTACAACCTGACGGTGCTCACCAGTTATGGCATGACAGAGGCCTTGCCGATGGTGCTCTACGGGTTGGGTGACGAGGTGAGGGACGGCGCGACCGGCCGGCCACAGCCCAATTTCGAGGTGGTGGTTCTCGACGGGGACGACGAGCCGGTGGAGCCGGACGAGGTCGGTGAGATCTGTTGCCGGCCCCGTTCGCCCCACGTCATGTTCGACGGCTACTTCGGGCGGAGCGAGACGACGGTCGAGCGCTGGCGCAATCTGTGGTTCCACACCGGCGACATGGGGCGCATGGATGCCGACGGCCATCTGACCTTCGTCGACCGTAACAAGGACGCCATTCGCCGGCGGGGCGAGAACATCTCGTCGTTCGAGGTCGAACAGACATTGCTCCGGCACCCCGCCGTTGCCGACGCGGCCGCGGTGGCCGTGCCGAGCGAGCTGGGTGAGGACGACGTCAAGGTCGTCGCCTCCGTGAAGCCGGGCGCCACGCTCGAGATCGTCGAGCTGATGGACTTCTGCGTGGACCACCTGCCGTATTTCGCCGTCCCGCGCTATGTGGACATTGTGGAAAGCCTGCCCATGAACCCCACGGGGAAGGTGCTCAAGACCGAACTGCGCGACAGCGGCATCACCCCGACGACCTGGGATCGGGAGCAGGCAGGCTACGTGGTGCGGCGCNNCGGGGTGGTGAAGTGGTGGTGGGCCATGCCGACCCAGTACCAACAGTCAACCGGGTTCGGCTGGTTCGGCTTGAACGTGAGCGGTGGGCTTAATCCGCCCAGCGTGTCGTTGTGGATGGTGTACAGCCCCTTGTAGATCTCCTGCGTGGTGACCGGACCACTCTTCCCCGCCGTCCCCGCCTCGAGGGCCTGGCCGAAGAGAACCGCCGATGCATACATGCTGACGTTGTCCTGGTTGTAGTTGGGGTTGGACAGGATCTGCGGGGCGGTCTTCTTGATGGCGGCGATCATCTTTTTGGCCGCCGACGCTGTCGTGTCGAAGAACGGCAAGCCAGTCTCGTATCCGAAGGACTTGGTATTCAGCCCAACGGCGCTGGTGAAGGATTTCGAAACACCACCATCGGCTATCTGGTACCAGGGGAAGTAACCCTGCCGGGAGCAGTCCGCTGCCATCGCTTCGACCGCCGTCACCGATTCGCCGATGCCCACGTAGGTTGCTCCAGCCTGCCTGGCGGCCAGGCACTGGGCCGTGTAGTTGGGTTGGGCAGCAGAAATCTCCGAAACGGCGACGACGCTCACCCCATTGGCCGCCGCCGTGGACTTCAGGACCGGCACGATCTCTGCACAGAGCGGATCCTCGGCGCAGTAGAACTCGGCGATCTTCGTGGCATGGACCTTCTTCCCGCCAAGGACCTCGGCCAGGGTGAATGCGTCTTCGGTGGTGCCCGTGGCGAAAAAGTTCGAGCTCGTGAGGTCGTCGATCGAAAGGTTGAAACCGCCCACGACGGGCACGCCCTCCTGCTTGGCGAAGGCGGCCCAGGCGGTCTCGGTATCTGTGGCGTCCACCAGGGCGACAACGTGGTCGACTTGGATCAAGGTCTGAGCATCCTGCAACCCGTTGGCCGGGCTCGACTGGTCGTCTTTCACTATGACGTTGATCTTGTAACCATTGATGCCGCCCTTCGCATTCACCGCGTTGGCCCAAGATTCATAGGACTGCGGCGACGTGGAAGTGCTCGAGGCCAGCGGTCCGGTGCAGCCGCAGACGATGCCCACGCTCACGGTGCCCTTGGTGGCAGCGCCGGCCTGGGTCGACTGGAACGGAATGAACGCGGTGAAGAGCAGGATGACCATGGCTCCAACGCAGCCTCGCAGCGATCGTAGACGCCCAAATCCCCGGTTGCCCATACAATGCCCCCCTCGTCTCCGCTGGTGACCTGCCTCCAATCATGTTAACGAGAGGGGTCCTCAACGTGAAGGGTCGTTTCCGTGCTGGTTCATTGGAAACCCATTGCAGACTCATCCGCCGTGTGGCACGGTGGGAACCGACGAGCCTCCAGCCAACGATGTGGCGGCGGCACCAACCCGACGACCTGGGATCGGGAGCAGCCGGGCTACGTGGTGCGGCGCGAAGCAGGTTCGACGAGGTTCCCCCCGTACTGTGCGCGCAGCACGGGTTTGGTCACCTTGCCCATGGCGTTGCGCGGGAGGTCTCCCTCGAGGATGATGAACGACGACGGCTTCTTGAAGGAGGCCATTTCGTTCTTGCAGTGCTCCAGCAGCTCCTCTTCGGTGGGCGGGTCGGAGGGGTCCGTGCACGTGACGATGGCCCACGGGGTCTCCCCCCACTTCGGGTGCGGCACGCCGATGACGGCGACGTCGCGCACCTTGGGGTGGCGCACGATGACCGCTTCGACCTCGGCCGAGTAGATGTTCTCGCCGCCTGAGATCACGACATCCTTCTTGCGATCCACCACGTAGATGAATCCCTCCTCGTCGGCGGCAGAGGTCGCCAGAGTGGAACCATCCCCCGAAGAATGCCTCCTCGGTGGCTTCCGGCAGATTCCAGTACTCCTTCATGACGTTGGGACCTCGGTACACGATCTCTCCGACCTCTCCCGGCGTGACGTCGCGCATGGCGCCGTCCACGATGCGTGCTTCCACGTTGACCACCGGCTTGCCGACGGAGCCTTTGTGCGAGTCGAAATCCTCCGCCTTCAACATGCAGGAGACCGGGCTCATCTCGGTTTGCCCGAAGGTGTTGTAGATCGCGGTATCCGGAAAGGCACGCCGCACCGCCTCGAGGAGGGGGACGATCGCCGGTGAGGTGCCCCAGATGACGCGCCGCAACGCGTAGCGCCGATCCTCGACGCCGGGTAGGGCAACGATGGCTTGCCATTGTGGTCCCACGAAGCACGCGGCCGTCACCTGGTACCGCTCGAGGTCGTCGACGGCGTGCTCGGGGTCGAACGCCCCGAGCGGTGCGATGACCGACGTCCCACCGACGAACATGTAGGGGTAGATGCCGGCCACGCCCGAAATGTGGAACAACGGAAGGTTCAGGTACCACACCTCGTCGCTTTCCGAGAGGTGTTGCTCGATCATCGCGCTCAAGGCCGACATGGCCAGGCTGTAGTGGGTCAGGACCGCACCCTTGGGTCGGCCCGTCGTCCCCGACGTGTACATGATCATGGCGGGGTCGTCGTTGTCGACGGCGGTCGTCGGTGGGTGCGGATCGGCGCCGTTGATCACGTCGTCCCACGCCAACGAACCCGGGCCGCCCACCTGCGGATCCCCGCCGACGACGAGGCAGCGCCCGACGTCGGGGACGGGGGCCCGAGCCCGGGCCGCGGTCTCCGCGTAGGCCTGGTCGACCAGGAGCGCGCTCGTCCCGCTGTCGGCGAGGATGAACTCGATCTCGGGGGCGACGAAGCGCAGGTTGATGGGGACCGCGATCGCGTTCAGACGCGACAGTGCGAAGTACGCCTCGACCGTCGCCATGCTGTTTCCCATGAGCATGGCGACGCGGTCACCCTTGGTCACGCCGATGGATGCCAGCCCGCTCGCCACCCTGTCGACTCGTGCGTCGACCTCTGCGAACGAATAGTTGCGGTCCAAGAAGACGAAGCCCGTCTTGTCGGGGAAACGGCCGGCAATACGGGTCAGCTGTGCGCTGCCCGACACGCGTCGTGCTCGATCGAGCGCGTCGCGTGCCTCAGGTTCAGGCGTCAAGGCTTCGTCCCCCCGTCCGTTCATCCCGTGCGCGTTGCTGCGCATTCTAAGATTGAATCGATTATATTTCGACTTCGCAGGGGATTTCGACCAGAGGGGGCATCGCGGTGGACTTCGCAGGAGATGTCGTCCTCGTCACTGGCAGTGGTGCCGGATTGGGGCGGGCGTACGCGCACCTGCTGGCGGTTTCCGGCGCGCGCGTCGTCGTCAACGACCTCAGCACGGCGCCCGATGGCCGCGAGGTGATAGGCGGCAGCGCCCAACAGGTCGTGGACGAGATCACCGCCGCGGGTGGGACTGCCGTGGCCGACACGCACTCGGTGGCCGATCCGCAAGGTGCGGCCGCCGCAGTGGAGACGGCGCTCGGGCAATTCGGGCGCATCGACGCCGTGATCAACAACGCGGGCATCGTGCGCTCCGGCGGGTTCCATCGCTTGACCCCTGGTGACATCCACGCGGTGCTCGGCGTGCATCTGATCGGGTCGATACTGGTCACCCAGGCCGCCTGGAAGGCCATGAGGGATCAGGGGTACGGCAGGGTCGTTTTCACCTCGTCCAGCATCGGACTCCTCGGGACGCCGGCCAATGCCGCCTACGGTGGCGCCAAGGGAGCGTTGGCCGGGCTGACCCGCGCCCTGGCGGCCGAGGGTGCGGGCCATGGGATCGCGGTGAATGCCGTGGCGCCCATGGCGGTGACCCGTCTCAACGAAGGGGTCATGTCGTCGATCTTCGGCCCGGCGACCGGGCGGCTGACGCCTGACATCGTGGCGCCCGTCACCGCGTACCTCGTGCACAGGGAATGCTCACTCAACGGTGAGGTGCTGAGTGCGGCCGGCGGCCGGGTGGCCCGCTTTGCCGTGGGGTCCGGCCCGGCGATAAACGGCCTGCGGTCTCCCGAACAGGTGCGTGACGCCTTCGAGGCCGTGCGCGTCACCGAGCCGGCGCGCTGGTGGGGACCGCCGGCCGAGGAGACCCGCATCGCATGACGGCGCGGCGTCTCGGTTGCCCCCATCCGGCGGGAAGCCGACGATGACGGGCGATCTGGTCCTGCGGGAACGCCACGGCGCCGTTCTCGAGCTCCGTCTCAACAACCCGCCCTTCAACGGGCTCTCGGGGCCTCTGCTGGTCTCCTACATGCAGGCACTCGAAGCGGCGCGGCTCGACGACGGCGTGCGAGCGGTCGTCACGACGGCCACCGGGCCGACCTGGTGTGCCGGCGGCGACCTGGGTCAGCTGAAGGACGGCGTGTCCGAACAGAGCCTCTCCGACATGCTGCACGAGTCCACGGGGGAGACGGCGACGCTCAGCATGGTGGACCGCCAGGCCGACCGTCTCGGCCCGGGCCGGCACGTCCTGACCATCGATGCCTTCGACAAACCGATGATCGCCGCCGTCAGCGGGGCCGCAGCCGGCGGGGGCTTTGCCCTGGCGCTCCTCCACGATCTCCGCTTCGCGTCGGAGCGCGCTGCGTTCACGGTGGCGTTCACCCGCATCGGCCTCTCGATGGAGATGGGCATGAGCTATCTGCTCCCACGTGCCATCGGGCCCCAGGCGGCCTTCGACCTGGCCGCGACGAGCCGGCGTGTCGGGGCGGAAGAGGCCCTGGCGCTCGGTCTCATCTGGCAGGTCGTGCCGCACGATGACCTGGCCGCCGCGGCCATCGAATATGCCCAGAAGCTCGCTGCGCTACCGCCGCTCGGGGTGCAGATCGCCACGCGCCTCCTGCGGAGGACGTGGGATCACTCCCTGCGCGAGCAGTTGGAGACCGAGTGGCCGTGGCAGGTGGCCGCGTATGCCAGCCCCGATGCCCGCGCCGCCATCGACGCGTTCTTCCATCGCAGGGGCGAGGCGCCCCCGGAGCCTGACGCCTGAGATTGAACTTCTTCAGGTCGGCGCCCGTGAAGAACACGTCGTCGACGCCGGTGATGACGGCGGCCCGGGCGTCGTCGTCCCGAAAACGGGCCCAGGCTTGGGCGAGCGCCTGGAAGTGGGCCATGTCCAGCGCATTGCGCGTCTCGGGCCGGTTGATGGTGAGCGTCACCACATGGTCGTCACGGGTGTCGTCGATACTCATGGAGGACACTTTCGCACCAGAGGTGCACCATCGGCTACGAATGACACCTCACATGCCGTTCAAGGAGACCAGGTGACGACTGCAGTATCGACTGCCACAGATGGCGAGCCGCTGGAATTCGACCCTTACAGTCGGACGTTCTTCGAGGATCCGACCGATGTCTACCGCCGCCTCCGCAACGAGCAGCCGGTCTACTACAGCGAGAAGTACGGGTTCTGGGCCCTCTCGCGGTGGGAGGACGTCGCTGCGGCGCACAAGAACGTGGCCGTGTTCTCCAGCAGTTACGGGACCGACCTCCACCTTCTGAGCAATCCCGAGAAGTTCGAGTTCAGCATGATCATCTTTATGGACCCGCCGGAGCACGACCGTATGCGTTCGCTGGTGAGCAGGGTGTTCACGCCTCGTTCCATCGCCCAGCTCGAGCCCATGGTGCGCCGGGTCATCACAGAGTTCGCGGACGAGATCGGCCCGGCGGAATCCTTCGATCTCGTGCAGCAGTGGTCGGGACCGTTCCCGGTCGAGGTCATATCCGAGATGCTGGGGATCCCCAAGGGCGACCGCCAGCAAATCCGGCACTGGCTCGACATCATCCTGCATCGAGAGGAGGGGAGCATCCATCCGTCACCCGAAGCCGAGGCGGCGGGGCTCGAGTCCGGCCTCTACTATTACGAGCTCGTTGGGGACCGGCGGGCCCATCGCGCCGACGACATGATCAGCCGGCTGATCGACGCCCAGGTCGACCGGGGTGATGGCGGCATGACGCAGTTGCGCGACGACGAGATCGCCGGCTTCCTTGCCCTCCTTGCCGGCGCCGGCGCCGAGACCGTGACCAAGTTGGTGGGCAACGCCGCCGTGCTCTTCGCACGCAACCCTGAGCAATGGCGCCTGGCCTGTGCCCAGCCGGAGACCATTCCCGGGGCAGTGGAGGAGATCCTGCGGTTCCTGCCGCCGAGCCAGTACCAGGGGCGCTTCACTCTGGAAGAGAAGACGATCCACGGCGTGACGATTCCCGCCCATCAACCCGTGCTCCTCCTGACCGGCTCGGCCACCCGGGACGAGCGGGAATACGAGGACCCTGCCCGCTTCGATATCACCCGCCCCTCCAACCTGGCCCTCGGATTCGGCTATGGCATTCACAGCTGCCTCGGTGCCGCGCTGGCCCGGATGGAGAGCAGGATCGCCATCTCCGAGATGACCCGCCGCTGGCCCAACTACGCCATTGTCGAGGACGGTCTGAAGCGGGTCACCATGGCCAATGTGGCCGGGTTCTCCCATGTGCCCGTGGTCGTCAACCCCTAGAGCGGCCCCGTTCGATAGATGCTCGCCCTGATTGTCCTATAGGTTCTTTGGGCCAACGTCGGAGGAACAAGAGTGGGAGGGAGACAGATGGGCAAGCTCGAAGGGAAGGTGGCATTCATCACCGGTGCCGCACGCGGTCAAGGTCGGAGCCACGCGGTGCGCCTGGCCGAAGAGGGAGCGGACATCATCGCCGTGGACATCTGCGCGCCGATCCGCAGCATGAACTACCCGAACGCCTCGCCGGAGGATCTGGCGCAGACGGTCAAAGAGGTCGAGGCCCTGGATCGCCGGATCATCGCCCGCCAGGGTGACGTGCGCCTGCGGGAGCAGCTGCGCGGGGTGCTCGACGAAGGGCTGGCCGCGTTCGGCCACGTGGACATCGTGCTGGCCAACGCCGGTATCTGTCCCGGCCGCGACGACACCCTGTGCGAGGGCTTCATCGATGCCACCGACGTCGACCTGATCGGGGCCATGAACACGGTGGCGGTGGCGTTGCCGCACCTGACCGCGGGCGCCTCCATCGTCGTCACCGGCTCTACGGCCGGCATGATGAAGGGGACGACCGAGGTCATGGGCTCCACCGGAGGCGTCGGGTACTCCTGGGCCAAGCAGACGGTGATCCGCTACGTCGAGGTCCTGGCTCTTCAGCTCGCACCTCACATGATCCGGATGAACGGTGTGCATCCCACCAACTGCGATACCGACTTGCTGCACAACGTCGACGTCTACCGGGCGTTCCGCCGCGACCTCGAAAACCCGACGCGCGAGGATGTCATCGACTACCTGCCCCTCATGCAGGCCATGCCGATCCCGTATGTGGACCCGCGTGACATCAGCAACCTGATGGCCTTCTTGGCCAGTGACGAGTCGCGCTACATCACGGGCCTGAACATCCGTGTCGACGCAGGAGCCATGCTCAAGACCCCCCCGACGGGGTAGCGGGCGAGCTATTTGGGAGGGAAGCGGAGTGCGGCGTCGAGCCGGATGTTCTCCCCGTTGAGGTAGGGGTTCCGCACGATGCTCTCGACGAGCAATCCGAATTCCTCGGGCTCTCCCATGCGGCGGGGGAACACGATGTTCTCCACCAGTTTGTCCTTCAACGCGTCGGGAGCGCTCATCATCAACGGTGTTCCCATGGTCCCGGGGGCGATGGCGCAGACGCGAATGCCCACGGGTGCCAGGTCGCGCGCCAGAGGCAGGCTCATGCCCAAAATGGCCGCCTTGGCGGCCCCGTAGGCGATTTGGCCCGTCTGCCCTTCGTAGCCGGCTATGGAGGCGGTGTTCACCACGACGCCACGCTGTCCGTGCTCGTCGGCTTCGTTGGTGGCGATCCGCGCGGCGCAGAGCCTGGTGACGTTGAAGGTGCCGAAGGCGTTGAGCTCCATGACGCCGCGGAAGACCTGCATGTCGAGCGGGATGTTGTCCCGTGAGAGGGTGCGACCCCCGGCTCCGCCCCCCGCCACATTGACCACCACCGCCAAGGGGGCCAACGCTGATGCCGCATCGATGGCCGCCGCGACGTCGGCATCGTTGTTGACGTCACCACCCACGGCCACGCCACGGCCGAGAGTGGCGACGAGCTCCTTGCCGGCATCGAGGGCGCGGTCGAAGACGACGACCTGCATGCCCATGGCGGTCAAGCTCCGAACGGTGGCCGCGCCGAGTCCGCCGGCGCCTCCCGTCACGATGGCGGATCGGGTATTCCATTCCATGCGGTCTCCATTCATTGCGTCGTGTGTGGGCACTGCGCCATGTGCTGGTGGCTGTCGCTGCCTCGGACGCATGCGCACCGGCCGGCGGCCCCGCTGCTCACAGTAGGCCGCGACCCCGACGGGAGGGAATTCGGGGCGGTAGAGTCGCTCCACCACGTTTCGGGGGGTTTGCCATGTATGACCTGATTATCCGCGGCGGCAAGATCGTCGACGGGCGCGGTGGGGAGCCCTTCGTGGGCGATGTGGCGGTGCAGGACGGGCGGATCGCCATGGTGGGGGGAACGGTGGACGGTGACGCCGTCGTGGTCATCGACGCCACCGATCGGATCGTGACGCCCGGCTTCGTCGACATCCACACCCATTACGACGGTCAGGTGACATGGGACGACGAGATGAGCCCGTCCTCGGCGCACGGGGTGACGACGCTCGTCATGGGGAACTGCGGCGTCGGCTTTGCACCGGTGCGGCCGGGTCAGGAAGAGTGGCTGATCCAGTTGATGGAGGGGGTGGAGGACATCCCCGGAACCGCGCTGGCCGAAGGGATCACCTGGGGGTGGGAGACGTTCCCCGAGTATCTCGACGTGCTCGACCGACGACGCATGACGGTCGACGTGGGCGCCCAGATCGCCCACGGTGCGGTGCGGGGGTACGTCATGGGGGAGCGGGGGGCTCGCAACGAGCCGGCCACACCCGAGGACATCGCGCAGATGCGCGCCATCGTGCGCGAGGCGATCGAGGCCGGTGCGCTGGGCGTCACCACCTCACGGGTGCTGGGGCACCGGGCCATGGACGGCGAGCCCGTCCCCGGTACGTTCGCCGCCCACGACGAGTTGTTCGCACTGGGGTACGCCTTGCGCGATGCCGGTACCGGCGTGTTCGAGTTGGCGCCAGCCGGAGCCGACGGGCTGGACGTGATCAAGGCCCCGGTGGAGATGGCGTGGATGCGCAAGCTCTCGGCCGAGATCGGGCGCCCGGTCACCTTCGGCATGAACCAGGTGGAGGACGATCCCGAGCAGTGGAGAATGCTCCTGGCCGAATCGCTCGAGGCCTGCGCCGATGGGTCCCAGTGCTACCCGCAGGTGGCGGGCCGACCTTTCGGCATGCTCGTCGGCCTGCAGACGCACCATGCGTTCGCCAAGCGGCCCTCGTTCATCGCGCTCTCCCACCTTCCGTTGCCCGAGCTCGTCGCCCGGTTGCGCGAGCCGGCCGTGCGTGCGGCGATCCTGGGCGAGGACAACCTTCCGGCCAATCCCTCTGTGGTGTGGGACGAGGTGCCGGCCGCTCTCGAGAGGTTCGTGTACCGGCTGTACCCGCTGGGTCCGACGCTGGACTACGAACCCTTGCCGGAGCATTCCCTGGCGAGGCTCGCCGCAGTCAAAGGAGTGCCGCCGCTCGAATTGTTCTACGACCTCATGCTCGAGGATGACGGCCGCGCCATGATGCTGCTCCCGATCTACAACTACGCCTGGGAGAGCCACGACGTCATTCGTGAGATGCTCCTGCACCCGCAGTCGGTGTCGGGTCTCTCCGACGGGGGTGCGCACTGCGGCATGATCTGCGACGCTTCGATCCCCACCTACATGTTGACGCACTGGGCCCGGGACCGGGTGCGCGGCGAAGGCCTGCCACTCGAATTCGTGGTGAAGAAGCAGACGAAGGACACGGCCACGCTGTACGGCTTGGGAGACCGTGGCAGTCTCGAGGTGGGACTGCGGGCCGACATCAACGTCATCGACTTCGAGAACCTGCGGCTCGGCAGCCCAAAGATGGCGCACGATCTCCCTTCTGGCGGCCGGCGTCTCCTCCAGGACGCCGAAGGCTACGACTACACGATCGTGGCGGGCGAGGTCACGCGGGACCACGGGAAGGACACCGGCGCGCGCCCCGGTCGGCTCTTGCGCGGCGCGCGCTGAGCTTCAGGTGACGCGGACTCACGAAGCCCCGGCCTCTTGGCGGAGTTGGCTCCGCAGGTCGGCCTTGCGCACTTTTCCCGAGGGGGTGCGGGGGAGGTCGTCGACGATCCGCAGCTCCTCGGGCCACTTCTGGCGACCCAGACCTGATGCCTCGAGATGGGACCGGAGCATGGGCAGCGCCAACTCGCGGGCATCGGAGTCCAGCCGCACGAAGGCGCACGCGTGCTCGCCCAGGCGGGGGTCCGGTGCGGCCACTACCGCCACCTCGACGATGCCGGGCATGCGCAGGACGAGTTCTTCGACTTCCAGCGCGCTGATGTTCTCGCCGCCGCGGATGATGATGTCCTTCTTGCGGTCCACGATGGTGAAGTAGCCGTCTTCGTCGGCCTGCCCGATGTCGCCGGTGGCGAACCAACCGTCCGCATCGATGGCCTGGCGCGTCAACCGCGAATCGGTGTAGCCGAGGAACATGTCCGGGCCCCGGCTGAGGATCTCGCCGGGGGCGCCCGGTTCGACGTCGTGGCCGTCGTCGTCGACCAGGCGCACTTCCACGCCCGGGAGCGGGCGGCCGTCGGTGTATTTGCGCTTGGCGGCTGGCGCATCGCCGTAGCTCCCGGTGATGGAGGGATGCTCGGTCGAGCCGTAGGAGCGGAAGATGTCGATGCCCAGTCCCTCGGCCCGGTCCGACACCGCCGGCGGCACCGGGGCACCGCCCATGCCGGCCCTCCCGATGAGCGCGTGATGCGCCGGGGTGCAGTCGGGATGATCGAGCAGCGACGTGAGGAAGAAGGTCACGCCGCCGCCCGACGAGAGCCCGTCCTCGAGCATGGCCGCCAACACGGCGGCCGGATCCCACTTGTCGATGAGGTGGATGGGGATCCCGGCGGGCAGGGGAGTGAGGAGGGAGGAATACATGCCGCCGGCGTGGCCGAGCGGTGCGCCCACGAGCGAAGCCGCGTCGGGCCGACCGCCTGAGCCTCGCATGGTGGTCTGGTGGCTCATTTCGGCCATCAGCGTCACGTCGCTGTGGATGACCCCCTTGGGGTCGGCCGTGGTGCCCGAGGTGTAGGCGATGACCACCGGGCCACGAGGGTCGCCCCACGACGGGGTGTCGAGCGGCGGCGAATCGAGCAGGGCACCGAAGCTCTCGGTGCCCCCAGGGAGGGGCCCGTCGCCGACCACGATCACCGACTCGAGACCGGGGAGGTCGGCCCGTACCCCGTCGAGGTGGGAGAGGTAGTCGGTGTGCCCGAAGCGGTTGGCGGTCACGAACAGCCGGACATCGCTCCGCCGCAGGATATAGGCCACTTCCTTTGGACCGTAGGTGTGCACGATCGGCACGATCACCGCACCGAGATACGTGACGGCGTAGAACGTGACGGCAGCCTCCACCCAGTTGGGAAGTTGGAAGGCGACGATGTCGCCGCTCGAGATGCCGCGGCGGGACAGGCCCTCGGCCGCCCGCAGTGCGAGCTGGCGGATCTCCCCGTACGTGCCCTTCCAGGGGCGGGAATCGGAGCGGAATGTAAAGGGACGGTCGGCGAACCTCAGGAGCGAGTCGTCGACCATCTTCCCCAAGGGCAGCGGGTCGTCCTGCCAGAGACCGGCTTCCCGCCACGCCCCCACCAGCTCGGCCGACGGGTGGTGGAGTTCCCACAACGGTGCGGGTTCGCTCATCCGGGCATTTGGGAGCCGCAATCGGCCACGATCGACTGCCCCGTGATGGCACTCGACTCGTCGGAGGCGAGGAACAGCGCCACGTTGGCGATCTCCTCGGGCGTGGCGATGCGGCGCAGGGCGGTGGACCGGGCGCCCTTGTCACGGATGTCCTCCCACGTGACCCCTTGTTCCTCGGCCAGCCGCCGCCAGTAGTTGCGGAGCAGGTCGGTCTGGATGCCTCCGGGCACGAGGCAGTTCACCCGGATGCCGTGCGGGCCGACCTCTTTGGCCACCACCTTGGTCAGCGTGCGCAGGCCCGCCTTCGCCGTGCTGTAGTGGCTCTTGCGCTCGATCCCCTCGAGGCCGGCGGTGGAGGAGAAGTTGACGATGGACCCGCTCTGCCGCTCCAGCATGCTCTGTTTGACGACCTCCCGGCTGCAGAGCATGGCCGCGGTCACATCGACCGCGATGGTGGCGTTCCAGTTCTCGAGTGTCTGGTCCCAAATGTGAAGGTCCTTGCCGGGTTGGGCCGCGTTGTTGCACATGACGTCGACCCGCCCGTACTCGGCCACGGTGTCGGCCACCATGGCGATGACCGCCGCCTCGTCGGTGACGTCGGTCGTGCGGGCGATCGCCCGGGCACCTTTGGCGCGGACCGCAGCCGCCACGCCTTCGAGGAGCTCGGTGCGGCGTCCCGCCAGGGTCAGGTGGGCGCCTTCGCTCGCGAAGAGGTGTGCCATGACCTCGCCCAGCCCATCACCGGCTCCGGTGATGATGACGACCTTGTCCGCCAATCTGTTCATGCGCCCCCTCCACGTTCGTCGCACCGTCGTCTCGTCACGTGGCGCGTCGTACCGCACGATATCCCAGCGCCCGGCCGGGCCGGGGGTCCCGGCCGGCGTGGCATGCTTTCAGGGGCGAGACGGGGCGCCGGGTCTTCACGCCGTCCTCCAAGGGGGAGCAACCATGCCGCTCATTGCCAACGACGTGCTGGCCTGCGCCGCAGGCACGGCACCGGCGCGTCTGGCGGTGACACTGGGCGATGAGCAGCTGACCTTCGGTGAGGTGGACCGCCTCTCCAACCGCTACGCCAACGCGCTGCTCGCGCTCGGCGCCCGCAGGGGCGAGCGGGCGGCGTGGTGGTCCGACACCACGCTCGAGGGCGTCGGGCTCTACTTCGCCCTGAGCCGGATCGGGATGGCCTTCGTGCCACTGAACCCGGCCTATACCGATGACGAGGCCGCGGCCGCCATCGACTACGTGCGCCCGCAGGTGCTGATCGTGGATCCGGCGCACGCGGCACGAGCCGAGCAGCTCGTGGCCGGGCGCGACATGATCCTCATCACCGTGGGCGGCCAGGGTGTGCAGCCGGGTTTCGATCTGAGCGCTCTGGCGCTCGCCGCGACCTCCGCCCCACCGCCGGTGCCGCTCCCCGACGAGGACGCCATCTGCACCATCTTCCTCACCAGCGGGAGCACGGGCCAGCCCAAGGGCGTCATGGTCTCCCAGCGCGCCACCTGGCTGCGCACCCATGCCGGCGCGGCTGCCTACTCGACCACCGGTGGCGCCGGTGAGGTCGTCATGTTCCCCCTCTTCCACATGGCGGGCTGGAACTTCGCCATGATGGCCTGGTCCGCCCGGCACGCCGCACATCTCGTCCGCCGGGCCGACGCGTCACAGCTGCTCGGCGCCGTCGGGCGCTGGTCACCCTCGGTCATCTACTGCATCCCGGCGGTGTGGCGGCGCATCCTCGAAAGCGACATGGCGGTCGACACCAGCTGTGTCGAGTGGGCCCTGACCGGGACCTCACAGGTCACACAGGAGCTCTTGGTGGGCATCAAGGAGCGGTTCCCGGCGGCCCGCACGACCGTCAACTACGGGTCCACCGAGACCGCCCGCGCCGTGGGGCTGCGGGACCCGGATCTGTTCACCCATCCCGGCAGCGTCGGCCATCCCATCCCCGGGGTCCAGGCCAAGGTGGCGGACGACGGGGAGCTCCTGATCACGAGCGACCGGCTGATGGCCGGCTACTTCGAGCTTCCCGTCGAGACCGCACAGGCCCTCCAAGCCGGGTGGTACCACACCGGGGACCTGGCCGAGCAGGACGACGAGGGCTACCTGTACATCGTGGGCCGCAAGAAGGAAGTCATCCGCACCGGAGGCGAGACGGTGGCCCCGGTCGAGGTCGAGTCGGCGCTGGCGGGCTACCCCGGCATTGCCGACCTGGCGATCGTCGGCATCCCTGATCCCCAGTGGGGCGAGGTGGTCTGCGCGGTCGTCGTGCTGCACGAGGGAGCGGAGGTTCCCAGCGTCGAGGGCTTGCGGACCCACATCGGAGAACGTTTGGCGGCGTACAAACACCCACGTAGGGTGGTCCAGGCCGCGGTGCTTCCACGCACCGCGGCAACGGGCCAGGTGCAGCGGGCCAAACTGGTCCGACAATTCGGGTCCTAGGAGGACTGGTGGAGAGAGAAGTGCTGTTCACAGGGGTCGGGGGGCAGGGCGTCCAGATCGCCTCGAAGACCCTCGCCACGGCGGCGATCGCCGAGGGACGCCAGGTCATGCTGGTGCCCCGCTACGGGGGCGGCATGCGCGGTGGGATGACCAACGCCGAGGTCACCATCGGCGACGGGGCCTTGCGGGCGCTGGCGGTGGCCACCTCGGCCTGGTCGGCCTACGTGATGGATCCGAGCTACTGGACCACTATCCAACCCAACCTGGCCCCCGGGGCCGTGGTCGTCGTCAATTCCTCGCTGTTCAACCGGCCCGTCGACGTGCCCGAGGCCAAGGTGTTCGAGGTGGCGGCGAGCGACGTGGCGGCCGAATTGGGCAACCCGATGAGCGCCGGCTTCGTCCTGCTGGGCGCATTCGTGGCCCTGACCGGGCTCGTCAGCCTCGACAGCGCGATCGTCGCCATGCGCGAGCTGGTGCCGGCCTACCGGACGCAGCACCTCGAGGCGAATGGGCGGGCGCTGCGGGCCGGTGCGGCCCTCCTCCCGGCGCACGGTGCGTCGGCGTGGGAGCACGATACGGCGGTGGCGTCGTGAGCACGGCGAGAGCCCATCTGACGCGGGGCACCGTCGTGCTGGACGCCGAGCGCTGCAAGGGCTGCGGGTTGTGCATCCCGGCCTGCCGGCCCAACGTGCTGTCGATGTCGAGCACCACGAACGACGCCGGCTTCAACCTGCCCGAGTTGCGCGAGGGCTGNNCGCGTCGGCCGCGGAAAAGGAGGACTGACATGGCGCCCCGTCTCATGCAAGGGAGCGACGCCGTGGCCGATGCGGCCATCCTGGCCGGATGTCGTTTCTTCACCGGCTACCCGATGCTGCCCTTCACCGAGCTGTTGGAGAACATGGCGAAGAAGCTCCCGGCCGCCGGGGGCGTGTGCATCAACGCGGAGAGCGAGATGGAGGCCATCAACATGGCTCTCGGGGCGGCGGCCACCGGGGCCCGGGCGGCCACCGGCTCGTGCGGGCAGGGGATCAGCCTGATGCAAGAGGGCATCGCCGAGCTGGCGCTCAACGAGTTGCCACTGGTCGTCTTCAACATGGCCCGGGGCCAGCAGGNNAGCAGGACTACTTCCAGTCGACCCGCGGGGGTGGCTGGGGCGACTACCGCACCATCACCTTGGCGCCCAAGGACATCCCCGAGGCCGTCGCACACACGCAGGAGCTGTTCCACCTGGCCGACCTCTATCGCACCCCGGTCATCCTCTACGGCGATTACGTCATCGCCCACACCTCGGTGGGCATCGAGGTGGGGGCCATGGAATTCGGTCCCCTCGAGCCGAAGGACTGGGCGCTCGACGGCACCATGAGCGGTACCGGACGGGCCCGCCAGATCTGGACCTGGAACCGGGGCAAGCCCAACACCCCAGGCGTCGGCCCGGACCGGGCCTGGAACACGATCGCCGACAAGTACGCCCACATTGAGGCCACCGAGCAACGCTTCGAGACCTACCGGGCCGAGGACGCCGAGACCTTGATCGTCTCGTTCGGCACGACGTCGGTCTTCGTCGACCGGGTCGTCGACGACCTGCGCGCGGAGGGGTTGTCCGTCGGTTCCTTCCGGCCCATCACCTTGTGGCCGTTCCCGGCCGTCGGGCTGGCCGAGGCGACCAGGGGAAAGCGCCACGTGCTGACCTACGAGCTCAACGCCGGCCAGATGATCGACGACGTCCGCATGTACGCGCATGACCGCTCGGTGATCCGGGCCATCGGCGGGGTCTCCCAGGACGAGTCCGGCATGCGCCAAGGTGACCTGTTGAACGCTGACGAGGTTCGTCAGCGCGTACGCCGAGCGGTGGGCGAGCCCGTCGCCGCCGCGCTGTGAGAGGAGTCGCATGACCACTGTCGACATCACCACCGCGCCCGAGCGCGCCGCCCACCGCGTCGCCGAGTTCAAGCCCAACCTGCTCCAGTCCTCCGAGCACGACCTGTGCCCGGGATGCGGGCATCCCGTGGCGTGGCGCCTCGTCCTCGACTCCCTGGTCGAGCTCGAGCTCGAGCGTCGTGCCATCCTCATCGCCGGACACGGGTGCTACACCCAGATGATGAGGATCAGCGATATCGACTCGCTGCAATGCCTCCACGGCCGCGCTCCAGCGGTGGCCACCGGCGTCAAGCGGATGAAGCCCGCCGCCGCCGTCCTCACACTGCAGGGCGACGGCGACATGGTGAGCGAGGGCCTGCACGAGGTGCTGCACGCCGCCGCGCGGGGCGAGAAGGTGACGGCGCTGCTCTTCAACAACGGCGTCTTCGGGGACACGGGCGGCCACATGACGGCGACGACCGTCATCGGGCAACGGACCAAGACGAGCCTCGAGGGTCGTGAGGCCGAGGAGCACGGGTACCCGATCGACGTGGCGAAGCTGCTGACCCAGATCGAGGGCGCCGCCTACGTAGCCCGCGGTGCGGTCAACACCCCGGGCATGATCGCCCGCACCAAGCGGATGATCCGCCGCGCCCTGGAACTGCAGATGGCGGGAGCGGGCTTCACCTTCGTCGAGGTGCTCACCATGTGCCCCACCGGGTGGTTCGTCCCGACCTTGGACGGTCCCGAGTACCTGGAGGACTCCATGATGGAGACCTTCGGCATCGGCGAGCTCAAAGCTCCCGACTGACCAGCGCCGCCACGGCGTTGCGGTCGGGCTTGCCCAGTCCGAGGACGGGGAACTTGTCGACCGCGATCACGCGCTCGGGGGTCTTGAAGAGGGCGACCCCGCGGGAGCGGAACCACGAGCGGCACTCTTCGAGGTCGAACGGCGCACGGGCGACGACGCACGCCGCCACCTTCTGCCCCAGCCGGTCGTCGGGGTAGCCGACCACCACCGCCTGCTCGACAGCCGGGTGGGCCTCGAGCACCCGCTCGACCTCGGCCGGCACGATGTTCTCGCCTCCCCGGATGATCAGCTGCTTGAGCCGGCCGATGATGGTCAACCATCCGGCCTCGTCGAGGGTGGCGAGGTCACCGGTGCGGAACCAGCTCCTCGTCATGGAGGCTGCGGTCTGGGCTGGGTCGGCGTAGCCACAGAACATCTCGGGACCTCGCACCACCAATTCGCCCGGCTCACCTGCCGCCACCTGGCGCCGGGTCTCGGGATCGATGAGGCGCAACTCGACCGACCCCACGGCCCGCCCGTCGGTCTCGCGGGCCCGCTCCGGAGGATCGTTCCAGGTCGATGTGGTGACGTTCGGCGCCTCGGTCGACCCGTAGGTCCGCTTGACGGAAGCCCCGAACGCCTCGGCGGTGGCCGCCACGAACTCCGGGCTGACGGTCATCGATCCAACCGACAGCAGGCGGATGGGCGCAGCGGCTTCACGCGAGAAGTTCGCAGCCCCGGCCATGGAGGAGAAAAAGGTCGGTGGCCCGACCATGAAGGTCACCCCCTCGCGCTGCACGGTATCGACCGCTCGCTCGGGATCCCAGCGCTCCATGAGGACCACGCGCATGCCGGCCACGCCGGGGACCAGGATGCCGCTCATCAGCCCCGAGATGTGCGAGAGGGGGGCGGGCGTCAGCACCGTGTCGGCGGAGGAGAGCCCATGGGCGCCGACCAGGGAGATCGCCTTGTACGAGAGCGCCCGGTGGCTATGGAGCACGACTTTGGGCTCCCCGGTCGAGCCCGAGGTGAAGAGGGCCACGGCCAGGTCGGAACCCCTCGCTGACCCCGCGTCGACCGGGGGAGCGGCGCACAGTGCCTCCCACTCCGGGTGGTCTCTCTCAGCCAGGCGGACGCCGCTCCGGTCGGCGGCCGGGAGCCCCTGGCGCGAGAGCGCGACCTTCGGATCCACCGAGGCCAGCATCCGGTCGACCTCCGAGGCGCCGAGGAGGTGGTGGATCGGGGCGGCCACCGCCCCCAGACGCCAGCAGGCCCGGAAGAGCAGGTAGGCCTCGATGCAGTTCGGGAGCTGCCAGGCCACCGCGTCACCCCGGGCCACGCCGGCCGCCCGCAGGCCGCCCGCCAGTGCCGCCACGAGGCGTGCCTCGGTTCGCCGGTCGAGGCGCTGCTGCGAGTCGGCGATGTCGGCTGCACCGTTGCCGGCGCCGGTGACGTGGGAGCCCAAGGCGTCGAGGGTCGGCACGTCCCACGCTCCACCGGGCTGGCGGAAGGCGGGGCTCCCGGCCTGGCGATGGGTTGGCCGCAGTCGCACCGGCCGGTCAGCGGGTGCGGTGCACGGGGCGCGGCGGCTGCATCAGGCCTCGGTGGTGACCAAGAGACATCCGCATGTGTTGCCGCCTCCGGCTGCCACCGCCGCCACCTTCGGTTCGCTCGGCACCTGGCGCTCGCCGCCCTCACCCCGGAGCTGGACACAGGCCTCGTGGAGGAAGCCGTAGCCGTGGAGTCGGCCGGCGGACAGCTGCCCGCCCGCTGTGTTGAGGGGGAGGGCGCCGTCGCGCGCGATGCGTGAGCCGCCCTCGACGAAGGGCCCGCTCTCGCCTTTCCCGCAGAGCTGCAATGCCTCGAGCCAGAGCATGGTCAGGTAGCTGAACCCGTCATAGATCTGGGCGATGTCCACGTCGGCCGGCGTGAGGGACGTGCGGCCCCACATCTGGGCGGCCGCATCGGTGCCGACCGTGCGGGTCAGGTCCTTCAGCTGGTCCCAGCTGGGCCGGTCGTGGATCGCCGTGCCCATCGCCTCGATGTAGACCGGCGGCTTGGCCAGGTCCCGGGCCAGCTCGCGCCGCGAGATGACGAAGGCGGTGGCGCCGTCGCACGGCACATCGCAGTCGAAGAGGCGCAAGGGCGTGGTGATGATCCGGGAGTTGAAGTAGTCCTCGAGGGTCAGCGGATCGCGGTAGATCGCCTTGGGGTTCAGCCCGGCGTTGCGCCGGCCATTGAGCGCGATCTGCGCCAGTTGTTCGGAGGTGGTTCCATAGCGGTCCATGTGGGCCTGGGCATACAGGGCGACCCAAATGGGTGCCCCGGCCGAGCCGAAGGGCAGCATCCATTGCTGGAAGTCACCGGCATAGATCGTGCCGCCGCCACCGCCGCCGCCACCGCCACCGCCGGGCCCGAGGCTGGCCCGCCCGCCGGTTCCTTGCGCGCTGCCCTCCCAGACCGAGCGGAAGCACAGGACGTGGTCGGCCAGGCCGCCACCGATGGCCAGGATGGCCTTGATCACCGAACCGAGCTGGCCCGGGGTCTCGACACCGCTGTCGTACCAGTCCACCTCGAGGCGCATGGCGTCGATCACCTCGTAGGCGGTGCCGCCGGTGAATCCCTTGGGCTGCGACATGTTGCCCGGATAGGTGGAGAGCCCGTTGATGTCCGATGGCTTCAGGCCCGCGTCGGCCACCGCGGCGTAACAGGCATCGAGCGTGAGCTCGAGGGGGTCGCGCCCGAGCCGGCGCCCGATGTCGGACTGGCCGATGCCCGATACGGCGCACTGCTTCTCGGGCCGGTCCTCGCGGGTACTCACTTCTGGCCTCCTTCGGGCTCGAACAGCGGCAACCACACGTCGCCGTGCGGGTCCTCGATGTGGCGGAACACAACCTGGAGCGCCATCCCGATGCGAACCTCCTCCAGCGGGCAATTGATCACATTGGTGGTCAAGCGGAGCGCGGGTTGCTCGACGATCTCGACCAGGGCCACGACGTAGGGCAGCTCGAACCCGGGTAGCCAGCCGTGATGGTTGACGGTGTAGGTGGCCAGCGTGGCCCGCCCGCTCACCGCCTCGGGGGCCAGGTTCTTCGACTGGTCCCGCGGGCAGATCGGGATGGGGGGGTGGAGGTAGTAGCCGCAGTCCTGACAGCGCATGAAGACCAGCTGCCCCTTCTCGCCGCCCTGCCAAAAGTGACGGTTCCGGTCGGAGAGCTCAGGCACCACCACGGTCGTGCTCTGTTCGGTCATGACGAACTCCTTGTCCTGCTTGTCGGGCTCAGGCGTATCGGGCGCATCGGGCGCCTGTGTGTCGTGGTCATCCGGCTCGGGCCGGCGCGACGGTCGAGGGCGACTGTACGGCGACGGATTCAGCCAGCAGCGTGGCGATCAGATCTTCGTCCAGGCCGAGCTCGGTGAGGACCTCGACCGTGTGCTCTCCCAGCGCGGGTGGCGCCAGATCCAGGCTCACCTCGAGGTCTCCCAGGCTCCAGAGGGCGCCGACCTGCTCCAGCTCGCCCCATTCGGCGTGTGGGTAGGAGGCCACCAGGCCGAGCTTTCGGAACAAGGGGTCGTCGAGGAACGCCTCCCCCTGGTCGAGGGTCACCGGTTCGCAAGGCACGCCGGCATCGTGCAGGGCGCGCAGCGTGGTCTCGCAGGATGCACCGGCCAGCGCGGCGACCAGCCCCGCCGGGTCTTCCGCCCCGACGACGGCGCAGGCCCGCTCGAGCTGGCCCTCTTCGAGTGCGCACAGAGCGATCCAGCCATCGGCCAGGGCGTAGAGGCGGTAGCCCGGG
Source organism: Acidimicrobiaceae bacterium (assembly GCA_003160635.1). Taxonomy (GTDB): domain Bacteria; phylum Actinomycetota; class Acidimicrobiia; order Acidimicrobiales; family RAAP-2; genus Bog-473. The sequence goes on along the minus strand of PMLV01000181.1, from coordinate 9,110 downwards.
GACAGCCCCATCTGCTCGTGGTCGAGGAGTGCGGCCGAGGCGGCCAGGCCGCCGTCCTGGAGGAAGGTCTCGCTGTTGGTGAGGACGCCACCGCCGAGCAGCGATCCGGTCACCAACTGGGCGGCGCCGGTCCGGTCCCGGTGATAGACGGCCAGCAAGGTGGCGACGGCCGAGCCCATGGCGCACAGATGGTCCATGAACCCGAAGCGGAACCACATCGGGTCGTTCCCCTCACCGCCGCCGAGCACTTCCCATCCGGCCGAGGCCTGGAAGAGCTGGTCATAGCCGGGCCAGTCGGCTCTCTCCCCTTTGGGGCCGTAGGAGCTGGCATGGCAGTAGATGAGGTCGGGGTTGATCGCCCGCAGCGCTTCGTAATCGAGTCCCAGCTTGCGGGCGGCGGGCATCCGCAGGTTGTGGTGCACCACGTCCGCCCACGCCACGAGGGCCTCGAGGGCGGGACGGGTGGCCGGCGACCTGAGGTCGAGTGCCACCCCCCGCTTGCCCCGTTGGCAGGCGGCGAAGACCCTTTCCACATGGCGCATCTTGTCGCCCGTCGTTGCCTCCACCTTGATCACGTCGGCGCCGAGGTCGGCCAACAGCATGGGGCCGAGGGGTCCGGCGAGGAAGTTCCCCAGATCGAGGACGCGCAGGCCCTGCAGGGGCGAGCGCACGGACGCTCCCGTTGACGGTCGCCCGGCGTCGGACCCGTCATCGGCCCGGCGCGTCGACGCTTCGGCGAGCACCTCCTCGGTGTGCGCGCCCAGCGCAGGGGCCGGCCTGGTCACGCGGGAGGGCGGCGAGGTGGAGAAGGGCGTCCCGGCCTGGATCATCCGCCCCCGGACCGGATCGACCACCTCGGTGACGTAGCCGTTCACCCGGGCCTGCTCGTCGGCCAGGATGGCGCCGTAAGGGGCGCAAGGCTGGGCCGGGATGTCGTGCGTCCAGAAGTCCTCGAGCCATTCCTGGGCCGGCCTGGTCCGAAAGGCCACCTGGTTCGCCCCGAAATTGGGATAGCCGGGCGTGGCCTGGCCGCCGAAGGCGGCGTTCGCCGCGGCCACTCCCTCCTCGCCCATGTCCTCGAGGGCCTGGACCATGAGCGGCGAGTCGACGTCGGCGTTGCGCATCAGGTGGATCCAGGTCCCGTCGCCGGCCTCGAACATCGAGGGCACGAGGTCTTTGGGCAGGCCCCACGAGAAGCCCGGGCCGGGTGTCTCGGCCCGGGCCCAGTGCATCATGGTCGGNNGCTGGTATGCGCCCGCCCGCCCGCGGCCCCTCCCCGTTCGCGTTGGATCAGTCGGGCCAGTATCCCGATGGTGCTCAGGTAGACGGCACACCAGCTCCCGAAGGGGAAGCGGAGGAAGACCGGCCCGTCGCGATGGCCCTGCTGCTCGTCGCACAGACCGAGGCGGGCGCTCACCAGCAGGTCGTCGCCGGGCCCGTCGGCGCTGGGGTGGCCGGCCGGCCAGCCGAGGACCGTGCTCGTGATGAGGTGCGGGTGCCGGGCCTCCAGCTCCGCGTCACCGAGTGTCCGCTCCGCGGCCGCGGTCGGTCCGAAGGTGTGGATCAGGACATCTGCCCCGGCGAGGAGGCGGTGCAGCTCTGCTTGGCCGTGCTCGGTCTCGAGGTCGAGCACGGCGCTCCGCTTGGAGCGGTTCCAGGTGAGGAAGCCCAGCGAGCTCCGGGTGGGGTCGCCGCCCGGACGCTCCACCTTGATCACGTCGGCCCCGGCTTCGGCCAGCAGGAGCCCGGCCACGGCGCCCGCCATGTTCTCCGAGCAGTCGACGACCCGGCGGCCCTCGAGGATCCTCGGCGCGCCGGTCCCCAGCTCGGCGGAGTCGTGCGGCGATTGGCTCGATGTCGGTGTGCTCACGTGCGATTCCCCCCTTCTGACGCCGGGTCAGTCTGGCATCCTCTCGCGTGGGCCTGCCATTCAACGAGGAGCGGGGCGCCGCCCGCGGGAGGGGAGGCCCTGCTGCTGGTCACCCCGGAGAACGGACGTGCTACCTTGCAATTGACGGTCCGCCGCAAGCCCGAGCCAGTTGGGCTCCGAGCGGAGACATGCGAAGGGCGAACAGGGGGTTTCCTCAGTGGATGTAGATGATCTGATCCTGGTCAGCGTGGACGACCACCTGGTCGAGCCGCCAAACGTGTTCGAGGGCCGGCTCCCGGCCAAGTACGTCGATCTCGCCCCGAAGTTCGTCACGCGGGCCGACGGGACGAGTGCATGGCTCTACGAAGGGGCCGAGCTGGGCAACATCGCGCTCAACGCCGTGGCGGGGCGCCCGCCCGACGAGTACGGCATGGAGCCCACGTCGTTCGAGGAGATCAGGCCCGGTTGCTGGGACATCCACGAACGGGTCCGCGACATGGACGCCAACGGCGTGCTCGGGTCGCTGTGCTTCCCGTCGTTCCCCCAGTTCTGCGGCCAGCTCTTCGCCCGCACGGAGGACAAGGACGTGGCCCTGGCCATGGTCCGCGCCTACAACGACTGGCACATCGACGAGTGGTGCGGTTCGTACCCCGGTCGTTTCATCCCCTGCCCCATCCCGGCCATCTGGGACCCCGAGGTGCTGGCGGCCGAGGTCCGCCGGTGCGCAGCCAAGGGAGCCCATGCGGTGACCTTCTCGGAGAACCCCTCCAAGCTGGGCTGGCCGAGCGTGCACACCGACCACTGGGATCCGTTCTGGAAGGCGTGTAGCGACGAGAACGTGGTGGTGTGCATGCACATCGGCTCGTCCTCGGAGATGGTGATCACCTCGCCCGACGCGCCGATCGACGTCCTCATCAGCCTGACCCCGATGAACATCGTCAAGGCGGCGGCCGACCTCATCTGGTCGCCCGTGCTGCGCAAGTTCCCCGATCTCAAGGTGGCCCTGTCCGAGGGCGGGATCGGCTGGATTCCGTATTTCCTGGAGCGCATCGACTACAACTACCAGAAGCACCACTACTGGACCGGGCAGGACTTCGGGCACCAGTTGCCGAGCGAGGTGTTCGACCAGCACATCATCACCTGCTTCATCGACGACGCCTTCGGCGTGGCCAGCCGCGACTTCCTCAACATGGACAATGTGACCTGGGAGTGCGACTACCCCCACTCGGACACGACGTGGCCCACGGCGCCCGAGCAGTTGTGGAAGTACATCGGCGAGTTGCCCGAGCACGACATCAACCGGATCACGCACCTGAACGCCATGAAGCACTTCAGCTACGACCCCTTCTCCACCATCCCCAAGGAGCAGTGCACGGTCAAGGCCCTGCGCGAGCGCGCGGCGGGTCGTGACGTGTCGATCCGTTCGACGCGCAAGGGCCCGGCCAAGCCGCACGCCACCCTGGCTTCCGATCTTCATTCGCTGACCCGGAAGGAGTCGTGACCGAAGAGCAGACCGCAGTCGCTCCACCCGCGTTCGATCCGAACCTCTTCCTGGACCCCGAGACCGGGCGAAACCCGCAGGACTTCTACAAGTTCGCCCGGTCGGTCGGGGCGGTGGTCCCCGGTCCCTTCGGTGGCCAGACGATCATGGGTCGACGCGAGGTTGAGTTCGCGCTGCAACATCCCGAGATCTTCTCCTCGGCCATGGAAGCGGTGAACCTCGGGCAGTCGGTGCCGCTCATCCCCTTGCAGGTGGACCCACCGGAGCACTCGAAGTACCGGAAGCTCTTGGATCCGATCTTCGCCCCCAAACGAATGAACCTCATCGAGCCGGACATCTCCCAGCTCGTCAACGAGCTCATCGACGGGTTCATCGATGACGGCTCCTGCGAGTTCACCACCGCCCTGGCCGAGCCGCTCCCGTCGTCTGTCTTCCTTCGGTTGCTCGGCCTTCCGGTGTCGGAGTTGGCCATGTTCTTGGAGATGAAGAACGGGATCTTGCGGCCCGCCGGCAACGACCTCGAAGAGATTCAGGCCCAGCAGCGCGTCAATGCGGGCGAGGTGGAGCGATTCTTCTCCGAGACCCTGGCCGACCGCCGCAAGAAGCCGCAAGATGATCTGCTCTCCATGTTCGCCACCGCCGAGGTCGGCGGGGACAAGCTGACCGACGACGAGATCCTCGGCATCTGCTTCCTCTTCCTGCTGGCCGGTCTCGACACCGTGACCGACGCGTTGGAGTGTTTCTTCGCGTATCTGGCCCAGCACCCCGGGCAACGACGATTGATCGTGGAGGACACGGCCACCATCCCCTCGGCGGTCGAGGAGCTGTTGCGCTGGGAGACACCGGTCACCGGTGTCCCCCGCGTGGTGCAGCAGGACTTCGAGCTCGGAGGATGCCCGTTCCAAAAGGGCGAGCACGTCGGCATCAGCATCGGCTCGGCCAACACGGACGAGCAGGAGCTGCCCGACGCCTACGACGTGGACCTCACCCGCAACACCAAGCACCTGGCGTTCGGAGCCGGGGTGCACCGGTGCCTGGGTTCACACCTGGCCCGCCTCGAACTGCGGACCACCCTGCGGGAGTGGCACAAGCGGATCCCCGACTACGAGATTGCCCCGGGAACGGAGCTCAACTTCATGTTCGGCCTGCGCCAGGTCGACACGCTCCCGCTGCTCTGGCCGACGTAAGGTCCGGCCGACGTCGTCGTCCGCGGCGGGCGGGGCCACGGGACGCTATCGGCCAGGGGACGCAATTGGACAGATGCAGAAATGAGTCGTAGACGCCACGGCGCGCCCGGGGTGCCGGATGCCCGCGGCGGGAGGTGGCGCCGGAGCGGAACCACGGGTTGTGCGCGAGGTGCCCATAGCGGAGAGAGGATGAGCGAGTGGACTTGGAGCTGACAGACGACCAGGAGCTCTTCAGGGAGACGACGGCCAAGTACATCGAGCGCACGTGCCCGCTCTCGACGGTGCGGGAGTGGGCCGAGAAGGAGCCGGCCGGGTATCCGACGGCATGGTGGCGCCAAGGCGCCGAGCTCGGATGGACGTCGCTGCTCGTGTCCGAAGACGACGGAGGCGGGAGTGTGTCGGGCCATGGCCTCCTCGACCTGACCCTCGTGGCCGAGGTCATGGGGCACTGGGTGTCCCCGGGACCCCTCCTTCCGACGAACGTGGTGGCGGCGGCGCTGTCGGAGTTCGCGACGGAGGCCCAGAAGGAGCGCTACCTCCCCGGCCTCCTCTCGGGCGAGAACATCGCCACGTGGTGTCTCGCCGAACCCCGGCACCCCGGACTCCCCGACGCCGTCACGCTCACGGCGGCCCGGCGGGGCGACGAGTTCGTGCTCTCGGGCAAGAAGGCGCCGGCAGAGGCCGCCGCTGAAGCCGGGTTCTTCGTCGTGGCGGCACTCGTCGACGGCGCGGTCACCCAGTTCGTGGTCGAGGCAGACACTCCAGGTGTCAGCGTGGTCGCGGCCGAGGGGATCGACCTCGTCCGACGCTTCGCCACGGTGTCGTTCGACAACGTCGTCGTGGGGCCGCAGGCGGTGCTCGGCGACGTCGGAGGAGCGGCGCCACAGATCGAGCGGCTCTTCGAGCTGGCCGTCGCGCTCCAGTGCGCCTCCATGGTGGGCGTCACCGACCACGTGCTCGCCTTCACCCTCGCGTACTCCTTCGACCGTTACTCGTTCGGACGTCCGCTCGCGTCGTATCAGGCGTTGAAGCATCGATTTGCCGACATGAAATTGTGGACGGAAGCCTGCCTCGGCACGTCGGCCGCCGCGGCACGGGCGGTGGACGGCCGGTCCGAGAAGGCGTTCGAGCTCGTCAGCGTGGCCAAGTCCTACATCGGGGACAAGGCGCCGGTGATCCTTCAGGACTGCTTACAGCTCCATGGCGGCATCGGCGTCACGTGGGACCACGATCTCCACCTCTACATCCGTCGGGTCGTGCAGGATCGCTCGCTCTTCGGCACTCCCTACGATCACCGGGAGCGCATTGCACGGGGACTCGGATTGGAGGGCGACCATGGGCATTGAGACAGCGGAAGAGGGCACGGAGGACCTGGAGGCATTTCGCCTGCGGGCGCGGGCTTGGCTCGAGGACAACATGCCACGACTCCAGGAGGGCCAGACGAACCACCAACTGATGGCGCTCGACGAGATGGGGACCCGCGCCCGGGAACTCCAGCGCATCCTCTTTGACGGAGGCTTCGCCGGTCTGTGCTTTCCGAAGGAGTACGGCGGGCACGGCCTCACACGCGCCCATCAGATCGCCTTCACCCAGGAGACAGCGCCCTATGAGATGCCGGTGGTCTTCAACATCCCGACCTTCTCCATCCTGGCCCCGACGTTGCTCGACTTCGGCACCGAGGAGCAGAAGCAGGCCCATGTGCCCAAGATGATCTCCGGCGAGGAGATGTGGGTGCAGTTCCTCTCCGAGCCGTCGGGGGGCTCGGACCTGGCGAGCCTGGTCACGCGGGCGACGCGCGACGGTGACGTCTTCATCCTGAACGGCTCGAAGATCTGGAGCTCCGGTGCGTTCCGCTGCGACTATGCCATGTGCCTGGCCCGCACCGACTGGCATGCGCCCAAACACCGCGGCCTCACCATGTTCATGATCAAGATCCACCAGCCCGGCATCGACGTCCAACAGATCAAGATGTCGAACGGCTCGAACGAGTTCTGCCAGGAGTTCTTCGACGACGTCGCCATTCCGATCGAGGATGTGATCGGCGAGATCAACGACGGCTGGACGGTGGCCTCACGCCTCTTGTTCCACGAGCGTGACGCGGTGGGCGGCGGGTCCCCCTACCTCAGCGGCTCGAGCGGCGGGCGGGGGGATCATGGAGCAGGCCGGAGCGACCTGATCGAGTTGGCGCGGGCGTCGGGACGAGCATCGGACCCGAGGGTGATCCAGCTTGTGGCCGAAGCTCGGGCCAACGACCTGGTCGGGGCCCAACTCATCGGGCGCATCACCCATGCCCTCAATTCGGGCGCGTTGCCCGGCCCGGGCGGATCGTTGCACCGGCTTTACGCCGCGACCAACTCGGAGCGCCATGCGGACATCGCACTCGAGATCGCCGGGGCCGGCGCCGCAGTGTGGGAGGACGGCGATCTGGCGGGACTCAAGGGGGTCGAGTTCCTCCAGCGCCAAAGCGGCAGCCTGGGCGGGGGCAGCAACGAGATGCAGCGCAACATCATCAGCGAGCGTGTGCTCGGCATGCCCCGCGAGTTCGTAGCCGACAAGGACCGACCCTTCGACGAGGTCCTCCACAACGCGTCGCCCTCGCGTCCCACGTAGCGGCGGGCGCCCACGTGGATTCCCGCGCTGACCGTCCGGTGGGACGCCTCTGATCAGGTCGCGGGCCGCAGCCGCTCCGCCGTCCGCGCCAGCCATGTGTCGTAATCCTCGGCCTTGCGCCGGAACGATCTCTCCACCTGGGGGTGGGGGAGCACCAAGAATCGACCTTCGCGCATGGCCGCCACGGTCTGCTGGGCGCATTCTTCGGGCTCGACGATGTCGCCGAGACCCTCGGGGAGCGTGTACGCCACACCCTCCGCCTCGTCGTCCTCGTTCCGGCCGATCATGCCCGTGTTGACGAGGTTGGGGCACAGGCAGGTGACCTTGATCCCGCGGTGGGCGTAGGTCAGCTGGAGCCACTCGGCGAATCCGAGAGCCCCGTGCTTGGTGAACGTGTACCCCATCGGGGCCGGTCCGCTGATGAGGGCGGCCGACGACAACGTCTGGACCAGGTGACCGCCACCTTGTTCGAGCATGGCCGGTACCACGGCCTGGGCCGCCCAGACGTGGGCCAAGAGGTTGATCCTGGTGATCTCATCGATCTCCTCAACGGAGGACTCGAGCCCGAATCCTCCTGTGATACCAGCGTTGGAACAGAAGATCCGCACGGGACCGAAGGTGGCGACGGCCTGTTCGACCAGGGCACCGATGGCTGCCGGGCTGGCCACGTCGCCGGGCACGGCCAAGCCTCCGATGCGCTGCGCCACCTTTTGCGCCCGTGGACCATGGCGATCGGCCACCACGACCCTGGCCCCGTCAGCCGCGAATCGCTCGGCCAGGGCGCGGCCGATGCCGTGCCCCCCACCAGTGACGATGACGCAGTGCCCGCTGAATTCGGACGTCATGGCAGGACGAAGGTGGCCCAGCCCTGCAGATGGACCCCGCCCGTCTGCCGCGTCACCGTGGCCTCCAGGTCGACGAAGCGTTCATCGCCTTCCCGGCGCACGCCGGCGACGGTGGCCGCATAGGTCAAGACGTCGCCCGGCCATGCCTGCTCCTTCCACTGCACCTTGAACCGTCGGACGGCAGACGCCCCGAAGCGATCGGTCATGAAGGTCGCCAGGACCCCGGCTTGGCGCATGCCCACGGCGAAGGGTGTGGGGAAGCCGGCGCGTTGGGCGAACTCGGTGTCGTGATGCACGGGGTTCATGTCGCCGGACGCACCCTGATAGCGCACGAAGTCGGTGATGGTCAGAGGCGCGTCGCCGACGGAGAACAGCTCCGCTCCCGCTACCAGCTCGCCGGCCTTGGGCGCGTTCATGCCGGGCCTTCGGAGGGAGGTCGGCTGGTCTCTATCACCGTGCCACGCGACTCGGCGACGAGCAGGCCGGTCTCGTCGCGGTATTCGGTCACCAATTCGTGGAAGGTCATGACGCCACCGCGGCGACCCGTCTTCTCGTAGACCCGACCCGGCCTCGATTGCACCGTCAGCGTGGTGCCGGCGCGGGGCGGCTCACCGAAGAAGATGTACTCCTGCGCCCCGTGCAGGATGCGGTCGTAACTCGCGAACCCGGCTCCGACCCGATGACTGTCCGGATCCTGCCAGAACGTCGAGGTCACGAGGAACGTCGTTGGCGAGACAGGCGCCTCGGCGCTCAGGTAGTCGGGGTTCTTCGACTTGGTGGCCTGCGCGAACTCGCGTATCTTGCCGCGCTCGATGGTCATCTGGAACGGGGTGCTGGCCGGGGCTTCGTCCGACGATTCCATCGTCCCCCCTTCTGCTCGTGCCGGGCCCTGACGGGTCGGAGCGCACGTGCGCGCTCCGGGCAGGGTGGAACTTACGGAGCCGAGGTGGACGACCGCAAGTTCCCGCTCTCTCGAGACGGGGGAGGAGATTGAAAACGGGTCGTACGCTTCTGGTGGAGCGGGGCCAGGGTGGCCGGACCCGACGCGAGCGAGGGCCGACCTCCCGCCGAGCAGCGCACCGCCGGGACACTGACGC
>PMLV01000290.1 GCA_003160635.1 Acidimicrobiaceae bacterium | reverse complement strand
AGAGTGTTGTCGAGTACATGACCACCGGAGGCTTGGGCGTCTCAGCGATGGAACTGTCCACTGGGGGAGGAGCTCTTGATCATGCCGCAACCTGACCCCAAGCACGGTTCCAACCGTGAGCCGTCAGCTCAGGAACCCAAAGCAGCGATCGAGCCGCTCATTGACTTGACGGCCGCTGCCGAGAGCGGTGCACTATTGGTCCCGCCCGAGATCGTCGCCCAATCGCTGCGAGAGTTCCTACACGCTCGGCTACTCCGCATCAGGGGCGGCGATGCTGGCATGTTGCCGGTAGTACTCGGGCTGGTCGCCATCGTTATCGTGTTCCAAGCGATAAGTCCGCATCACGTCTTCCTCACCGCAGGCAACATCGTGAACCTGTTCCTGCAGAGTGCGGTATTCATGGTCCTGGCAATGGGCGAAACCTTCGCGCTGCTGCTCGGCGATATCGACTTGTCTATCGGCTACGTCGGCCCACTCGGCGGCGCGATTGCCGTGCAGCTTGTGCAACCGAGCACGACGAACTGGCCGTGGTGGGCGGCGATCATCGTCGCTCTCCTCGTGTGCGCCCTCATCGGTGCGGTGCAGGGTACGTTGATCACCCGCCTGAGGCTTCCCTCCTTCATCGTGACCCTGGCCGGTCTGCTCATCTTCAACGGGGTTCTTCTTATCGTGCTCGCGTTCGGCCCATTCTCCGGATATCCCAGTCTGAGCGGTCGGCAGTTCAATCTGCGTGCGATCTACGACCTCATGTGGGGCCACATCTCCCCGACTGCAGGCTGGATCGTCATGGCACTTATCGTGAGCCTGCTTAGCCTGAACCTCTATCTTCGTGATTCGCGTCGGAGGCGAAGCGGGTTGGTGGCGCCACCGGTGAGCCTGACGTTCATCAAGATCGGTTTTATGGCGGCGATAGGCATTGCTGTCGTGGCCGTATGCAATCTCAACCGTGCCACCATCGGCACGGTTGAGGGGGTCCCGTGGGCGATCCTCATCGTCCTCGGGGTATTCGGAGCATGGTCGTTACTGCTTCAACGCACCCGCTACGGACGTTACATCTACACCATCGGTGGCAGCGCGGAGGCAGCGCGTCGAGCGGGCATCAATGTGAACAACATCCGCACGTGGGCGTTCGTCTTGTGCTCGTTCACCGCCGGGATCGCCGGTTTGCTCTATGCCTCATACCTAGGGGGCATGTCCAACAACGTCAACGGCGGTCAGCTCGTCCTGTATGCAGTCGCCGCAGCCGTCATCGGAGGTACCTCGCTTTTCGGCGGACGAGGGAAAGCAGCTCACGGTGTGCTCGGCGGCCTCGTGATCGGCGGTATTTATAACGGTATGTACCTCCTCGGGCTGGCCGTGCAGTGGGAGTTCATTGTCACCGGTCTCGTGCTCATAGGGGCGGTGACCATCGATGCCCTGTCGCGGCGAAGCTCCGCATCCGGCGGTGCCGCGAGCACATGAGGAGGCGGCGCGACCCACCCACCTTGGGCGGATCAAGCGGTGTCATTGAGGCGGGTGGCATTGCGCGAGAACGTACGAACTTCCTTAGCTCTTATCCCACGTGCGCACACGCTGGCTCGTCATTACCGGCTAGAGCGCAGCGGCCACGTTCCCCTAAAGATAGGAGGACGGCCGGAGCTGCATACCTCCACGCACATTGACCGCCTGCGGCGAGAGAGCCTGTGACCGTACTACTGGCCCTCATCACGGTGGCGTCGTGGGGACTGTGGATCCCAGTGGCCCAGGTTGTGCCCGGCGTTCCCCAGCGCTCGCGGATCTTCTATGTGACGGTTGCCAACGCGGTGTTTGCCACGGGTGCTCTGTTCGCTAGTGGCGCCCACCCTTCCTTCGGCTGGCGAGACTTCTGGGTGCCATTTGGCGGAGGCATCGTGTGGACCCTAGGCAACTATTCCGCCTTTCGCGCTTCGGAGACGATCGGCCTGGCCCGGGCGGCCGGGACGTGGACACCATTGAATATCGTCACCGCGTTCGTTTGGGGCGCCATCCTCGGCGAACTGAACGGATTCAGCACCGCACGCTTTGCCGTGCTCGGTGCGGCGCTCATCCTCGTGCTGGTGGGTGTGCTCTTCATCGTGAATTCGCAAGACGCTCATCTCGCCAACGAGGGGGCCTCTGGTGAGGTACCGGCTTCCCATTCCGAGGTCGAGCGGGCAGGACCAGCAAACTCGCTCTCCCTCGATGCCGGTACGTACCGCCGTGGCCTGCTGTGGGCCATTATCGCCGGAGTGCTGTGGGGCAGTTACTTTGTGCCGGTTCAATGGGCGAAGGTGCCAACGCAGGTCGGCGATTTCCCCCTCGCCCTTGGCATCCTCGCTGCAGGGTTGGCGCTGGCGCTTCCGGCAGGCGAACCGGTCAGGTTGACTCCCAAGGTCACCTCGGTACAGCTGAGCGCGGGTTTACTTTTCGGCATCGGCAATCTGGCCCTCCTGGGTCTGGTTTCCCGGGTGGGGACCGGCGTGGGCTTCACGATCGCCCAGCTCAGTTTGCTCGTCAATGCCAGTATCGGCGTCTGGGTCTTCAAGGCGCCAAAACCCGGCTCTCGGGCAGCGAGGAGCGTCCTGATCGGCGTCTTGATCGCCGGGGTGGGCGGCGGAGTGATCGGCGTGGTGAAGTAGCAGGGGCCTTGCCGGTCTACAATATCCAAAAATTGGTAACAAAGATGACCCCATGACGGTCCAATCGCCTCTGCCGTTCTTCACGCTCGGCTCTTCACTCCCGGCTGGGACAGCCGCAGTGCACCGCGCTGTCGAGGAGGGAAAAGCGGGTGCGCTACTCAGCGCTACCTGAGGACCAACGGCCCTACCGGAGGACCAAGCGCCTCGGGCATCGTGTAGGAGGCGGCCAGGCCAGCGGCCACTTCGAGGTTAGGAAGTTCCATGTCGACCCAACGGAATCAGCGCAGATGGGAACTTCAACATTCGATACGCCTCGTGGAGATCCTAGATCGCCTTCACCTCGTCCGGCTTTGCAATAGAAGAGGTGCTCAATTCCAGTGTCGTCATGCCGCACCTGGTACCAGAGGCACCCTTCTGACGGCGTCATCAATCGGGTCTACCCCTGCGGGTGCTGCGACGTTCGACTACTGCTGCGCAGCTAGTGGAAATGGATGACGGGATGACTCACTCAGTCGGCACCCAGACCCGTTGCGTGCCGCTACCCGCGGCTCGCGCTCTGTCGATTCGGCCCATAAGGGGTTCTGACGCTGACGGTCTGATCGCGTTGTACGCCGGACTCAACGTAGACGACCAATACCGACGCTTCTTCAGCGGCCACCCGCCGCCGGAATCTTTCGTAAAGAAGATGACCAAAGTCACCGAGCGCGGAGGGTTCGGACTGATTGCAATGATGGAAGGGCCAAACAACACGAGCCGGATTGTCGGCGAGGCCACCTATGAGTTGCTCCCCAACGGCGATGGGGAACTGGGCATTACGGTCGCCGAGGATGCCCGCGGGTGGCTAGGGCCGTACCTGCTCGATGCGTTGGTCGAGGCGGCCGCCGACCGAGGCATCCCGAACCTCGAGGCGGATGTGCTGGTCGCGAATCGCCGGATGCTCACGATGCTGCGCGCACGGGGTTACGCCACCGTCGATCACGACGAGCAGCCCGCCGTTGTCCGGGTCGCGATCGGCACCACCCAGCGCATGCCCACTTGGCCGGGAACCCACGAGCGTCCCCGACTGCTCGTCGAGGTACCCGGCGGGCGCTGGCACGCCGAAGAGGCAGCCCGAGCAGCGGGGTTCCAGGTGCTGGCTTGCCCGGGACCACTCCTCGGCTGGTCTCACTGTCCGGCCCTGCGCGGCGAGCCGTGCCCCTTGGCGGCCGGGGCCGACGTCATCGTCGACGCCATTCCGGACGAAGCCGGACGATCCCTCCTTGACGCTCACCGGAGTATCCATCCCTCGGTGCCCATCTGCGTCGAGCTTCCCCCCGGTGGGACCGATCCAGACGCTGCCGTCGCGAAGATCTCTCGCGGCACTAGCGACACCGTCGTCATAGGAATTCTGGAGCGGCTGGCGAAGGGGGCTCCGGTCCGCCGGTACCCGCAGCGCCAGGACGCCCGGCAGTCGCTCCATGTCCTGCCCGATGATTCGGGGGCTCAAGGTGAAGGTGAAGTACCGTGACACGCGGCCTCCGACGCCCAGCGAAGTCGATGGTGAGCGTTTCCCCGCGCTGCAGTGGCTCCGCGTCGTTCGCGGTGGCGCCGAGGGGAGTGGTGCGGTGGTGAAGTGGACACCGATCGCCGAACCTCCCCGAGCGGATGGGGCGCCCGTGCACAACCTCATCGATTACGACGCGGCACGCGCCGGGTTCAGCTGGCATGCCGCTCGGGGGGCGCTGGACGCTCTCCCAGCTGGCGGGATCAATATCGCCCATGAGGCCGTTGACCGCCACGCGGTCGGTGCGGCCAGCGGGAAGGTCGCTCTCCGGTGTCTACGCCGAAATGGCGGCGTACGCGACATCACGTACGGTGAGCTTGCGGAGCTCACGAGCCGATTCGCGCAGGCGCTGGACCACTTGGGGGTTGGCGTCGGGGACCGGGTCTTCGTGCTCTTGCCACGCGTCCCCGAGCTCTATGTCGCCGCGCTCGGCACGCTCAAGCACCGCAGTGTTCTGAGCCCCCTCTTCTCGGCCTTTGGGCCCGAGCCCATACGCCAGCGCCTCGAGATCGGCGAGGGCCGAGTGCTGGTCACGACAGCAGGCCTCTTCCGCCGGCGGGTGGCTTCGCAGCGAGACGCCCTCCGCACCCTCGAGCACGTGCTCATCATCGACGAACCAGCCCCCGAGGGCACGATATCCCTTCCAGACCTTCTCGCAGCGATGCCCGGGACCTACGAAATCGGCTCGACCGACCCCGAAACGATGGCGCTCCTCCACTTCACGAGTGGGACCACAGGGACCCCCAAGGGTGCCATCCATGTCCACGATGCCGTCGTCCAGCATCACGTCACCGGTTCGCTCGCGCTCGACCTCCATGCCGACGACGTCTTCTGGTGCACCGCTGACCCCGGGTGGGTTACGGGAACCTCGTACGGGATCATCTCCCCCCTGACCCATGGGGTGACGAGCATCATCGATGAGGGTGAGTTTGAGATCGACCGTTGGTACGCCACGCTGGCGGATCAGCGCGTCAGCGTCTGGTACACCGCGCCGACGGCACTCCGGATGCTCATGGCCGCGGGTGCCGAGCCGGCCCAGGCACACGATCTGTCGGCACTGCGTTTCATTGCCAGCGTCGGTGAACCCCTCAACCCTGAGGTAGTCAACTGGAGCCATGAGACTTTCGGCATCGCCGCCCATGACAACTGGTGGCAGACCGAGACCGGCGGCATCATGATCGCCAACTTCGCGGCCATGACGATCCGCCCCGGCTCCATGGGAAAGCCGATGCCGGGCGTGGAGGCGGTGATCCTCCAACGCAACGACGAGGAGAAGATCGTCCTCGGTCCAGATGGTGCGGCGGTGGAGGCGCCGCACGGCACCGACGGGATGCTCGCCCTTCGGCCAGGATGGCCGTCGATGTTCCGTGGTTACCTCGGGGAGCCCGAGCGCTACGAGGCTTGCTTTACCGGGGGTTGGTACATCAGTGGAGACCTGGCTCGCCGCGATGAGGAGGGCTATTTCTGGTTTGTCGGGCGGGGCGATGACGTCATCAAGTCGGCCGGGCATCTCATCGGTCCCTTCGAAGTCGAGTCGGTGCTCATGGAGCACCCTTCCGTCGTCGAAGCGGGCGTGATAGGGCTTCCCGATGCGGTCGCTGGAGAGGTTGTCAAGGCCTACGTAGTGCTGCACCAGGACGTGAACCCGACCGACGACCTCCGTCTCGAGTTGATCGGTTTTGCCAGGAAGCGTCTCGGTGCAGCCATCGCTCCCCGCGACGTTGCGTTCGCCGAGCACCTGCCGCACACCCAGAGCGGGAAGATAGTTCGAAGGGTGCTCAAACAGCGCGCCCTGGGCCTGGCCGAAGGTGACATGTCAACACTCGAGGCCACCACATGAGTGGGCTTGGGCCGGCCGCCGACCTCGACGTGGGGGATAGGCGCCAACTTCTGATCGACATGCTCCGAATTCGCCGCTTCGAGGAACGATGCGTCGAGCTCTACAGCGCCTCGGAGATACGAGGGTTCCTCCATCTAAGCATCGGGGAAGAGGCTTGCGCGGTTGGCGTCATGCGGGCGCTCGGACCCCACGACGCCGTTGTTTCCACCTACCGTGAACATGGGCATGCCCTCGCCCGGGGGCTGTCCATGCGCTCGATCATGGCCGAACTCGAAGGCAAGGTCGACGGTTGTAGCCGGGGCCGTGGGGGCTCGATGCACCTGTTCGACGTGGATGCTCGCTTCTATGGTGGCAACGCCATCGTGGCGGGTGGCCTACCGCTCGCCGTCGGTCTTGCTCTTGCCGATCACCTCACCGCACGCCAGCAGGTAACCGCCTGCTTCTTCGGGGACGGCGCGGTGGCCGAGGGGGAGTTTCACGAGTCGATGAACCTGGCGGCACTGTGGCACCTGCCCGTCCTGTTCTGCTGTGAGAACAATCTGTACGCCATGGGAACCTCCCTCTCGCTCACCGAGTCGGAGACCGATCTCTCGCTCAAGGCCGCCGCGTACCGCATGCCGTCCTGGGAGGTCGATGGCATGGACGCGTCGGCGGTGGCACATGCGGCGCGAGAGGCCGCGGCGAGCGTGCGCGCCGGAGGAGGGCCGCACTTCTTGGAGCTGCGGACCTACCGGTTCCGTGCCCACTCCATGTATGACCCAGACCGCTATCGCGACAAGGCAGAGATCGATGCATGGAGGCACCGCGACCCGATCACGCTCCTCGGGGACGAACTTCGGGCTTCCGGTGAGCTCGATGACGGTGCGCTCGAGACCATCGAACGCGACATCGCCGGCGAGATCGACGACGCCGTAGCCTTTGCGGCGGCCTCTGCCTTCGAGGCCGTGGAGGACCTCGAGCGTTTTGTCATGACGACGGAGGCCGAGTGATGAGCTCCTGTACGTATCGTGAGGCAGTCCGCGAGGCGATTCGCCAAGCCATGCTCGCCGATGAGCGGGTCTTTTGCATGGGGGAGGACATTGGTCACTACGGTGGGTGCTACGCCGTCACCTTGGGGCTGCTCGAGGAGTTCGGGCCCGAGCGCATCCGGGACACGCCTCTGTCGGAGTCAGCGTTCGTTGGCGCAGGGATCGGGGCCGCGCTCGGGGGAATGCGGCCGATCGTCGAATTGATGACGGTCAATTTCAGTTTGCTTGCCCTCGATCAGATCCTGAACAACGCGGCAACACTGCGTTACATGTCCGGCGGTCAGCTGAGCGTGCCACTCGTGATCCGCATGGCGACCGGTGCGGGACGCCAGGTGGCCGCTCAACACTCGCACAGCCTCGAGGGATGGTACGCGCACATCCCGGGCCTCCGAGTACTTGTCCCCGCGACCATCGAAGATGCCCGTGGCATGCTCCAACCCGCGCTCGACGACCCTGATCCGGTGATCATCTTCGAACACGCCGGCCTCTACAACGACAAGGGTGACCTTCCCGACGATCCCAAGGCAGTGGCCATAGAAGGCGCGGTGGCTCGGCGAGAGGGTCAAGACGTCACGCTCGTCGCCTACGGGGGAACCGTTCGCGTCGCCCTCGGTGCGGCAGAGGAGCTGGCCGCGGCGGGCGTCTCGGCAGAAGTCGTGGATCTGCGCTGCCTGCGCCCTCTCGACTCGGCGACCGTGGCTGCGTCGGTGACGAAGACCCATCGGGTTGTCGTGCTGGACGAAGGATGGCGCACAGGCAGCTTTTCCGCCGAGGTGGCGAGCCGCGTCAGCGAGGACTGCTTCTACGATCTCGACGCGCCGCCCGCTCGCGTGTGCACGGCCGAGGTCCCCATGCCCTATGCCAAGCACCTCGAAGATGCAGCGTTGCCCCAGGTGGCCGACGTAGTAGCCGCCGTGCACCGCCTGGGGAGCTGATGGGCGATTTCCACATGCCCTCCCTCGGCGCCGACATGGAGGTGGGTCGCGTCACTGAGTGGCTGGTCAAGGTCGGCGATGAGGTCAAGCGCGGCGACATCGTGGCCGTCGTCGAGACGGAGAAGTCGACGATCGAAGTGGAGATCTTCGAATCCGGGGTGATCGAGGCGATCGTGGTGCCCGTGGGCGAAGAGGTCCCGGTCGGCGCAGTCCTCGCCCGGGTGCGGAGTGGCGCGCCGGGCTCCTCCGAGGCGCGCGTGGCCGCGCCTGGCGCAACCGAGACCACGCCCCCGACGCCGCGGGAGGCGCCAGCGACAACGGCGTCAGTGCGCTCACCCATGGTGCGGCATATCGCCGCCGAGGCGGGCCTCGACCTCAATGCAATCACCGGAACCGGGGAGGGCGGCGTGGTCACGCGTCACGACGTCGAGCAGGCTGTCGCGGCGCGTCAGCGTTCGACGGGCAGGGTACGCTCCTCACCACGGGCCCGTGCAGTGGCCGCCGAGCTTGGTCTCGACCTCAACACGTTCCAGGGCACCGGCCCCAGGGGTGCGGTAACTGAAGGGGACGTTCGGAAACTCAATGTGCCCCGAGATCGAGTGGCCGCATCGTCGAACGAGGGAGCCGTCACGGCGGTTGTGCCGGAGGCCCCTGTGAAGACCGGCGTGACGAGCGATGCCAAGGCGAAACAAGCCGCATTGCGACGGGCCATCGGCGCGCTTATGGCCCGTTCGAAGCGGGAGATACCTCACTACTACCTCTCGACGACCATTGACATGCGGAAGGCATCGGAGTGGCTGGAACATGTGAATGCCGGTCGCTCTATCACCGACCGTATCGTGATGCCGGTGTTGCTTCTGAAGGCGACGGCTCGTGCCGTGGCGACGGTCCCTGAGATGAACGGCTTCATGGTCGACGGGCAGTTCGAGCCGAGCGCGGCCGTGCAGATCGGCGTGGCCATCTCGCTGCGTGGCGGAGGGGTCATTGCACCCGCCATCCACGACACGGCCGGGCTCGGGCTCGATGAGCTCATGGTGGCATTGCGCGATCTCGTGACGAGGGCCCGCGTCGGTCGGTTGCGTAGCTCTGAGATGAGCGATCCCACCATCACGGTCACCAACCTTGGGGATCTCGGCGTGGATCAGGTCTTCGGGGTGATCTACCCGCCGCAGGTGGCCCTTGTCGGCTTCGGAAAGGTCGCTGAACGGCCGTGGGCTGAGGGCGGATTGCTCGGTGCTCGATCGACCGTCACCGCTACCCTCTCCGCAGACCACCGTGTAAGCGACGGCCACCGGGGTGGGCTTTTCCTTTCCACCATCGACCATCTCCTGCAAGCACCGGAGGACCTATGACTCAAGAAGAAGCCATGGACATCATGCGTGAGGTCCTCCACCAGGTCGCGCCCGATGTGGACCTTGGTGAGGTCGGGCCGGAGGAGACGATGGCCGAGGCGCTCGATCTTGACTCCTTGGACTTCTTGAATTTCATGATCGGCCTGCATGAGCGCACCGGTATCGAGATACCCGAGTTGGACTATCCCCAGTTGGCAACCGTCGAGAGGTGCGCCGCCTACCTCGTCGCACACACGTAAGGTGCGACGATGAGAGCCGGCTCGCGACGGCCATCTGACAATGTGGGACGCGTCACCCGCCTGCCGTCACCGGCGTCGAAGACTGCAAGCGGTCGGCCCTGGCTCTCGGCTGAGGTCCGCCCGCATGATCGCCCCGTCCAGGGCCGAGGGGAGGCAACGTCGTGGCCACACCGAGCCAGTGGTTGCGCCGATTTGCCGGGAGCCCTTCCGAATGTCCAGAAGGCGATCGAGGGTTCACTGGGCGGAGCCCTAGACGTTGCCTCTAACGCGCGCCGAGCAAGCTCGGCGAATTGCTCATGCCCGCCAGGCGTTCATCTCTGGCCCGGATCTGGCACTCATGATCGCCGTCGTCGTCGCTGTCGGGGTAGCTGCCATCGTCGTGCCGATGTTGCTTCGGGTGACAGGCCTGACCAATCTGGGGTGGATGGTCACTTTTGCGGGTCCGATGCGCAAGGGTCACGTCCTCCGCGTGATCGGCTGCCTTGGGAGGGGCGGCGGGGACCTTTGGCCCTCCTCGAGGGCGACCTCGGTCGTCAGACTCGAGGTGAAGATCTCGTGTGCCAGCACACGAGCCAGATGCGGTGATTGGAGGATGAGGTGAGCAGCGGACAGGAAAGCGAATTGGAGCACGTGGACGGGCAAGACGAGTGGAAGTTTCAGCAGGAAGGGTTCTGTGAGAATTGCGGCGCACAGGCCCACCTCCATGAGGGCCTGTGTCGGCCATGTCACCGTTTAGCCCTTGACGAGCGCAGAACAGGTGTACCAATGGACCAAGAGAAGCGGCGGCCAATTCCTCCCCATCAGGCACCTTCGATCCCGCTTCACAGCCCTCCCTGGCGGCGTCGGGGTGCTTGATTCGAGTAGCGAACGTCTGCCCAGTTCCACTGGTCGTGAGCGAGGGAACTTGAAGTTGGCTCGGGTCCTTTACCGCTCGAAGTTTGCTTCCAGAACGTGCCTATCGGCATCCCCGTGGTATGGGCAGGTCTGTGCATTTCGGACAACAGGTCCGTGACGGCTTTCAGATGACGATGTACCCGGACTCCGAGGCCATCGATGTGTTGGCGCTCGTGCGTTTGGCTCCGCCGCCTCTACAGAACCTGCAGGACTTCGTGGACGTCTACCAGCGGTACTACGACGATTTCCGCGTCGCCACGGCACCATAGCCGTGCCACTCGGATCGAGGCAGGTACGGACATCGCTGGCCGCTGCCGCACTCGACGCGGTGGGCCGGGGATGGTCGGTGGTCCCAATGCACAGCGCCTCCGCTGGCCGCTGCTCCTGTGGTGATCCCTCGTACCCGGCACCAGGCAAGCACACGCATGGACCCTGGAAGGAACGCATGCGTCATGGTGCGGGCATCGAGCAGATCCGGCGATGGTGGCGGCGGTGGCCCGACGCCAACGTCGGCGTCGTCACCGGAGCGGTCTCGGGATTGGTGGTGCTCGACGTCGATCCCTGCCACGGCGGGGGAGACTCGTTGGCCGTCCTAGAGGGCATCCATGGCGTCATACCGCACACCGTCGAGTCGTTCACGGGGGGTGGCGGGCAGCACCTTTATTTTCGCCACCCCGGCACGGTCGTCCCGTGCCGCTCGATCGCCCCCGGGCTCGATATCAAAGGCGATGGTGGACTCGTCGTCAGTCCGCCCAGTACCCACATCTCTGGCCGGCTCTATGGATGGGAGTCAGGATGCGCACCAGGCGAGACCCCCTTGGCCGACCTGCCCTCGTGGCTTCAAAGCTTGGCCCAGGGGCCCTCGCCCGTCACCGGGATAGGCGAGGGAGTGGTGCACCAAGAGCCGGTACGCACGAGGGGTGAGCGAGCCGAATTCGCGTCGTTGTGGCAGATCGTGGGGGTCGAGCTTCGTCCTGGCGACCACTACTACCTGTGCCCGTTCCATCCCGACCACAACCCCTCGCTCCATATCGATGCGGAAGGGTGTCGCTTCTACTGCTTTGGGTGCGGGCGGGGTGGCGGGAGCGGCCGTCTGCGCCGGCTCGTGCACGCGCCACGCCTACCAACATCGACGCGCAACGGAGCTGCGAACCCTTCCATTCGTCAGGCGACCACGGCCGTAACTTTGCCGGGTAGCACTGAGATCCGCATCGTGGGGGATTCTGCATACCAGAGCGTTCTCCTCGAGCTCACCGGCGGTCGGCGTCACTATGGCGGCGTGCGGATGGAGACCGTTGCGCACCTCGTTCTCGAGCCGGGCAACTCCGCCGACCCCGCTGCCATCGCCGTAACGATCGGCGGGCGCACCGTGGGATACCTATCGCGTCCAGACTCGGCACGCCATCGCCAAGCGATCACTACGGCCATCGACCGCACAGGCGAGGCGAGCTGCATTGCCTTCATCGTTGGCGGTTGGGAGCGCGAACACGGGGACGTCGGACTGTTCGGAGTACGCCTCCATCTCGGTGCCTTCGTCGAGTAGCCGCCGGGAACCGCGTGTTGTTGAGATGTAAGATGTCACATGTCGGGCGGGATGTACGCCCTCGGGTCGTCCTCGGTGGTCATCCGCCAACTGGTACCAGAGCTTTCGTGATCGATGTCGCTCAGACGTCGAGGAAGGGAAGCTCATTTCACGTCGGACGAGTTCGTCATTCTCGAATCTTCCCGTTCCCCACAAGGAACCACCATGGGGAAATCTGGTGCAGCGGGCAGTCAGTGTCGGGTAATCGGCTACGGTCAGTTGCATGGCCCGTGACCATACTGAAAGCGGAGTCATTGTGGGCGTGGTCTGATGTCGAGAAGTGGGCCATCTGGCGAGAGATGAGAAAGTGGGGAGCTGATGAGCGACGAATTGATCGAACCAAAAGACGGGCTGTGGGTCGCCGCACTCCAATCATTTCGCAGCGTTGAAAAGGCCCTTCGGCTATTGACCCCATATCAGAAGGTCCCTGAGCTCCTGATGGAGGACGACGAGTGGCTCCAGGACGAAATCAAGAAATCCATAGCATCAGAAGCTCCAGAGAATGTCGCAGCGGAAGCGGGACGCATCATTCAAGGGTTTCTTCTCATGTCGGTGATTTTTTTGGACGATCTGGCCAAGGCCAAAGGCACGTCGCAGGGGCACGAGCTGGCACTCTTCACGCGTACTACCGAGGAAACCATCAAGGGGCTCGAGTCGGGCGTCTAGCTCGTCGTCGGCCAATCCACCTCGACGAATACGCTTGGATTCCATGCCGTCCTTTCGTAGCAGCGGATCGATTGGTGATAGTCCCAGGACTCTCTTCTCCCGAACTCCTCATGATCGAGCCAACCAGATAGGCGGTCGACCAACAGGGACGAAGCTCGAGACGCAGAAGGCTCGAGTACATCACGCCGAGCTGTGCTTTTCTGCATGCCCTCGTCCGTACTATCCAGTAATGACACAGATCGTCAGGCGCCGAGAAGCTCATTCACGGGCTCGTCGTCATGGAGCCGGCCGATCGCAGCGGCCAGCAGCGGCGCTATCGACGTCACCTCCACCGGCAGCGCGTGGCTCTCGATCTCACCCAAGGTGTCGGTAACGACAAGACGCCGCAAGGGCAATTTGGCGAGCCGTTCGACTGCTTCGCCGACGAAGAGACCATGGGTGGCAGCGACGACCACGTCTGGGCAGGCGCCGTTGTCCAGGAGCAGTCGGACTGCGGCTTCGATGGTCGCGCCCGTACTGATCATGTCGTCTACGACGATGGCTGGCCGCCCGCCGACTTGGCCCACCAGTTCCTCGGCGCGGACGGTCGTGCCGGTCAGTCGGGTCTTGCGCACGATGACCACCGAGAGGCCGAGCAGGGATGCATAGCGCTCGGCGAGCTTGACTGCACCGAGGTCGGGAGCGACTACGACGGTGTCCGGCGTGACGGAAGAGAGCAGTTCGTCACCGATGACGGACACCGCAGTGAGTGTTTCGACCGGGATGGCGAACATGGCTTCGAGTACGATCGTGTGGGGGTCGATTACCATTAGCCGATCGGCACCTGCTGAGGCGATCGCCGCCGCGACTACCCGAGCCCCGATTGCCTGTCCGTCCCGGCTGCGCCGGTCCTGGCGGGCATAGCCGAAATAGGGCACGACAGCGGTCACACGGCCGGCGCCGGCGCGCCGACAGGCGTCGATCAAGAGCAGGAGCTCGACGAGGTGGTCGTTGACCGGCGGACCGGTGGGCTGCACGAGAAAGACATCGTCGCCGCGTATACCGGGCATGTGGGGCCGCAACTCGCCGTCGGGGAACCGCTCCACTTCGCCCGCCAACATGTCGGCACCCAACGCGGACGAGATGCGTGATGCCAGAGCGCGATGGGCGGTCCCGCAGGCGATCCGAAGGCTCACCGTCGTTCCAAACTGCTTTCGGTGCCCTGCATCTCCTTAGGTCGGAGTCCGCCGGCGAGGTGGTCCGTGAACCAATCTCGGGCCAGTTCGGCCGCGGTTTTGAGGGTGTCGTCCTCCTCGAAAAGATGGGTGGCGCCGGGGACGACGGCGAGACTGCTCTCGCAGCATAGCCGTGCCCTCGCCTGGCGATTGAGGTCGAGGACGAGGTGATCCTGGCCGCCTACGATGAGCAGGGTGGGAGCGGTTACCGCGGCGAGCCTCGGACCGGCAAGGTCGGGGCGGCCGCCTCGGGACACCACGGCGGCGATCTGGGCGTGAGGTTCGCTGGCGGCCCACAGGGCGGCGGCAGCTCCAGTGCTGGCACCGAAGTAGCCCACCATTAGATCCCGTGTCTCAGGTTGGGACCGCAACCAAGCGGTGACCTGGCCAAGCCGACGAGCCAATAGCTCCACGTCGAACACGTTGGCTCGGTCGAGTTCCTCTCCGGGGGTGAGTAGGTCGAACAGCAGCGTGGCGAGACCGGCCTGATTGAGCACGGCAGCTACATAACGATTGCGGGAGCTGCGGCTGCTGCTGCCGCTGCCATGGGCGAACACAACCACTCCGACGGCCTCTTCGGGCACGGTCAGACGCCCACCCAATCGCACAGCCCCGGCCTGAACGTTGACTTCCTCATCGCGTATGGGCGGGTCATCCGCCTGGCTCAGCGCAGCTGCTGCCGCCACGGGCGGACGCCCATGCTCCAGGCAAGCGATCACCTCCTCGTCAGTCGTCTGCGAGAAATCTGCATAAAACTGCCCGACGCCGAAGAACGGTTCTGGCGTGTCGACACAGACGAATTCGTCCGCGTCGCCGGCGAGGCGGTCGGTCCAATCACGTGGCGCCACCGGGACAGCCAGAATGACGCGGGCCGCGCCATGCGCCCGGGCCACTTGACACGCTGCTCTGGCGGTCGACCCGGTGGCGATCCCGTCATCGACTACAACGACCGTCTTTCCTTTGATCGGCACTGGAATCCGGCCACCCCGGAAGCGTTGGGCTCGCCGCTCCAACTCGACCCGCTCCCGTTTCTCTACCGCAGCCAACTCTTCCGAAGAGACGCCGGCCATCCGGACGACCTCGACGTTGAGGACCCGCACACCATCCTCACCGATGGCACCCATCCCCAGCTCCGGTTGGAACGGCACCCCAAGCTTGCGGACAACGATGACGTCAAGCGGCGCGTGCAGCGCCGCTGCAACTTCCAACGCGACCGGTACCCCGCCCCGAGGGAGCCCTAAGATGACAAGATCCTCGCCCCGCAAGTACTCCAGCCGGGCGGCAAGACACCTACCTGCGTCGACGCGATTGATAAAAGACATTGGACTACCTCCGTGTCCAGTGTTCGCTACCGTATCCACTGCTGCCAGGGCCAATAGTCCCTTGTAGCTGAGTCGAGTAGCTGAGTCGACTAGCTGAGTCGAGTAGCTGAGTCGAGTAGCTGAGTCGACTAGCTGAGTCGAGTAGCTGAGTGGAGTAGGTGAGTCGAGTAGCTGAGTCGAGTAGCCGGGGTGAGGTACGTGGCTGGCCCGGCGTCGACAATCTTGGCTCCACCAAGGCGAGCGTTCGCTGCATGCGGCTCAATTCGAAGCAGGCACTGACGCACACGGCACACTCTTTGGCGGTGGGGACCTTTGGCCCTCCTCGAGGGCGACCTCGGCCGTCAGACTCGAGATGAAGACGTCGTGAGCGAGCACACGAGCCAGATGCGGTGATTGGAGGATTAGGTGAGCAATGGACAGGAAAGCGAACTGGACCACGTGGACGGGCAAGAAGAGAGGAAGTTTCAGCATGAAGGGCTCTGTGAGAATTGCGGCGCACATCGCCACCTCCATGAGGGCCTGTGTCGGCCATGTCACCGTTTAGCCCTCGACGAGCGCAGAACAGGTGTCTCGATGGACCAAGAGAAGCGGCGGCCAATTCCTCCCCATCAGGCACCTTCCATCCCGCTTCACAGCCCTCCCTGGCGGCGTCGGGGTGCTTGATTCGAGTAGCGACGTCATGGCTGCCTTATGCCACGGGTCGTGAGCCAGGGACCTTGGGGTTGGCTCGGATGCTTCACCGCTCGAAGTCAGCTTGCCGGGTTTGGGTAGGCCTCGGTAATCTTTGGCTGATATTTATTGAGATGGTGTTCTCAGTGCGTGTTCCCGCCCTTCAGGCGCAGCTGCAAGACCTCGTTCTGCAACTCGACGAGCGCGAGCGCGAGGAACGCTTCATAGCGCGATGGGCCATGGAGGTGAGGCGGGGAGTTCCGAGATGATTTGGCGCAATCGGATGTGTGCGCCTTGGAACCGGTGATGCAGCGCAGTGCCGCGCCCCAGACCTCTGGGGCGAACGTCACCACCGCCTCCGCCGGCCGGTCCGCTCTTCTCGATAACCGATCCCGGTCCGGGATGGCGGTGAGCGGGAGGCAGGTGGTCGGGACCTTTGGCCCTGGTGGGAACGTCGCCTCGATGTGATGCTCCAAGGCATGGTGGTGGCATGAGGGACATCAATGGATGCAGCGACGTCACCACCGTGAGCGCGGTGATCGGAGGCGGCACTCCGAACGAGCGCGATTCGATCCCGGCCGTCGTCCCAGGGAGTCCGATCTCGGAGCGAAACGTGAGGGCGCAGGTTGGGCACCGACCGTGCAAATCATGCTGAACTTCGAGATCATCGTCGATGATGAAGCGACTCTTCGGGCGATCCGACGAGTGCGCTTCACGCACCGAGACGCCGACGGCAATCACGGGGATGCAACCAGGAGATCGGGGGCCCTATGAACCCAGAGAAGATCCCGGTAGCGGAGTTGTCGGTCCTCGACGCCATCGGGCAACGGCGTGCGGTGCGCAACTACCTCCCGGATCCGGTGCCTAGGCCAGTGATCCAACACCTGATCGACCTCGCCATCTTGGCGCCGAGCGCGGTGAACCAGCAGCCCTGGGCATTTGCGGTCATCGATGACAGGTCAACCCTGGAACGCCTCGCCATGGACGGCAAGGAATTGTTGCTGGCAGAGCCCCCGGGACCCGAAGTCCTGGGATCGGGATTGCCGGCGCTGGCCCACCTGCGTGAAGCAGTTGCCGAACCTGGCTATGACCTCTTTCATGGCGCACCCACGCTCATCGTCATCTACGCCACGGAGATGCACGGAGTGTCGGACTGCTATCTGGCCGGCGAGAACCTCATGCTGGCCGCCTTGGCGTTCGGGCTTGGGACCTGTCCGATCGGGTTGTCCCTGCCGATCCTCGAAATGCCCGACGTGAAGGCCGAACTCGAAGTGGGAGAAGATTGGATCGCAGCTCTACCTATGGTGGTCGGTTACCCCGCCGGAGCCACGCCGGCCACGAAGCGTCGTCCCGCGCGCATCACCACTTGGCGCTGATGGGAATCCCGAGTTCCGACGATGCTGATCGGCTCGCCGCCCGGAACGTTGGTTTCTGGAGACCTTGGTGATCGCCCGGGAATGCGTCCTTTGCTACGGGGATGCGCTTCGGCAAGACTAGTGCCGCGGCAGCCAACGTTGGAGGGTCGCGTCCACCACTTCGATCTCCGTGTCGCGCAGAATTGGCTTCCCACGAATAAGGAGGTCAAGTGCGCGAAGGAATACGCGTTCGAGAGATCACGGGCGAGGAGGGCAATCGCTTGTTGCGCATCGTGCGGCGCTCGTCGGGATCGGTCGTGACCTGGCGGCGGGCCCAGATGGTTCTCCTCTCAGCCCAGGGCATGGACTGAGGCCAAATCGCCAAGGTGGCCTTCACCTCGCCCGATCGGGTCAGAGCGGTGCTGCACAACTTCAACGACGACGGTTTTGACTCGTTGGTGCCCAAGTACTCCGGTGGCCGACCCCCGACGTTCACCCTGCCCGAGCGACGGGAGATCAAAAAGATCGCCCTGAGTCGCCCGGTCGACCACGACCTGCCCTACTCCACCTGGCGCCTGACCAAGTTGGCCGAGTTCCTCGTCGCAGAGGGGGTGGTCGACGACATCAGCCACGAGGGACTGCGCGTCCTCCTCCGCG
>PMLV01000086.1 GCA_003160635.1 Acidimicrobiaceae bacterium | reverse complement strand
CTCTCCGGCCAGGACTTCTGGACGCTCATGCAGACCGGCTACGTACCCCAGGGCTTGGTCATGGGCACCTGCGTGTACCACATCGCACATCGCAAACTGACCCAGGCCCTGGGTTCAGTCGGGCAGAACGTGGAGTTGCCCAACTTCACCCAGGCGCTCTATGAGGCGCGTGAACTGGCGATGACCCGCATGCAGGACGAAGCCGGTCAGCTGAAAGCCGGTGGCATCGTCGGTGTGCGGCTGGAAGAGAAGTCACACCAGTGGGGCTCGCACACCATCGAGTTCCTGGCTTTGGGAACGGCCGTGACCAAGACGACCGGTGAGGTCACGCTGCCCAAGCCGATCACCATCATCTCGCTCGACAACTGATGGGCGCCCCCGCCGACCTTCCCGAAGCGGCCATCCGCCGCCTCGACTCCTCCGCCTTCTCCTCCGGGCTGTCGGTGCCCGACTTTGCGGCGTGCCTTGATCTCGGTCTTCAGCCCGTCGGGCTCGTTCAGGGGTTCTGCGTCATGCGATGGGGCTGGTACGGGGCCGGCTCGGGCTACATGCGCGGCCTGAACCCGTACTCGGGCGGAGGGCAGAGCGAGGGTGCATACGTAGAGACCTACCGGTGCCCCCACGGGTTCGTGTCGACCGAGCACCGCATGTGGGGCCAGAATTTGGAGCAGACCTGGGTCGAAGAGGCGTGGTCACAAGGGTATGGATCGGCGTACAGCCGAATGCTGGAGGAGGCCACGTCGCTCGGGGCCCACGGCGTGATCGGCGTCGTCGACCGCGTGACCCATTTGGTGGACGCAGGCACGACCGAGTTCCATTTCCTCGGCACTGCGATCACGGTGGAGAACGGTCCTCCTCCGGCGGGAGGTGTGCCGTGGACTACCTACCTGGCCGGCCAGCGGCTCACGAAATCGATCGAGGCCGGGTTCATGCCCGTGAGCGTGGCGGCCTCGATGGCCTCCGTACGCGTGTGGGCCTACTGCATGACCGAGTACCTGATGGAGGGGAGTCGGGGGTGGGGCGGTCCCACCTCGCCCTATGCGGTGGATCAGGTCAGCAAGGCGCACATGGCCTCGATACAGCTGGCCCGCAAGCACGTCCGGCAGCAACTGTCCGGCGACATGTTGCATGGCGCGAAGATCGAGGTGGTCAAGCGCGAGCTGGCCCAGGGCGACGAAGTCGTCGATTGCACCCTGCGCGGGAATCGCATGCGGCGCTTCAAGGACTTTGACGTCATACCCCCGGCCCGACCCACGGTTCGACTCACATGAGTGACGGCGGGACCATCGACGCCAGGGCGGAGATGCTGAGCGGGGCCACATCCCTCGCTAGCGCTGCTCCGCCCTCCTCCACCCGGGGGGTGACCTCGGACCTCTCGATCGACGAGGCGCTCCTTCTTCACGGGGCAGGTTGGGAACCGGTCGATCTCGTCTGCGGTGTGGCTGTCGTTTCCGTGCCGATGGGCGTGTGGAACTGGGGGCAAGGGGAAATCGGCGTGGCGTCCGAGGCGCACAACGCTGCGGTCAAGGGAGCGTCGGAGCAGCTCCAGAACGAATGCATCAAGGCGCACGGCCACGGGGTGGTGGGGGTGCGGGTCAACGTCGAGGTGCACACACATCACATCGACGTGGAACTCATAGGGACGGCCATTCGTCCTCTCGAAGGGGGGGGCCACCCGTCGGCTCCGTTCGTATCCGATCTGTCGGCGCGTGATTTCACCTTGCTCCAGGGAGCGGGGTGGCTGCCCGTTGGCCTGGCCTTCGGCGCCAGTTTCGCCTACGCCCCGCGCCGGTCGGCCAGCGATGCGATGAAGCAAAAGACCCAAAATGTGGAGCTGACCAACTTCACCGAAGCGATGTATTCGGCTCGGGAGTCAGCCATGGAACGGATGCAGCGTTCCGCCCTCGACGTGGGCGGTCAAGGCGTCGTGCAAGTCAAGGTGACCGAGGGTCCGATGCACTTTGCTCGTCACGCCGTGGGCTTCACCGCGTGGGGGACGGCGGTGCGCTTGGTGGCCGAATCCCATCAGTTCGTACGGCCCGACGTGATCCTTCCCCTTGATGATGCGGTCGTGACCTTCGCCGCCCAGAGCCTTCGAGGAGGGTAAGGGGCCGGGACGGGTGGCCCTCGGCGTACCCAGGGCGCTCAGCGGAAGTCGAATGCCACCTTTACGGCTCCCGTTTCCTGTTGTGTCGCCAGGGCAGTGAACGCCTCGCGCCACTGGTCCAGCCGGAACGTGTGGGTCAGCATGCCCGTCAGGTCGATGCGACCGTCCTCGACGAGTCGCAGGAAATGCTCGATTCCGTGCAGGCGGACCCCCTCGACTTCCTCTATGCCGAAGGCATTGGAGCCGACCCACGAGATCTCCTTGAAGTACAGCGGCGACCACTCCCATCGTTCGGGAGCGTTGACAGGAGCAGACAAGCGAGGCGTTGGCGGGGCCATTGGTCTGACGCGCCGGAACCCCTGCCGGCCCTTGCGGCGCGTCGCTGCCGACCTGGTACGGAACCTGGCTGTCGCGCGGAGGAAGGCCGCCAACCACCATCGGTGACCTTGTGATGAGCGGGCCCCTCCACAGGTCGCCGTGTCAGGCGCTGGTAAGGCGCGGCGTCAGGCGAGATAGGGGCAGTGCCGGCATCCGGAATGACAGCAACTGCCCCTCGCCATCAGGTATCCCGCGGTGAGAACGGACAGTCCCGTGGGTGGATCGACGTAACTCATCAACCCACGGCGAAGTGCGGTCGCATGCTCGTCGAGGATCAGTTGATAGGCCGGGTGTCCCGGCGAGAGCCGGTCTCCATGAGGCTGTGTCAGCGGTCGGTCAGCTATCGGTTCACCCATGTGGTCCGATTTGCTGCCTCCCTCTCACCGGAGGCTCAGCCGATCAGCGAGCGCGCTTGACGGCCTTCTTGGCCGGGGCGGCGCGGCGGACGACCTTCTTCGCCGCGGGAGCCTTCTTGGCCGGCGCGGCGCGGCGGACGACCTTCTTCGCCGCGGGAGCCTTCTTGGCCGGCGCCTTGGCGACAGTGGCCCTGACCGGAGCAACAGCGGCTGCCTTGCCCGCAGCGGCCACGGCGGTGGGATCGATCGGGTAGGCGCCCTTCTTCAATTTGGGAGCGGTGGCTGGGGCCAGCACGGCGTCCTTGAACGCTTTCACCGGCGTAATCCGAGCCTTCTTGGATGCCTTGATCCGAATCGTCTCGCCCGTGGCGGGGTTGCGACCCATCCGTGCTGCACGATCGACCTTGACGAATTTGGCAAAACCGGGAATCGATACCGGCTCGCCCTTGGACACCACGGCCGTCACCACATCGGTGAAACCGTCAAGGACTGCTGCCACCGTCTTCAGCTCGACATCGGCCTGTACGGCTACGGACTTTGCTAGTTCTCGCTTGTTCATGACGACATTCTTGCTGACTGGAGCACCGTTGTGCACGCTCTGAAGCGAAAAGTTTCCCTTTCAGGCTTGAAATTTCCATTGCTTTTCACCGGATTGGTCGCGCCAGGACCGAATTTCGGGCGTTGCACGGCGAATCCGGAACGTGGCGAAGGCGTCATTTGCGCCCGGTCGGGCCCCGGCAACGAGGCAACGGAGCGAACGGTTCGGATGGTCCGTTCTTGATGACGCACCGGAATTGCGTTCTCGAATTTCGCGCTGAGAACGGATCCGCTGGCCCGTGTTGGCTACCTCAACGCGATTGTCCACACGCACAGAGCCGGAAACTATCCGTCACACGCGGTGCAGCCGGCGATGCACTCGACGTGCTGTTCGATCGGCATGATCACTTTGCGAGATGAAGGAGGTGTGGGAAGAGCCGCCACGGCGAAGTGCTCCACACGGTCCGACTCCCTATCCGGTTGCGGCTCCACCCACGAGGTCAATCGACGTGGGTATCGGCTCGCCTCACACGTCGGGTAACGCCTCGGGTGTCGGCTCCATCGTCGGCTCGCGCATCGGCACGGCACTGCTGATTCTCCCGACACCGTGGCCCCGGGTCCGAAGGGAGAGCCACCAGGCGTACGCCACGACCGCCGCCGCCCCGAGAAGCGCCGTGAGTGGGGTACCCAGGGGCGGCGACCACCCGTGCTTGACCGGTTGAAAGAGGTTCACCGTGCGACCGAGTCCGACGGTGAAGCGCCGAAGGGTCCAGCCAAAATCCGTGAGCTGACATACCCCCACAGTGATCGCCACGATGGCCGCCACCCGCTTGCGGGCGAAATCCCCAAAACCCGCGATGGAGGTGTGCGGTATCAAGATGCCGGCGAGGAGTGGAGTGCCGGCGTAGAGAGGAAATCCATCCCGCGCCTGCCACGTAATCCCCGAGGTTCCGGCATTCCACTCGATGACCACGAGGGAGACAACGAACGATCCGATCATCAGCCCGACCAGTACCACGCTCTCGCGCCTTCCCGACGCGGCCAGCCCGAGGAGGAGAAGGAAACCCAGCAACGAAATCCACAGAATCGTGACGAGTGCAGGCGACGGAGTATCGAGCCAGCCGAAGACGCCGACAAACTCCCTCACGTACGTTCCGATCTGCCCGAGCACTCGCTCTGTAAGAGCGACGAAGGACGCATGTACGGGTGGCAGCTCGCTCGAGGGCAGGACCTTGAGCGTTCGTGCCACCAGCACGAAGCCGACGGCGACCGCTCCCACGACGACGAGAATGGCGGCTCCGATGCGAACCGAGCGCTGATGGAGCAAGCGCCAGCATGTTCTGGGCTCGAGGCAGATCAAGGTGACAACGATGAGTGCCATCCACAGGACGGACAGTCCTCTCGTCAGCTCGAGGAGGCTGCCCGAGACGACGAAGGCCGCCAGCACGCTCAGCGGGGGATGGAGAGACCAATTGCGCACGAGCGCAAGCCCGCTGGTCCACGCGCAGATGGCGGCCGCGATCTCGAAGCCGTTTGGATTTACCACCCCGGCGAAGAAGAAGACCATAGGGGTGATCGCCAACGCCAGGGCTTCGACCATCAACGTGGATCTGCACCAAATGGCTGCGATCGCGAACGCGAGGCTAAGGAGCAGGGCGTCGATGAATGCGCCGATGAGCCTCATGAAATAGATGACGCTCTGCGAGTGCATCACCAGAGTCGGCAGTCCGACGATGGCGTAGTAAAGGGGTGGATAACGTCCGACGTACGTACTCACGGTGACGATGCGAGAGGACGAGCGCAGGTGTGGGGCACATCCGGCGGGAATCTTCGAATGGAACTGGTAGCACTCCGGGAGCTCATAGACCGAACGGAAGAGAGCGGGGATCCGGAAGCTCCTCGTGGCGGCGTGTGCACCTCGCACCGGCTGCCCGATGAGCTCCCCCTGAACCGTCGCTGCTGCCTTCACGATTTGTGCGGGTTCGTCGGGCGCACCTCCGAGCGGTGTGGCCAGGCACCACGCGGCACAAAGTACGAAGAGGACCAGGAAGCAGCGAAGCCAGGTTCCGACGAACCGTTTCGGGGTTTCAGCCTTCGGGTTGGCCTGTCGAATGGAAGTTGAGTTCTTCGTGTGGGACTCGCCCGCCTGGGTGGCGTCGCTCGCCGCGTCAGCGGTCGGTGCGAGGGTCACGCACTAACCCGGTTGGGCGGCCTCGCCTGCGATGAGCGGGATCCTCGCGAAGGTCGATCTTGCGGCGTGTGCTCACACGGCGGCGCTCCTCGGTGTCGTGACCAATCGGCTCTCCCCGGATTTGGCACAGCTCATATTGCCATGCCGCAAAATCCGTGGAGCGCTTTTGCCGCTGGCCACGACACACGCGCCCGCTCGCCGAATAGCCTTCGTTGTGCACAGTTGTCCGGACTCGTCGTAACGGGGGCGGATGGTTCTCAGCGCGGGAGTTGCCGGCCCGCACACATAAGTTGACTAAATTCGTCCTATTTGTGAAGATTGGGCCCCCGGGTGCTGTTCACGACGCTCGGGCCGAACGAAGGAGACGACTCCATGTCCGATTGGGGTTTTGAAACTCGCCAAATCCACGCCGGCGCCGTACCCGACCCGACAACGGGAGCCCGCGCCGTTCCCATCTATCAGACGACCAGCTACACGTTCCGGGACACCGCCCATGCGGCGGCGCTCTTTGGTTTGGAGGAATTGGGGAACATCTACACACGGATCATGAACCCCACCCAGGCCGTGTTCGAGGAGAGGGTCGCATCCCTCGAAGGCGGCGTCGCCGCGCTCGCCGTCGCCAGCGGCCAGGCAGCCGAGAGCCTCGCGCTCTTGAACTTGGCGGAGAACGGCGGTCACATCGTGTCGTCGGCCTCCCTGTATGGCGGAACTTATAACCTGTTTCACTACACCTTGCCCAAGCTGGGCATCGAGGTCACGTTCATCGCGGACCCCGACGATCTCGACGCATGGCGTGCCGCCATCCGTCCCAACACCAAGGCCTTCTACGCCGAGACACTCGGCAATCCGAAGGGCGACGTGCTCGACTTCCAGGGCGTTTCGGGTATCGCGCATGAGAATGGCATCCCGCTCGTTGTGGACAACACCCTTGCGACGCCGTACCTGGCGCAGCCGCTGCAGCACGGCGCTGACATCATCGTGCATTCCGCGACGAAGTTCATCGGCGGGCATGGGACGTCGATCGGCGGTGTCATCGTAGACGGGGGGACGTTCGACTACGAGGGAAGCGGACGGTTCCCCGCATTCACAGAGCCGGATCCCAGCTACCACGGCTTGATATTCGGGCAGCTGCCCGAGGCCCTCTTCCCTGCGCGTTTTGTACTGAAAGCACGCCTGCAGTACTTGCGCGACATCGGCGCATCGATCGCGCCCCTCAACTCGTTCCTCTTCCTCCAGGGACTCGAGACGTTGAGCTTGCGGATGGAGCGGCACGTGCAGAACGCGCAGATAGTGGCCGAATGGCTCGAGGCCAGGGACGAAGTGTCGTGGGTCACGTATCCCGGGCTGGTGTCCAGCCCATGGCACGAGCGGCAGCTCCAATACCTGCCCAAAGGCGGCGGATCCATCATCGCCTTCGGCATTGCGGGCGGGGCTGAGGCGGGCCGGAAATTCATCGAGAGCCTCGAGCTCTTCAGCCACCTCGCCAACGTAGGGGACGTGCGGAGCCTGGCGATCCACCCGGCGTCGACGACGCATTCCCAGTTGACCGAGGCGGAACAGACCACGACTGGTGTCACGGCCGACCTGGTGCGCTTGTCCGTGGGACTCGAGTCGATCGAGGACATCCTCGCTGACCTCGAAGCAGGGTTCCGCGCCGCGAAGGGAGCATGACGCAGGAACCCCCCGGCGTATGGCTACCTGGTCTTGATCCGGGTCGGCGACAGTTCATTCAGCTGTCCGAGGAGGTCAACGGAGGCTTTGCGCTCGAGGGCGGGGGTCTCCTGCCCGAGATCACGGTCGCCTACGAAACGTGGGGGACTCCAAACGCGGAGCGGAGCAACGGTGTCCTGGTCCTCCATGCCCTCACCGGGGACTCCCACGCGGCGGGGCCGGTCGCGCCCGGCCATGCGACCTCCGGTTGGTGGGACGGTCTCATTGGGCCGGGAGCGGCCATCGACACGGATCGCTACTTCGTGGTCTGTCCCAACGTTCTCGGCGGTTGCCAGGGGACGACCGGTCCCTCCTCGCGCGGGCCTGACGGGGCGCACTACGGCTCTCAATTTCCGCTGATCACGATTCGCGATCAGGTGGGCGTGGAAGTCGCGCTGGCCGACCAGCTCGGCATTGCACGGTGGGCGTGCGTCATCGGGGGCTCCATGGGGGGGATGAGGGTCCTCGAGTGGTGCGTGGGCCATCCCGAGCGGGTTCGCCGCGCCGTCGTCCTGGCCGTCGGGGCGGCCGCAACAGCCGATCAGATCGCCCTGTGCTCTCTGCAGATTCGGGCGATACGCCAGGACGCCGCGTTTGCGGGAGGCGACTATTACGGGACGGGTGCCCGTCCCGTGGACGGGCTCGCCATCGCCCGGGGGATCGGTCAAGTCAGTTATAGGACCGCCGCAGAATTCGAGAGCCGATTCGGGCGACAGGTGCAGGCCGAGGAGGACCCCCTCAAGGGCGGCCGTTATGCCGTCGAGTCCTATCTCCAGCATCACGGGGACAAATTGGCAGAGCGCTTCGACGCCAACTCCTACGTCGTCCTGAGCGAGGCCATGAACCACCATGATGTCGGCCGTGGCCGAGGTGGTATCGAACGGGCGCTGGGTCTCGTCCGGGCCGAGGTGACGGTGGCGGGGATCGGCTCCGACCGTCTGTATCCGCTCGGGCTCCAACACGAGCTGGGTCGGCTCCTCCCGGGCGGCCGACCGGTCACTGTTGTCGAGTCGCGATTCGGCCATGACGGCTTCCTTCTCGAGATCGAGCAGATCGGCGAGATCGTGGCGACCTGCCTGGCGTAGCTGTCTAGCCCCTCTCGAATACGGCCCCGTGAAGACTGCGGAAGAGACCCGTCATCTCGGGTAGTTGGTACTGCGCCTGGAGGCCACTCGGGTTGGGGAGCAACCACAGCGTTGCGCCGCCGAGCGTCTCTGGTTGTTCGCCGATGACCGCCCGGGGGCGCCGAAACGCCGACCCGTAGGCCCCGAGACCCAGCACGGCGATGAAGCGGGGGCGCAGGGCAACTGCCTTTGCTTCCAGGACGAGCGCGCCGGCGCGTAATTCCTCGTTGCCGAGTTCGCTGGCTGCCGTCGTCGTTCTCTCGACCAGGTTCGTGATGCCGATGCCCAGCGCCGGGAGTAGGCCTTGCTCCGACGGGAGAAGGACGCGATCGGTGAACCCTCCGGCATGCAGCAACTTCCAAAAGCGGTTCCCGGCCCGGGCGAAGTGGAGGCCCAGCTCGCCCGAGAGGCTCCCCGGGTTGATCCCGCAGAAAAGGACACGCAGGTCGGGACCGATCAGATCTGGAACTCCCTTGGCGGCGTCGGGGGGTGAGGCGCGTCCCATCGGCGGCCCTACCGCTGGCTTGGCGTCATCGCCGGACGGAGGCGGACCGGACTTTCTCGCCGCAACTGCGCACGCATCTCACTTGGCATCCAGCGTGTGGTGCATGGAGAGTGACACCCACCATTCCTGCCTGCTCCGGTCGTGGTCCCCCGGGGTCTCACCCGAAGCCGAATCCGAACCCTGACCCTCGCCACTATCGAGCTGATGGCCCTCATGGCGTATGAAGGAGAAGCGGCTCACGGTCCGCTGACCTCCTTCGTGGTCGAGATAGAGCAGGTCAACGGTGATCGCCCCCTCGGCCACGCCTTCGGCCACTGACTGTTGCAGCTCGTCAGCCTCGTCCCGCAGTGCCCCCTGCCAGAAGGCGACATCGTTGGGCGCCACCCAGAGGGCGCGGGTCTGCGGCCGGAAGTCGTCAACCGAGCCCCAAGGATCGTCCCCCTTCTTCTGTCCGGCGAAGGGCTTCCAGGCCTCGATGATGGCCATGCCGTTGCCGACGTTTCGTACGAGCATGGCCAGGTAGACGACCCCATCGACCACTTCGACCACGGCCCGCCCACCTTCGAGCTTGACCCAATGACGATCCCGGAACATCACCTTCTGAGGCGGGTCCTCCAGCCGTGATGGCGCCAGGATCGGACGCAGCCCGATCTGGAACGATCGCTCGGCGATCCGGGCGGACCGGTTGGCCGAACGCACGGCCGCGAACGTGGCGACCCCGAGGACGAGTGTCCCGCCGGCAGTGGCCAACGAGGAGATGGTGCCGGCGTTCCAAGCGGTCACGCCAGGGAGCCTAGTGAGGCCGCCCCGGCCACCTCAGGGCCAGAAGTACCGCGGTCCCGGGCACCGTTCGTCACGTGGGGAGCTCGGCACCGCGCAGATATTGCAATGCACGCGAGAAAGAGGGAGCATCTCAGGTACACCAACGGCTCGTCGGGGGGATACAGATGGCAGAGTGGGATTTCACGACCGATTTCGTTTCCATCGGCAGCGGGGGAGGGGGTCTCGCCAGCGCCCTCGCCGTCAACTCGAGGGGCTACGAGGCACTCGTCCTTGAAAAGCGCGAGCTCGTCGGGGGATCGACAGCCATGTCCGGGGGAGTGCTGTGGATCCCGAACAACCCCCTCATGGTGGCCGAAGGGGTCGAGGACTCCCGCGAAGATGCGATGGCCTATTTCGAAGACGTCGTCGGCGATGTCGGCCCCGCCTCCTCCTACGAGCGCAGGGAGGCGTACATCAATCGAGGCCCCGAGATGGTGTCCTTCCTCCAGGGCTTGGGTCTTACGTTTCGCCGCTGCGAGGGCTACTCCGATTACTACCCCGATGCGAAGGGTGGAAAGGCACGCGGCCGGTCGATTGAGGGCGTGGTCTTTGATGGCCACCGTCTGGGGCCGTGGTTCGAGAAGCTGCAGCAGAGCTTTCTCTTCGAAATGTCGGGCCTGGCGGCGTACACGGGGGATGCCGCCAAGCTGGTCAACTTCAATCGAAGCCCGAAGGCTCTCGCCGTGTCGGCGCGCACGTGGGCACGCACGAAGGCAGCCTTCGCCCGCGGCCAGGCACCCCTTACGTCCGGCTGGTCGTTCATCGGGCAGATGCTCTATGTGGCCCTCAACAAGGAAATCCCGGTCTGGACCAACTCCGCCGCCCGGGACATCATCATCGAGGACGGCAAGGCTGCAGGGGTGGTGGTGCAGCGCGACGGGAAGGAAGTGCGCGTCCTGGCCCGCAGGGGCGTGCTCATCTCTTCGGGCGGGTTCTCGCACAACACGGAGATGCGGAAGCGGTATCTCGACCCGGCGGCAACGACCGACAAGTTCTCATTCTCGAACCCGGGCGACACCGGCGAGATGATCGAGCTCGCCATGAGCCTGGGTGCTGCCACCGACTTGATGGACGAAGTCGTGTGGAACCCCTGCAAGGAGATCAACGACTTTGCGGTCTTCGAATCAGACCGCCAGCGACCGGGCTCGATCTACGTCGACGCGGCCGGCCAGCGATTTGTCAACGAGGCCAGCTCCTACCTCGAAGTCTGCAAGGCGCAGCTCGAGCGCAATCACACGGTGAAGGCGGTGCCGGCGTGGGTGATCTTCGACGACGACTTCCGCCGCCGCTACGCCTTCGGGAAGGGCCGGCCCGGCGTCATTCCCAAGGCCTGGTTCGAGTCCGGCGACTACAAGAAGGCCGACACCATCGATGAGCTCGCGGCCATGTGCGGGATCGACCCGGCCGGCCTGCGTGCGACATTGGACCAGTTCAACCCCAACGCCAAGCGGGGCGTCGACCCCGAGTTCCACACGGGAGAGGGCGCGTACAACCAGTACCTGGGCGACCCGAAATGGAAGCCGAACAACTGCCTGGCCCCGATCGAAAAGGGTCCTTTCTACGCGTCCGCCGTGTACCCGGGCGACGTCGGGACGTGCGGAGGGATCCTGGCTGACGAGAACGCCCGTGTCCTCAAGCCTTCCGGCGAGGCGATCCCTCACCTCTACGCCACGGGCAACGCCACGGCGAGCGTCATGGGGCGGAAGTATCTCGGTGCCGGTGCGAGCATCGGGAACAGCTCCGTGTTCGGCTACCTGGCGGGACTCGACGCCAGCAAGAGCTGATCCCCCGGCGGGAAAAGCCCGGGCCGACCGGCTCGGCTCACGACGCCGAGGGCGGTGACGCCTCGACTGCCCTGAGTCGTACCCCTGGCTTACGGACGGTGAGGTTCCCCCCTCCGGTGAGACGGGTTTGGCAGGCCAGGCGCCGGTTGCCGCCGTCTCGGCGGGGAAGAGAGCGCAGGCGCGCCGCTTCGACCTTGTCCGCCGGGACCAGGAACTCCGCGCCTTCGAGAATCTCCATGGCACAGACGCCGCATTCAGCCTGCCCCCAGCACGTCGTCGGCCACTGAAAGCCCGCACGCCAGGCGGCTTGGATGACGGACTCTGCGGGTCGCACGTCGAAGTGCACCCCGCTCGGCTCCACGCGCACGTGACCGACCTGGCCCACGCCCGGGGTGGACGCGCCGATCTGTGCCACGACCCCGCGTCCGCCGCCGTTCTCTAACGCTCGATGTAGCGGTCTACCTCGTCGTGCAAGTTGGCGATGGCGCCTTCCCACTCCGTGGCCAGGCGCATATGCGAAAAACTGTCCGAGTGGACGCCGCGCTGTTGACGCTCCATGTTGCTGAAGTCCTGCCGCGGGATCATGCCCCAGTTCTCCTCGTCGTCCTGGGCGAAGCGACCCGACAACTCCGCCCGACCGGGGTCATGGCCCTCGGGGTAGAGCGTCAGGGACCAGACCTCGAAACGGCACTTCTCGGGGTTGTCCTCGTGCGGACGGCACCGGTAGCTCAGTGCGTTGCCATATTGCGGGAGGACGAAGAAGTTGGGGAAGAGGAACACCTCTCCTCCCCACTGGCCCATCTGCTCGGGGGTCAATTGCGGGAGCGGAATGCCGGCACCGGCGGCGTACTCGTAGAGGGCGGCGATGGCAACGGGGGCTGCGTTTTCTTGAGCTTCCGGCCGGTGCCTGATGCTTTCGAAGACACGAACGTCCCGCTCGAGCGTCATGGCGTCCTGGCCCTCCCAAAGGACCCGGGCGAATTCGATGAACAACTCGGCACTCATCGGCACGTCCGAAGGCTTCGACCAGAAGCGGGAGTGCCCATGTTCGAACGTCTCGTACAGCAATGACCCTGCGTCCCACTCCTCCCCGACGCCCATTGTCAGCTGCGAGTGGGTCCGCATGGTGTGGTATCCCTCGAGGAAGGCTTCCATGGCCAGCTTCCAGTTGACGTCGAGCACGACCTCCTTCCACCACCACACGCGCATATCGGCGAACCCGAGTGGTTCGAGAATGGCGGCAGCCGGCGCGAGCATCTCTTCGAGAGGCGCGGCCTCCGGATCCAGGTTGATCCAGACGCACCCACCCCACACGGCGGACCGGCACTCTTCGAGTTTGATGTCGTCGGGCTTGAGGCACTCGGCGGCAAACGCCTCCGCTCCGAAGACGAACGAGCTCGAGCCGTCAGAGTTCCAGCGCCAGCCGTGGAAGGGGCACACGATCTGGCCCCCCAGGAGACTCCCGGATCCCTTGAGCAGTTCCGTGGCGCGGTGCCGGCAGGCGTTGTAGAAGGACCGGATGCGCTCCTCGCTTTCGCGAACCACCAGGATGGACTGATCGCAGATGACGTACTCGGTGAAATCCCCGACCTCGGGGATCTCCTCGAGGCGGCACGCCATCTGCCAGGTGTGCCGCCAGAGGCGCTCCTTCTCGAGTTCGAAGAACTCCCGGTCGTAGTAGCGCTCTCGAGGGACAGAGAGCCGATCTTGCATGGGGAACGGATTCGTCTTGCCGTTCAGGCGTTCGTTGGCCAGCGTCATCACGATCTCCTGTCTTGCGCCGTTACGTGTTCAGTGGACGCCAGTGCCGGGATTGCCCCTCACGAGCCCCCCCACATCTTCGAGTTCGAGCCATTGTAAATCGCTGCCTCCACCCTTGGACAGGGCAGAGATCCTCACCGAGGCTCCAGCCCGACGAGGCCACCGTATCTTATGAAGGACAGGCCGGGTCGGCCTCGATCGGCGACGGGGAACTTGCTATGGTGAGCGGTCATTACCCGACGCTGGAAGCATATTTGGCGTGAGTACCATGCACGCCTTCGAGGGCAATGCGATGAGCGAATGTGCGGCCATGTTTCGGCCGCACGACGGCACAGGGGGGCACCAATGAGGTTGAAACGACATGCCGCTTGCCTACTCGGGGCGGTGACGGTCACCGCCAGCCTGCTCACGATCGGGCAGTCGGCGGGGGCGGCCACGAAGGCGCCGATCGTCATCGGCGACGTCTGCAGCTGCACGGGTCCCGAGGCCTCCTCCGTCGCGCAGACGACGCCCACCCTCCAGGCATGGGCAAAATACGTGACCGCCCACGGGGGCATCCAGGGTCACCCGGTGCAGCTCATCGTGAAGGACGACGGCTATAACCCGACGACATCTCTCGCCGATGTCCAGACCCTGGTCACGGCGGACCATGTCGTCGCTCTCTTTGACAACAGCGACGTGGACTCGTCCTGGACCTCCTACGTGGCCGCGCACGACGTGCCGGTCGCCGGTGGCGCGGAAAGCGATGCCGGGTACCAGAATCCGGTCTTCTTCGTCCCGGGCGCCACCTACAACTACTTCACGGACGCCGACGCCTACGCCGCCAAGGTGTCGGGCGCCAAGAAGCTGGCTGATGTCTATTGCGCCGAGGTGGCAGTGTGTGCGCAGTCGAGCACCGACCTCAAGACCTCTCTGCCGAAGTTCGGCCTCTCGCTGTCCTACACGGCCGCCATCAGCTTCGCGGCTCCGAGCTATGCCGCCTACTGCCTGGCGGCGAAGCAGTCCGGTGCGACCGCGATGACCGTCGGCGACGCGACGGCGATCGTCAACAAGGTCGTGGCGGACTGCGCCACGCAGGGCTACAACCCGACGGAGATCAGCGGTGACGGCACGGTGGCCATTTCCTGGCTGACCATCCCGGGTATGGAGGGAAATATCGACGTGCAGCCGAACCTTCCGTTCTTCGTGAAGAATGCCGCCACGAAGCCGATGTACGACGCGCTGGCCAGATACGCACCCGGAGTCACGACCGGTCCGAACTTCGGTGAGATCGTCCTGGAGAACTGGGCCGCCGGGGTAGAGGTCCAGACGGCGGGAGCAGCGGCGCACTTCGGGGCGCACCCGACGTCGGCCGAGATGGTCGCCGGGTTCTACGCCATGCCCAAGGGCACGACGCTGGGTGGCCTTTCGGCACCCATTACGTTCAAGAAGGGCGTCCAACACGGCAACAGCTGCTTCTACCTGATGGGAATCAAGAACCAGAAGTTCGTCAGCCTCAAGAACTCCAAGCCAGTCTGCGTGCACTAGATGAACATTCCAGCAACCGAGTCCGGGGCGCCGACCGAGGCCGTCCAGCGGCGCATGTTCGAGATCATGACGCTCGCCAAGGCTTGTGACGAGCGCCTGCGCAAAGGCATCTCCACGGGTGAGTTCCTGACCGTCTATTGGCCGTCGCGAGGGCAAGAGGCGATCTGTGCCGGCCTGGGGGTCTGCCTGGGGAGGCACGACCGTCTCGTCACCACCTACAGGGGCCTGCACGACCAAATAGGCAAGGGGGTCCCGCTGATCGAGATTCTGGGGGAGATGCTCGGCCGACAAGTGGGAGCGTGCGGCGGCAAGGGCGGCACCATGCATATCGCCGACCCGGGCGTCGGCCTGATGCTCTCCACGGGGATCGTCGGCGCCGGGATACCGGTAGCCGTCGGGTTGGCGCTGGCCGCACGGGCCCAGAAGACCGATCGCGTCGTCGCGGTGAGCTTCGGCGATGGCGCGACGAACACCGGGTCGTTCCATGAGGCGGCGAACTTGGCCGCCACGTGGCAGTTGCCGATGATCCTGGTGTGCCAGAACAACGGGTACGCCGAGATGACGCCCACCGTCGACACGATGCACGTGGAGCACATCGCCGACAGGGCTGCCGCCTACAACATGCCCGGAGAGACGATCGATGGAAACGACCCCCTCGAGGTCTACCGTTCGTTCTCCGCCGCCGTGAGCAGGGCACGTGCGGGAGGGGGTCCGACGCTCATCGAGTGCGTGACGTACAGGTTCTTCGGGCATTTTTTCGGGGATCAGATGGCGTACATCCCGCCCGAGGAGCTCGAGGCGGCGAAGGCGGCCGATCCCGTGCCTCGGTTCGCCGATCGATTGGTCGAGGACGGAGTGCTGACCCGCGAGCAGGTCACAGAGATCGAGGAGGACGGGCGGCGACAGATCGAGGATGCTCTCGTCGAGGTCTTGGCGAGCCCTCCACCGACGCTCGACGAACTGGACCGCGACGTCTATGCCGCGACGAAGGGGCGCTGAATGAGCATCGACGGCGAAACTGAGATGACGGTGAGGGACGCGCTTGCCCTGGCTCTGGATCAGGCCATGGCGACGGACGACCGGGTTCTCCTGCTGGGCGAGGACATCGCTGATCCGGGTGGCGGTGTGAGTGGGGTCACAGCCGGGCTCTCGACCAAGTACGGCACGGACCGGGTGCTCGATACACCGATCTCCGAGGCGGCCATTGTCGGCGCTGCCATCGGTGCCGCGCTCGAGGGCATGCTCGTTGTGCCCGAGATCATGATCATGGACTTCATCGGGATTGCGATCGACCAGATCGTGAACCACGCCGCCAAGTTGCGGTTCATGTCCGGGGGTCGCACGAGCTGCCCCATCACGGTCCGCACGGCCGTGTTCGGAGGCCTCGGCTCAGGCGCCACCCACTCCCAGTCGCTCGAGGCCTGGTTCATGCATATTCCGGGCCTCAAAGTCATCGTGCCCAGCACGCCACGCGACGCGAAGGGGCTTCTCACCTCGGCCATATTCGACCCCGATCCGTGCGTCTTCATGGAGACGGTCCTCACGTACGGCCAAAGGGGGCCCGTTCCCGACGATCCGTCCTTTTCCATACCGCTCGGCGAGGCCGACGTGAAGCGCGAGGGAAAGGACGTCACCATCGTGACGTACGGACGTGGGGTCTTCGATGCGCTGACGGCGGCCGACCAATTGGCCGGCGAGGGCATCGATGTCGAAGTGCTCGACCTCCGCACGCTCGTGCCGTTGGACACCGAGAGGCTCCTGGCATCGGTGGGCAAGACGAAGCGGGCCGTCGTGGTGCACTATGCGACCACCTTCGCCGGCCCGGGGGCTGAGGTGGCAGCCACCATCGCGGAGGGGCTGTTCGGCGAGCTGCTGGCTCCCGTGCAGCGGGTGGGCGCGCGTTTCACCCCCATCCCCTCGGCCCAGGCGCTCGAGGCTGCCGCGCTTCCCTCCCTGGCCTCCATCACCGGGGCGGTGCGAAGGACGTTCGAGGGCTCGCATGGGTGAACGGACTCCCGTTCGCATCCCCAAGCTCTCATTGGCAACCTCCGAAGCGGGCCTCGTGGAGTGGCTCGTCGCCGACGGGT
Source organism: Acidimicrobiaceae bacterium (assembly GCA_003160635.1). Classification (GTDB taxonomy): domain Bacteria; phylum Actinomycetota; class Acidimicrobiia; order Acidimicrobiales; family RAAP-2; genus Bog-473. The sequence goes on along the minus strand of PMLV01000086.1, from coordinate 18,229 downwards.
CCTCGGTGACCGAGGGACAGGCGCTGTACGTCATCGAAACCGACAAGGTCGAGACCGAGGTTGAGGCGGCGACCAGCGGTGTGATCCACCACGAAGCGGAGGCCGGGCAGGTCTATCCGGTCGGCACTGAGATCGCCAGCATCGAGGCGACGTAGTCCAGCCCCTCCGCAATGCCGGCTGTCCTCTCAGAGGACGAGCTGGTTGGTGCCGCCCTCACCTGACGTCAGTTCCACCCGGCGGCCCACACCCTCGGCAGATGACAGGAACCCGAGGGCGTCCGCATCTCGCGTCTGCGCATAGCAGCGGCTCTCGTCAGGGAGACGGCAGACCGCCACTGCGATGTCGTTGTCTCCGGCGTAGTCGCAGGCCACCGCATAGGCCTCCAAAACAGCGACACCCCGGCCCTCCTCCCGGATCGGTGTCCGGCCTTCAGCCGTGCGCTGACGCGGGCTGCCGAACGCCTTCGGATCGCCCGTCCCGGGGCGAGCGCTCAACAGGGTGAATGCGTGCGTCGCCATCTGGGCGCTGAGGCCGCTCACCAAGCCCGAGGCACCATCGCTCTCGCGCAGTGCCTGGGTCATGGAGGCCAGGGCCATTGTGACGTAGCCGCTTCCCGGCGCGCCGGCGTACGGCATCCCACCCGTCACGGTGACGCCGCGGGAATCATCGAGCCGACGTCCGAGTGCGTCGCACGCGAAGCGCAGGGAGCTCGGGAAGCAACTGTAGAGATCGAAGTACGCGAGGTCGTCGACGCCCAGCCCCGCTCCCGCCAGGGCACGCCGCCCCGCATCCTTCATGGCACGGGAGCGCCAGAGGTCTTCGTTCTCCGCCACGTAGGGGTAGTCACTCGCCGAGGACCAGCCACGGAGGTACACGCGATGCTCCGGCGGTATGCCGAGATCATTGGCTCTCGCTTCGCTGGCGACGACGAGCGCCGCCGCCTGGTTCACCTTTGGCGATGCCATCATGAGCTTGGGGTAGGGGCGCACGGGCATCCGATTGGCCGCACTGACCTCCATGATCTCCTCGGCACTCCTGGCAACCGGGTGCCATGCATAGGGATTGGTCGACGCCACATCGGACATGCCCGCATACGTCGGGGCGGGTTCACGGGCGTAGTCCTCCCCGTCGCTTCCGAGGTGAGCCCGCCTGGCCGAATCGCGCAAGGCGAAGCTCCGCATGATGGGCAGCATCCCGTGGCGCAGTTCGCTCTCGTGGAAGAAGGCGTCGAGGTTCATGGGCGGCGTCATGGGTGCCGGGTTGCCCCACCCCGGCTGCTCTCCCGCTCGGGTCATCACGTCGACGGTGTGCAGCGCCTCCCCGCTGACGATCAGGCCGAGATCCATCCGACCGGCGACGATCGCATCACAGAGGGTGTGGAGCAGGACCTGCGGTTGCTGGCCTCCCAGTTCTGAATACGCCACATGGGCCGGAGAGAGTTTGAGCCGCTCGGCGAGCCTCTGCGCCGGCTTGTCGTAGGACCAGCTGTCGCATCGCACCACCGACAGGGTGTCAATCGTCCCGACGCCGCGCCCACTCCGGGTGTCGGCAAGGGCGAGGGAGCATGCCTGCGCCCAGAGTTCGAGAGGTTCGGTGCCCTCAGGGTCCGCGGTATGCGACACCACCTGGCCCACGCCGATCACACATGGAGCCCGGGCAGAGGGAGAGTCCGATATGGACGTCATCGACGTTCGTGGAGTGGCTTACGCCGGGCGCAGCGAGCTGAGGCCATCTGCATTGTCATGCACCAGTTGACGGCGGACACCGGCGTCAAGGGCCGTGATCTCGTCGAGGTACTGGATGGGTTGTGGAAGACCTTCGACGTGCGGCCAGTCGGAGCCGAAGAGCACACGATCCGGCCCGACCAGATCGATGACGTCCTCTATACGCTCTTCCCAGAAAGGGCTTATCCAGACGTGTTGGAGGAAGGTCTTGACCGGGTCCTCGGCAAAGTGGCCCGGCAGCTTGCGGTCAAGCCGGCGCAATCGGGCGAACAATCCGGACAAGTACCCCGAACCATTCTCGATGGAAGCCATGCGGAGGTTCGGGAAGCGCTCGAAGACACGGTCACAGATCATGGCCGCCAGGTAGTCCATGATCGGTCGTTCGATGTTGACCTCGTCGAGCAGCAGCTTCAACGGCGTCAAACGATCGGCGAACACCTCAATGCCGTCCGACGCGTACCCGTGCGAGGAGTATCCGGTCTCTCCGCCATGGACGGCGACAACGATTCCCGCCTCGTTGGCCAGGGCCCAAAACGGGTCGAAGCGTGCATCACCGGGAGAACACGGACCGTCCGCACAGGTCGGTGCGACGGGCCTCACGCACACGACCCGGGCCTCATGGTCGAGGGCCCACACGAGTTCAGTGACGGCCCAATTCACGTCGGCGAGCGAGATGTACGGGGCGGCCAGGACTCGGCCGCGATAGTTCAACCCCCAATCCTCGTCGAGCCAGCGATTGAAGGCGCGAAAGGCGATCCCGACGGCTTCGGGGTCGTGTTTCAGCGCCTCTTCGTACATCACGCCGAGAGTGGGGAAGAGCCACGCCGCTTCGATCTGCTGGGCGTCCATGACGGCGATACGGGCCGCCGGGTCACGGTACTCGGGCCGGATAGGTTCGGAGTCGGACAGGAGCTCACGAATTTCCCTGCCATCCGGATTACCCCGGAAGTACGCATAGAGCGCGCCGGGCTTGCTGACCGGGTCGAAGGTGGGATTTGTCACGGCGTGGTTCAGCCGGCCCCCGATGAGGTGGCGCACCCTGCCGTTGACGATCACCTCCATCACCGTTCGTTCGGCCATGCGCGGCGGGACGTGGCGAGTGAAGGCATCGCGCGCTTCGTAGTAGTGGTTGTCGGCGTCGAACAAAGAAGGCTGCACCGGTGCGTCGTCGGCCATTCCCCACCCCCTATCTGTTGTGTCCGTCGCCCGGCCCAACGCGGCAACGCCCATTAGTGTAATCCTTCCGGCCTTTAGCTGAACGAGTGGGGGTGCCGACAGTGGATGAGAGCTGGGCCACCTTGTGGGAGTCAGTGGCCGATGCGTTGCCCGAAGGTCTGGCGGTCGTGCGGGGCGAGCGCAGGGTGCGATGGGCGGAGCTCGATGAGCGGGCATCGAGATTGGCGGCCGCACTCGAAGACGTCGGCGTGCGGCGTGAGGCCAAGGTGGCGATCGTGGCGTACAACACGCCTGAGCACCTCGAGGCGGTCTTTGCGGCGTACAAACTTCGCGCCTGTCCCATCAACCTGAACTTTCGTTACCAAGCCCGCGAGTTGGCGGAGGTGCTTGAGGATTCCGAGTCCGAAGTGCTCGTGTTCCACGGAAGCTTGGCCGAACAAGTGGGATCTGCTCGTGACACGGTGAACGGGTTACGTGCCGTCATACAGATCGACGATGGATCCCCATTGCTTGACGGCGCGTTGCGCTTCGAAGATCTGATCCAGGCCTATCCACCAGCGCGCCGGATACCGCGATCGGGCGATGACATACAGCTCCTCTACACCGGCGGGACGACGGGCAGTCCCCGTGGGGTGATGTACCGGCATTCCGCCGCAGTCGAGATGAACGCGTTCGCTGCGTATTCGTTGGCCGGCCTCGCCCTTCCGAGCGACGCGGCGGCGGCGGCCCGCTGCGCGGTGACACTGCGAGAACGGGGGCTGACTCCGACGGTCCTCCCCGCCTCCCCCCTGGTGCACGGCACCGCCCTCAATCTCAGCGCCGCGGGCTGGCTGCTGGGGGGAACCATCGTCTTTCTCGAGAGTCGATCGTTCGACGCGCACGAGTTGTGGCGGGCGGTCGAGCGGGAGGGGGTCACACAGATCGGAATTGTCGGAGATGCCTTTGCCGGGCCGATGATCACCGCACTCGAAGAGGCCGAGGCGAATGGTCGACCTTATGACGTGTCCACGGTGGAGAGGGTGCTGAGCTCCGGGGCCCCATGGTCGCTGAGGCTCAAGCGGGGGCTGGCAGAACGAGGATCAATGACGCTGGTGGAGACCATCGGTGCCAGTGAGGGCGGACCGACGGCTGTCGCCGTGGTTCCGCCTGGGACCAGAGCCGAAGACTCTCGCTTCGTCCTGGGCGAGCGAGCTCGCCTCCTGACGGAGAACGGCACCGAACTCCAGCCGGGATCGACCGAGGTGGGCCTGTTGGCGATGATGCCACCGATCCCGTTCGCCTATTTCAATGACCCTGTTCGTTCGGAGCAGGTGTTCCGTATGATCGGAGGCCAGCGCTACTCGATCTGCGGTGATTACGCGAAACAGGAAGCAGACGGCAGTGTCGTCTTCCTCGGCCGCGGTTCGCTCTGCATCAACACGGCCGGTGAAAAAGTCTTCCCGGAAGAGGTGGAGGCGGCGCTGCGTGCGCATCCTGCTGTGCTCGACGCGAACGTGGTGGGGATCGCTGACGAGGTATGGAATGAAGCGGTCACTGCGGTGGTTGCGCTCCGCCCCGACTGGAGCGCCACCGAAGAAGAGATGAAGGAAGCTGTCCGTGATCGGCTCGCCGGATACAAAGTGCCAAAACGGGTCGTCTTCGTGACGAACATCCCTCGCACGCCCGCTGGCAAAGCCCAGTATGAATGGGCGCGACGGGTCGCCACAGATGCCGGCTCACCCGTGGATCCCCTCGGGTAGCGAAGCCAGCAGTCTCGACTGCACCGCCCGTCTCGGATCGGGTGTTCGTCGGAAACGGGCGTTGGAACACGGCCCGCGCCCATCGCAAGGATTCCGTCCGGCCCCGATTTTGGAGGCGATGCGTGTCCGCTCGTTGCCCACGTCCTGTCTGGCCCTCGAAATTACCGAGACTGCCGTCACCAACCTGGTGCACGCCGTCTTGCGCCTCACACCGCTTCGGGACGCGGGCGTCCGGATATCGGTGGATGACTTCGGTAGCGGCAACACCTCCCTTTCATCGCTCCCGCACCTGCCTCTCGACGAGCTCAAAGTGGACCAGCAGTTCGTCCGACGGTCGCGAGAGTCGCATAACGACCTGGCCATCGTGCGGACCATCATCGAGGTGGCTGGGCGTCTGGACCTGATGTGTGTCGCGGAGGGTGTTGAGACAGAAGAGCTCTATGAGGACATGGTCGCCATGGGGTTTGGCCTCCTTCAGGGCTACTTCGTGGCCAAGCCGCTGAGCGAAAGCGAGTTGGTCCAGTTCGTGCAGCGCAAGGTCAGGTTGAGATCGGCTCTCAACAGTCACCAGGACGTGCCCGCGCCCGAGAAGCGACCCTCCGGACGACGGCAGGGCGCGGTTCACTAACATCGTCGGCATGGTCACTGAACGGGAGGTTCTGCGGGATCGACCCTTGGATCCCCGCTCGCGCCGTGCCCAATGCCCAGGGCAACGGCCGGAGCGTTAGGACATGTTGCCGCCCCGGGTCGACGTGTTGTTGGTGGTTGAGCCCGATACGGCGCCGCACATCCTCACGGCACGGGCAAGCCGGGTGGTGCGGATCCCGGCCGGGCACACCTCGCCGTCATTGATCGCCGAACTGCGGGGAAGCATCCCACGGCTGGTGGGGGTCACCGGCGACCCGGTGCGGACTGTCGAGATCGCACGAGAGTTACGTCGGGCCGGTCTGCCTACCGTGCTGTTCACCGATAGGGCGGTCGTACCTCCTGAAGGTGTCGAGGTGTTCCCCGTCACCGACGCCGGCCCGCTGATGGACGTGCACGACAGCGTGCTCGACCTCATCGGGAATACTCCTCTCGTCCGGCTCGACAGGGTTGGCCGCGACCTTCCGTGCCACCTCTTGGCGAAGCTGGAGTACTTCAATCCCGGGGGAAGCGTGAAGGATCGTCCGGCGCTCGAGATGATTGACGCAGCGGAGTCGGAAGGTCTTCTCGGGCGCGGCAGCACGATCGTCGAGCCAACGTCGGGCAACACGGGTGTGGCACTGGCCATGGTGGCAGCGCAGCGCGGCTACCACTGCATCTTCACCATGCCCGACAAGATCGCCGAGGAAAAGCGCCAACTGCTGCGGGCCTTCGGGGCCAAGGTCGTGATCTGCCCGACAGCCGTCCCGCCGGAACACCCGGACTCCTACTATTCGGTCGCCCATCAGATCACCGCGTCCACGCCGGGTGCCTTCCAACCGAACCAGTACCACAATCCGCAGAATCCGAGGTCCCATGAGCATTCCACGGGACCGGAGATCTGGCGCCAGACGGCCGGCCGGATCACGCATTTTGTGGCCGGCGTGGGTACCGGAGGAACGATCAGCGGGGTGGGGCGCTACCTCAAGGCTCAAAATGCCGCCGTCGAGGTGATCGCGGCCGATCCGCAAGGATCGATTTACTCAGGGGGAGGGGGCCGTCCGTACCTCGTGGAAGGGATCGGGGAGGACTTCTGGCCGACAACCTTCGATCCTGGTGTCGTCGATCGGGTGATCGCGGTCTCGGACCAAGACTCCTTCCGCACGGCCCGGCGGGTGACGCGCGAGGAAGGGATACTGGTCGGAGGTTCCACGGGCACGGCAGTGTGGGCGGCCCTCGAGGTCGGCCGCACCCTGGGACCCGATGACGTCATCGTGGTCCTGATCCCCGATTCCGGCCGGGGATATCTCTCCAAGCTCTACGACGACGGCTGGATGTCCGACCACGGGTTCCTACGGGCCCGGGGCGACACCGTCGAGGCCGTACTCGCCAGCAAGGGGGATCGCCTGCCGCCTCTCGTGCACGTTCACCCTGATGAGACGGTGCGGGTGGCCATCGCCCTCCTCGAGGAGTTCGGGGTTTCTCAGGTGCCGGTGGTCAAGGCGGAACCACCCCTCGCGCTGGCCGAGGTGGTTGGATCGGTGACCGACCGCCTGCTGCTCGAACGGGGCTTGCACCATCCCGAGGTCTTCGATCAGTCGGTGGAGTCGGTGATGGCGCCGCCTCTGGCCACGGTCGGCCAAGGCGAGACGGTCGACCAGGTCGCCGACCGTCTGCAGGAATCGCCCGCCGTGCTCGTGCTCGATGGCGGGCATCCTGTCGGCATCCTCACCCGATCGGACCTCTTGGCGTTCCTGGAGCGGACCTAGTGCCGGACGACGAATCGCAGCTCGGGTTCGAAACACTCGCCATCCACGCGGGGCAGCCACCCGACCAAGCCACCGGCGCCGTCGTCACGCCCATCGCTCAGACCTCTACGTTCGCGCAGTCGAGCGTCGGCGAGCACCAAGGATACGACTACGGCCGAACCGCGAACCCCACCCGGACCGCTCTGGAGACCTGCCTGGCTGCGTTAGAAGTTGCGATGTATGGCCGTGCCTTCTCGAGCGGGATGTCTGCCGTCGACGCTGTCCTCCGTCTTCTCGACCCCGGCGCTCACCTCCTCATGGGGAACGACGTCTACGGCGGCACGTACCGCCTGCTCTCGCAAGTGCACGCCCGTGCCGGCCTGCGCTTCGACCCCGTTTCGCTCGAAGATCTCGCGGAGGTTGCGGCGGCCTGGCAGAGCTCGACGCGCATGGTGTGGGTCGAATCACCCTCGAACCCGACGCTGCGAATCGCGGACATCACGGCCCTGGCCGAGCTGGCACATGCACGGGATGCCCTCTTGGTTGTGGACAACACGTTTGCCACCCCGTACCTGCAACAGCCACTCTTGCTGGGGGCGGACATCGTCGTGCACTCCACCACCAAATACCTGGGCGGTCACAGTGATGTGATCGGTGGATTTGTCGCAACATCCGACGAAGAACTGTCCCGACGCATCGCCTTCCTGCAGAACACCGTCGGAGCGGTGCCGAGCCCCTTCGACTGCTTCCTCGTATTGCGCGGCATCAAGACGCTGGCGGTCAGGATGGAACGCCACTGTGCCAACGCGGCTCGCGTGGCCGAAGTCCTCTGTGAGCACCCGAACGTGGGCCGGGTCTACTACCCCGGCCTGCCGGAGCACGGGGGCCACGACGTGGCGCGCGCACAAATGCGAGGGTTCGGTGGCATGGTCTCGTTCACGGTGCGGGGCGGCGAAGCCCGCGCGCTGACCGTGGCGTCTTCCACATCCATCTTCACCCTGGCCGAGTCCCTTGGTGCCGTCGAGTCGCTCATTGAGCATCCGCACCGGATGACGCACGCCTCCCTGTCCGATTCGATGCTGGCGGTTGACCCTTCACTCCTGAGGCTCTCGGTCGGGCTCGAAGACATCGACGATCTCATAGCCGACCTGCGGGGCGCCCTTGACATCGCCTTCTCTGGCTGACTCGGACCGAGCTCCCACTATGTCGCAGTAGTTTGGTGGTCGACGGCGAGATTGCCGTGCCACATTGAGTGGGTCGGGGGAAGTCGTCATGAAGGTCATCACGCTCGGTACGGGAAGTCCGCTGCCCGACCCCAACAGAGCGGGACCGTCCACGCTCGTTCGCACGAGCAGCGGCGACTTCCTTTTCGATTGTGGTCGAGGTGTTCTCATGCGCAGCGCAGCCGCCGGCACGGGACCGCTCGGCTTTCACACCGTCCTGCTCACGCACCTGCACAGCGACCACACGACCGACTTCAATGACATCGTGACGACGCGCTGGGCCATGTCCCCGACCGAACAGCCGCTTCGCGTTATCGGACCAGTGGGGACGAGGCGCTTCGCCGATCTGACCTTGGCCATGCTCGAAGGCGACATCGGATATCGCATGGCGCACCACCGCGACCTCGCCTGGCGGCCCACATGTGAGGTTCAGGAGGTGTCAGACGGCGTCGTGTTCGATGACGGAGCCGTGAAGATCATCGCGGCGCCGACCGACCACGCGCCCGTGCGCCCGACGGTTGGCTATCGGGTCGAAACCGAAGGTCGGTCAGTGTGCATAGCGGGCGATACGGTCCCCTGTGAGGGTCTGGATCAAATAGCGGCAGGAGCAGATGTGTATGTCCAAACGGTGATCCGCACGTCGCTCGTCCGGGCGATCCCGTCATCGAGGTTGCAGGACATCCTGGACTATCACTCGAGTATCGAAGACGCTGCCGCGACGGCAGCGCGCGCTGGTGTCTCGACCCTGGTGCTCACGCACCTCGTGCCGCCACCCTGGCCCGGAACGGAAGAAGAGTGGGGGGACGAAGCTCGGGCCATCTTTGCCGGAGACGTTGTCGTTGCCAGTGATCTGACCGAACTCGAGCTGTGATTCACCCGTCGGATACCTTCGTCCCTACGGCAGTTCGCAGGGCCGGGGCGTCCGGCCCTTCTTCGCCGTTGTCCTCACCTGGCGTCCCGAAGCGGACGAAGCGGGAGGCCCGTCGTCGGAGGTGACGCTCGAGTCGTTCAGCGTGAGTCGGGACAGGCCGGGGAGCCCGCACTCGGGGCGCGCGGTAGAACTGGGTCTTCGCCAGCTCGACCAACAGCAGGTAGACGACAACCATTCCAAAGAGGAGAAGGAAGAAGGTAGTGGGCAGTGGCGTAAATCCCAACAGATGGGCCAGCCCGGTATAAGGAAGGATGGCACCCACCAGTGCCGCTCCGACGGGCACCAGAAGCATCGAGTTACTGGGCCGGCTCTTGAAGAACGGTACGCGCCGCGTCCGGATCACGTAGATCACCAGCGTTTGAGTGGCAATGGACTCGACAAACCATCCGGTCCGGAACTCGGAGTGACCGGCGTGGAGTATGGAGAGCATCACCCAGAAGGTGAGGAAGTCGAAGATGGAGCTCACCGGGCCGAAGACAGACATGAAGTGCCGGATGAACTTCATGTCCCACGCTGCAGGTCGGGCTAGCGCTTCTGGATCGACCCGGTCGGTCGGGATCACGAGCTGTCCGGCGTTATAGAGCAGGTTGTTCAGGAGAATTTGTGTCGGCAGCATCGGGAGGAACGAAAGAACTGCCGAGACTCCTGCCGCACTGAACATGTTGCCGAAGTTCGAGGAGGTGGACATCAAGACGTATTTCATGGTGTTGGCGAAGATGCGTCGACCTTCCATCACGCCTTCGGCCAACACACCGAGATCCTTGTCGAGAAGTACCACATCGGCAGCGTCCTTCGCCACATCCGTTCCTGAGTCCACCGAGATCCCCACATCGGCGTGATGCAGCGCGACGGCGTCATTGACTCCATCTCCCAGGAAGGCCACGTCCTTCCCGGTTCGGCGGGCCACCTTGATGATCCGCGACTTCTGATCCGGGCTGATCCGCGCAAATACCGTCGTTGTCAGTATCGCCGCTTCGAGATGGTCGTCGTCAAGTGTCTCGACCTCCGTAGCGCTGAGCACTCCCGAGCAGGCGAGCCCGATGTCGGAGCACACCTTCGCCGCGACAAGGCCGTTGTCTCCCGTGATGATCTTTACCTCCACTCCCAGCCGCTGAAGCTGCGCGATGGAGGAGCCAGCATCGGCCTTGGGGCGGTCGGCAAAGGTCAAGAATCCCTCAAGCACCAACCCCCGCTCGCTCCCGGGCACGAGCGCCTCGTCGATGTCAGCTGAGCGGGTGGCAACGGCCACGACGCGGGCTCCTTGGGAGAACAGCCCCTGCAGTGTTGACCGGGCTCCGTCGGGTAGGGATACGCACAGGTCGAGTACCACTTCGGGCGCGCCCTTGGTGATGAGGAGTCGTTGGCCAGCGGGGTCCTTGACCAGTACGGAAGAAAGCTGGCGCTCATGGTCGAAGGGGAGAATGCCGAGCCTCTCATAGGTGGCGGCGGTGGCGGCAGTGGTCTCGCCTGCGGCGGCCATAGGCGCCGACCAAAGGGCTTGATCCAACGCGTTGCCCCCGACCGGACCCTCTTCGGCCGCCGTCGCCTCGTTGCACACCAACCCGAGAAGGAGTGGACGATCGGACTTCTCCCCGCCGGCGTCGAGGCTGTGTTCGAACGTGATCACTCCTTCGGTGAGGGTGCCTGTCTTGTCGGTGAAAAGAATCTCGATGTTCCCCAAGTCCTCGATAGCCACGAGGCGCTTCACCAGAACCTTCTTGGCCACAAGGGCCCTGGAACCGGCAGCGAGACTTACGGTCACAATGGCCGGCATCATCTCGGGGGCAATCCCAACGGCGATGGCGAGAGAGAAGAGCAGTGCTTCGATCAGGGGGCGGGAGAGCGCCACGTTGATGATGAAGATGAACGCCGTCAGGACGGCCGCGACCCCGAACAGGAAGCGCGAGAAACGGGCGAGGCCCGCCTCGAAGGCTGTCTGGCCCTGCTTCTCGGCCAGGCCCGCTGCGATCTGACCAAAGGCGGTACCACTCCCCGTCCGCACCACGACCCCCATGGCGGAGCCCTGGTGGACGATCGTCCCCATGTACGCACATCCGGGCTGATCCGGCGATGTGCTGTCAATGGTGGCTGCTGCTGATTTTTCCACCGGCATTGACTCACCCGTCAAGAGGCCCTCGTCGCACTCGAACTCGTCTACCTTCAGCAACCGAATATCGGCGGGAACGAGAGTGCCAATGCGGAGCGACACGACGTCGCCCGGGACGAGTTCCGTCACCGGTATGCGAGTCAGCTTTCCGTCCCTCAGTACATCTGTCTCATGACGGATCTTGCCTCGGAGGGAGGCCATTGCCACTTCCGCTCGGTATTCGTTGATGAAGCCCAGACCGACGCTGAGTGCGACGATGACCGCGATGATGACCGCGTTGGTGCCACCGCCGGTCAACCCTGATACCAGCGCGGCGCCGAACAAGAGGATCAAGATCGGGTTTCTGATCTGGCGGAACAGAACGGCGGGGGCGCGTACCCGATGAGTACTCAGCGCATTCGGCCCGAACTGGCGCAACCTTTCCGCCACTGCATCCGACGACAGCCCATCGGCGCCACTGTCGAGTCTCCGGAGCACCTCATCAGAGGAGAGACACGCAGCTTCGGGCAAGTTCAGCTCACCGGACGAGGGGCGCGCACTCACGACCATGTGACGAGCATCGCAGCCAGAACGCAGCACGGATAGGGCCATTGGTCCGCGTCGACGGGTGCGAATGGTGCCATAAGAGCGCGTCGATCACCTTCGGAACTGTGAATTCGGCATCATGAAACAGCCGGGGCTCGGACATAGGGCCAAAGGTCCTTCGTTGCCGGGACCTTCGCCTCTGCTGACATGTACCACCGAGGAACAGAGTGAAACCGGTAGCAGTTCTCAACCAACGAGTGAGGAGTTGTCCATGCAACGCAAGATTTTCGACATATTGACCAGCGCTGGAGGATTAGTGATGGTCGTTGTCCTGGCTGTGGCGGGAGGTCTCTTGATGTGGGGCTACAGCTTCGCCAACTCAAACGTGCACAACCAGCTGGCCCAGCAGGCCATCGTCTTCCCGACCAGGGCCGAGTTCGCTCAGGCGAAGCCAGGGACCGAGATAACACCGGGCATGCTCCCCTACCTGCTCAAGTACGCCGGTCAGCCCTTGACGACCGGTGCCCAGGCCGAGGCCTACGCCGACCACTTCATTGCCGTGCACCTCAGCGAGATGCCGTTGGGTGGGGTCTACTCCAAGGTGAGCGCCGCATCCCGGGCTAACCCGACGAACACGGCGCTGGCGGCCGAGGTCACGACGAGCTTCCAGGGCACCACCCTGCGGGGGCTCTTGCTCGAAGCCTACGGCTTTTCCGAGTTTGCCCTGATCGCCTTCTGGGCGGGCATCGCAGCCTTCGTACTGGCTGTAGTGATGGCACTACTCGTGGCCTTCGGTTTCTGGCACGCTCGACGCACGCCAGCGAGCGCGGAACTCGTTGTCCACACAGAACCCGTGGTACCGGTAGCCGCCTGACTCACCCTGATCACGCCATTTGAGCAGGCGTCCTTCACCCGGCCCGCACGTTCAGCGGGCCGGGTGAAGTCGCGCCCGGGAGGGTGCGATGAAGGCAAACCGGTTCGACGGACCCATAGGATCGATGTGAGAGAAGGAAGTGGGCATGCCCGACACGACAAGCTTTACGATCGGAGCGCAGGCCAGGTGCCCTGACGGAGTGTGTGGCGCACTCACCAAGGTGGTTGTTGACCCCGTTGCCCAGATGGTGACCCATCTGGTGATCGAGCCTCCGTCTGGAGAGCAAGGTGGTCGTCTCGTTCCACTCGAACTTGTCGAATCCACGAACGGCGAAGGTGCATCTCGCCTGCACCATCGAAGAGTTCAAGAAGCTCGAAACCGCCGAGGAGTCACAGTTCATAGCGGGCAGCAGCGGACACGGAAACTACGCCCCACTCCAAGCGATGTCCTGGCCCTTCTACACCATTGGAGGTGGCGTCAGTGAGGGAGGCGTGGCGCGGGCCGTCGCATTCGATGTGTCTCCCTTGGGCGCAGTTGCCGTGCGTCGCGGCGACCATGTGCATGCGGTCGACGGCGAGATTGGGCGGGTTCAAGGACTGGTTATCGAACCAGACCATCACCATGTGACCCATGTGCTCCTCCAAGAAGGACATGCAGGGGGACGGAGAGAAGTGGCCATACCCATTGGTGTCGTGCGTGGAATCGAAAACGGGATCCGCCTCACCCTGACCAAGCAAGAGGTCGAGCACCTGCCCGTCGTCGAGCTCGACCCCAACCGGAGTGGAATCGAGGCTTCGGGTGCCGTTATCGACGAAATTCTGGACCATTGGGCTGACCGGGAGCGCAAGTGGGCCGGGGAGCGGCTTGAGACCGAGGCTGAGCGGGAGCGTTTCCTCCATGACTTCAAGGAGATTTCTCGGAACACGATCAGGCCGGCCATGGAAGCGGTCGTCCAGCGCCTCCAAGAGGACGGGGGTGGCGGGATCATATGGGATGGCGAATCGCGGACGACGGGTCGGCCGCGGCTGATCCTTTGGATGTCGCTCGAAGGTGAGATAAAAGGAACACCCCGCCAAGACCTAAATCCGTATCTTCAACTTGATGCCAACGTCATGTACCGCAGGATCGACGTGTGGGAAGGCGATATGTGGCAAAAGTTGGGGACAAGTAGAGCGACGTCCCCTTGGCCACTCGGCGAGATCACTTCCGAAACCATCACCGAGCGGATTGTGGGCATTCTTGAGCGGGCCGCCGGCCACAACGAGGTACCTTGATGTTGCTGCATTCGTTGCCCGTGGCGGCAGCGCGGAACCGGATCAGGCGCCCGTGTCCACCTGGTCCTCGGGGGGGCGCACAATCACGATCGGACAGTGTGCATGCAACGAACACTGCTGGCTCACCGAGCCCAGGAGTAGCCCGCTGAACCCGCCACGCCCTCGCGATCCGACCACGAGGAGGTCCGCTCCCTTGCTCGACTCTATGAGGGACTGGGCGGCTGACCCTTGTTGGATCACACCCTTGAATGCAACACCAGGAGCAACGTCAGCAGTGTGTTTGTCCGCGTCGTCCAGCAATCGTTGCATGGCTCGCTCTACCTCGTGAGGTGTGACGAAGACGTAGCCTGGGCCGTACACCGCGTGGACTTCCAGAACCGCGCCGCTCCTGGCGGCTTCGATGGCCGCCCACTCGAGCGCCCGATTGCTTCCCTCGGAACCGTCGATCCCGACCACCACTCGACCGGTTGGTGCTGGACCTTGTCCTGGCGCAGCCGCGTTCATCCTCGTCCTCCTTGTGAGAGCAAGAAGTCATCCTGGTGGGATTCCCTCTTCAATCAAGCCGACAATGGTGGACGGCTCTCTTGGCAGTGTGCCAGGTACCAATCCGACCGAATAGGGCCGGAGGTCCCTGGCAACGTGACGTCAGGGAGAGACGACGGTTCTCGTCTGGAGGATTTCACCCACGACCGGAGCGATCACGGCACCAAGTTCGAGTACCAAGAAGACCAGCAGGTCATCGACCGTGATGATCCCGGCAATTTCGCTCTCTTCGAGGACGGGGAGCCGACGAACGCCGGCATCTTTGAGAATTTTGAATGCCTCGAAGATATCGACCGATCCCTGGATCACAGTGGGCTTTTCGGACATCACGTTCGCCACGTGCGTGCGCAATGACTGACCGGTGCTCACTGCTCGAATCACAATGTCTCGATCTGTGACGATGCCCAGCAACTCGCCGCCACTCACGACGAGGAGGGCCCCCACCTCGTGGGTTCCCATCAAGCCGGCTGCCTCCTCAAGGGTGCATTCCGGGGGCACCGTAACGGGAGCCTTTCGTAGACATTCTCTGACGAGCATGACCAACGTTCCTTTCATGGAGTCATGGCAAAACGGATGTAGCGGTACGGTCAATGCACCCTTAATGGCTCGGGATCGAGGTGCCCGGAGCGAAGGTTTGAGACCGGACGCAAGGCGAAAATCCTCAGTCTTGGTCGGGGTCGGAATGGTGGACTATGACGCGACCGGTGAGCTCCTCAGGCTTGATTCCGATCAGGGAATGTCGATCGCCGCCAGCCCAAGCCTGGAGATCGAGTGATCCGAGGCGTTGGAGTTCCTCAGGATCGTCGATGCGGCGCGCGTGGCCCGTGACAACCACACTCCACCCCTCGCTCATTGCTTCGTCCACTCGATCGGCCTCGAAGCCGACCAGCTCCTTTTCGATCGTTGCGGCCTTGGATTCGTCCGTGCTGAAAATGACTTCACCCTCCGTGAACTCAAAGTTCACAGGCAGAGCCACCGGCCCTCGCGGGCTGGAAAAGACGACGCGTCCCACCCCTCCAGCCGCCAAGTGGGCATTGCACTGATCCGTGGTGAGTGTCTCCAGTGCCGGGTGGCGACCCGCACGTCCATGGCCGGGAGGGCGATCCACCTCTCCGCCCAAGAGGGCGAGGGGTGTCGTATCGAGAGCCAGGGCCACCAGCTGGAGGGTTCCAGCACTGAGTGAGGCGTTCGGACTCCGTTCGAAGTACCGGAGATATCCCGGATCAATGCCCGCGCGTAAAGCCAATGTCTCAACACTCACTCCGAGTTCGCTACGGCGGTGCGTGACCCGTCGGGCCAGATCTCCGGCGAGTGGCGCTGGTGCAGGCCGTGCGGGGTTTGCTCCGGGAGTATTGGAAAGATCAGTCATGCACTCATTGTGGTCGCTCCGGATCGGTGCCCACAGGGCCGAACGTCCCTTCTGTGTGAAGCCTACCTCCTGCGACTCGTCGCGTCTCTACTTTACGGCGGCAGAGACCTCAGGATGGGCCGACCGAGGTCATGGGAGGAGCACTTCCACGCTCGCATCGACATCGAGCCGAGCGTCGGAGAGCCTTGTGCGGGCTACCCGGGAGGGCCACTCCCTTAGGCGACTCGGTCAGAATTGATCTGTTGCAAAATGGCCTGAAGGTGATCGCGTCGATCCCGCAGCATCCGTTGGAACGCTGGATTGTCAGTGTCGGCGATCTCCGAGCTGAGCTCTCCGAGTGCGTGTGTCAGCAATGCGTGAAGCTCACTCACTTGCTTCTCGTCCAATTGTAGTTCCATGGCTCATCTCCTTCATTGTCCGATGGGTACGTCAAGAATCATGGTGAGAGGATCCCTGTGGCGGTCCGGATGGAGTGCATCTGTTCATCGCGTGTCCACGACCACCGGTGACTTCAGTCGGTGCTCGTTGGTGACTTGGGAACGCCGTCATTCATCGGCGTGATCCGCCAAGGAGGCTGACTGGTTCTCGCGGAGTCGATTCGGCCATGAGGTCGATGGCGGCCGACTCCCACCTTCGTGATCGTGGCGGATGGAGCGACCGCTGATTCTCTCGGGCCGGATGGAGAAGACTCGCACTCCCGGGTTCATGACGATCGGACGGGGGATATTGCGCCCGAGTCGCGCCACTTCTTCATAGGTCATCAACCTCGCCGGCCCCTCCACTTCAACGCTCCATCCCTCCTTCGAGTAGGGCTCAACGTGGTCGATCTCGAAGGTCACGGTCGTCCCGTCGAGATGATGGGCGGCAAATCCGGGTCGTAGCCTCACCAATATCGTTTCGTCGTAGACCGAGAAGTTGACCGGGATGACGAATGGCGCCACCTCCCCATTTATCGCGAGCCGCCCCACTCTTCCTGACGCGCCCGCAAGCCTGAGAAGTGTGCGGCATTCGCCTTCGTCGATGATATGTGAACCGTGCCGGTCAAGGGGCATCGCGTCAGCCTCCGGCAGCTATCGGTCCGGTGGCGCCATCTCGGGCGGCCCATGTCCACTCTGAAATCTCTGGGGGATCTTCGCCGTGTTGACGGGTGTAAAGGCGGGCCTCGAGACGCGCATCGATCATCTCTTGGCGCAACGATGCGCTATGGCCGCCGAGGTCCGGTACGCGATCCAGGACATCGATCACGAGGCGGAAGCGATCAAGATCGTTGAGCATGACCATGTCGAACGGCGTCGTCGTCGTTCCTTCCTCCCGGTATCCATGCACGTGCAAGTTGTCATGATTGGCCCGCCGGTAGGTCAAGCGGTGGATCAGTGCGGGATAGCCGTGGAAGGCGAAAATGACCGGTCGATCGGTGGTGAAGAGTGCGTCGAATTCGGTGTCGGAGAGGCCATGGGGATGCTCGGAGGCCGACTCGAGTCGCATGAGATCGACGACGTTGACGACTCGAATCTTGAGTCCAGGCAGTCGCTCATGCAGGATCTGGACGGCGGCCAGCGTTTCCAGCGTCGGAACATCGCCGCAGCACGCCATCACCACATCGGGATCCTGGCCCTCGTCGTTCGACGCAAAAGGCCAGATACCCAGTCCCCGCGTACAGTGATCCACGGCTTGTTGCATGCTGAGCCAGTCGTGTTGGGGCTGCTTGCCTGCCACGATCACGTTGACGTACTGACGACTCCGTAGACAATGGTCGGCCACCGAGAGCAGACAGTTGGTGTCCGGCGGCAGGTACACGCGGGCCACCGACGCCTTCTTGGTCACGACATGATCCAAGAACCCGGGATCTTGGTGGGAGAAGCCATTGTGGTCCTGACGCCAGACATGGCTGCTCAGCAAGTAGTTCAAGGACGCGATGGGTGGACGCCAGCTCACCTCGTTCGAGACCTTGAGCCACTTCGCGTGCTGGTTCAGCATGGAGTCGACGATGTGGATGAACGCCTCNNAGTTGAACAGCCCGTGGCGACCGGTAAGTAGATACCCCTCGAGCCACCCCTGGCACTGGTGTTCGGAAAGCATTTCGACGACGCGACCATCTGTTGCCAAATGATCGTCACTTCGCCTGATCTCGGCCTCCCACACGCGATCGGTGACCTCGAAGACGTCTTGGAGCTGGTTTGAGGAAGTCTCATCTGGCCCGAATAGTCTGAAATTATCGGGATTCTTGACGATGACATCCCGCATCCACGTACCAAGGACCCGGGTTGCCTCCCGCAGAACTGTGCCGGGTTGCGGGACTGCGACGCCGTAATCTGAAAAGTCAGGTAGCTCGAGGTCGACAATTTCAGATCCGCCATTTGCGTGCGGGTTGG
>PMLV01000011.1 GCA_003160635.1 Acidimicrobiaceae bacterium | reverse complement strand
TGGAGCCCGAACCTTGATCCGATGCCGCCGGATGAGTGGGCCGACGTGCAGCGGGACCTCATAGACGAGGAGTCGTGGATACTCGATGGGGACTTGGGACCGTATGACGTCGTTGATGTTCGGCTGGAAAAGGCGGACACCGTGGTTCTGTTCGACCCTCCCACCTGGCGTTGTGTGTGGCGAACGCTGCGGCGATCCAGGCAACGACTTGACTACTGGCGCTGGCTGCTTACATGGCGACGTCGATATCTGCCTGGGCTGATGAAGCGGATCGCCGAACGTCCCGACGTTCGGGTGTTGATCATCCGTAACCGTCATGACATCGAACAGGTGAAAAGCACCTTGGGAGACGGTCCGATGAAGCCTGGCCAGTAGCCCGCGACCGGCGTTATACAGGTGATCCGTTGGTCCTGGGCTTTCCTCTATGGAAGCACACTCACTGGGCGTCGGCGACTCCCTCGATGAGGTCGTCGAAGAGATGGCTTCGGTCGCTCTGACCGCGCTGGTCGGCGTGCTTGCGCTGACGCTTCAAGATGGTGACGAACTGCGGACCCGTCTCGAAGAAACCGCACCGTTCGCAGACGCTCTCGAAGGCGCAGCCGAGGAGGGCGGGCCTCGTGCAGTGACCGTTGGCCAGCAATCGACGATGGTCGGGACGCGGCATTTGGGTGTCAGAGACGGCAGTCGGTGCAAGGGTCGCGCTGGAGAGGCCGTAGTACTCGGCCTCGACCGCCTCGGTCACCTTGAAGTACGCCTCGGCGACGGTGCGATCCGAGATGCGTGCGTAGATGAGCGTCATGTCCATCGAGCGGTGACCGAGTAAGGCGGCGATGGCCTCGAGACTCATGCCTCGGTTGATGGACTGAGTAGCGAGTGTGTGGCGCAGCTGGTGAGGGTGGACATGACCCACCCCGGCCCGCTTGGCCACCGCGGCGACGTAGCGGTGCACGGTGCGCCGGTCGAAGGGCCCACCGTCGTCGCGTTCGAGCAAGTGTCCCGAGCGCGACGGCCCGCGCAGTGCCTTGTACTCGACGATGAGGTCGACCAGCATCGGCAGTAGCGGCACGTGACGGTCGTTGTGGAGCTTGCCGACGGGGATCCGGAGGCGATCGACCCCGTCATAATGCACCATGGCGTCGTCTTCGAGACCACCGAGTTCACCGACACGCATACCGGTGCGGGCCAG
Organism: Acidimicrobiaceae bacterium; assembly: GCA_003160635.1. Taxonomy (GTDB): domain Bacteria; phylum Actinomycetota; class Acidimicrobiia; order Acidimicrobiales; family RAAP-2; genus Bog-473. The sequence continues at coordinate 1,655 of PMLV01000011.1, read as the reverse complement.
CAGCTCGACCATGAGGCGTCGGCGTAGGTTCGGATCGACCGCAAGAGCGGCCATGAACTTTGATGCCGTGGGGTCGTCCAAGAACTTGGGAAGTGGTTCGTCGAGGGCCGGGAAGTCACTCGAGTAGATGAGCAGGCGGGCCGGGGCATCGTCATACTCCCATTCCATGATGCGCTCGAAGAAGGTGCGCAAAGTGCTGAGGCGGTGCCGGATCGTAATGGTGGACAACCCCTTGGCCTTCTTGCCCGGGCGGGCCACCAGCCAGCGCTTGAAGTCCTCGATATGCACCCGCCCGATGCCGGCGACGACGACACATTTCGGGTCGGTGGCGGTGACCCGATGAGCGAAAAACCGCAGCGTCAGCTCGGCGTCCGCCACCGTGCTCGGACGGGCCGAGACCTCAAGTTGGTCCAGGTAGGAGGCCATTGTGGCCACCATGAGAGGTGCTCTGGCAGCAATCTCGCCCCACGTCACCTCGGGCGTCCCGCCGCCGGGTCGCCGTGGCGCAGCCTGTCGTGGTGCGGCCAGGGCACTCACTGGGCCATCCCGACCGTTGCCTGGGCCTCGATGGCTTCGATGGCCCGGCGGTACTCGTCGGCCAACCAGTGCATGTCGAGGTGCAAGTAGACGCGTGTGGAGGTGATCGAGCGGTGGCCGGCCTGCGCCTGGATGGCTTCTATGGCCATACCCGCCTCGCGCAAGCGGGTAAAGCAGGTGTGACGCAGCTCGTGGCAGGTGCCGTGGCTGAGTCCAGCCCGCTCCCGGGCGGCACTCATGATCTGGTCGAGACCCGGCACCGAGAGCGGCTGTCCTCGACGCGGCCCTTTGAGCGAGACGAACAACAAGTCCGTCGTCGCTTCCTCTGGTCGCTCGCGGTCCATGTAGCGGGCGACAGTGGCAAAGAAGGTCGGCGAGAGCGGCACCAGGCGTTCGTGTCCGCCCTTGCCCTCGGTGATGAGCACCCGCCACTCGCCCAGTCGCAGATCGCCCAGTCGAAGACCGAGTACCTCGCAGCGCCGGAGCCCTCCGAGCACCATGGCCTGGGTCATGGCCCGGTCCCGCTCGGTGCGCAGCGCGCCCATCAGCGATTCGACTTCGTCGGCGTCGAGGATCCGGGGCAGTCGACGCACCCCGCGCACGAGCGGCAGACCCCGTCCGCCCCGAGAGCGGCTCTTACGCGTCGCGATGCCGCGAGGAACCGGGTTGGCGCTGACGTCGACGTCGTCGCGCGTGATGAGGTAGCCATAGAAGCTCGACACCGCAGCCAGCCGGCGCTTGATCGTCGCGGCTGAGAGTCCAGACGAGCCATCGGCTATGCGCACCACGTTCTCGGCACCGGACTTGGGGCGTCGTTGCGCGGTAACGAAGGACATCACATCCTTGGGTCTCACCTCGGTGGGTTCCTTTCTCACCACCGTGAAGAAGACGCTCAGGTCGTGGGCATAGGCCCGCACCGTATTCGGACGGGCCCGCCCAACGACGAACTCCAAGAACTCGTCGATCAGCTGGTGACCGATCCTGTACTCGTGTTCACCGTCGGGACGGACGTGACACTCGAATGTCGGACTCCACTCCACCGCACACCTCCTGCTCGGGAATGCACCCGAGAATCCCTCGGATGCCTATCCCAGGAGGTGGATCACCTGTATAACCGG
>PMLV01000163.1 GCA_003160635.1 Acidimicrobiaceae bacterium | reverse complement strand
TCGTCGAGCACGATTGCGGCGACGACGAGGTGCACGACCTATCGGGTAAGCGCCCGTCGGAACGGGCCAGCTACGCCCGCTGGCTCCGCTCCAAGGACTGCTCGGTCTGCTGGCGGCGCACACGTGGCAACGACAAGGGAACGGACAACGAGACCTGGTTGGCCGAACGCCGAGCCGAGGAAACGATTGCGGTCCGCACGTGGGAGAGGCGAGCGGCAATGTGTGACCTCGACGGTTCGGACAAGGCGGCTCCGTGGGGAGCGCGCGTCCGCTACCAGCTCCTCACAGCGGCGCACGATCACCACGTGGCAGGTAGTGGCATGTCCGAGGATGAGTTCGCCGATCGCTTCGAGGTACCGGCGCGCACCGTTACTTCGGCGTCGTGGTGGATCGACCAACGCGACACGGACCCGGCCGATTTGGAAGAGCTCCTTTCCGATGTGTCGGCCGACGACACAGTCTTGGCGCACCAGAGCCCGTGCTGACGTGGTCACCCAGCTGAACACCCACGCTGGAGCAGCCATGCTTCGCTCTCGAACCATCGGTTGGCCGACCGGTCGATCGCGCGGGTCTGGCCTGAGACCGCCTGACCCTGGTTCATCTTGATGCCGGATCTCGCAGCTGGCCATGGGGGACGCGGCGAAGGACTTTTTTTCATTTGTGGTCGCCGTGGAGAAGTACGTGGTGAGCACCTCGTCTCGTCGTTGAGCTTATGGACACGATAAGCGCGCTCGAAGTCAAGACTCGCCGCGAGTTCGAAGGATCGATGGACCTAGCAGGGTGGGTCCATCGATCAACCGTAAGGCAGGGGGTGCCGGACAAAGTTAGCCATCCTGAAACTGTGAGCGCTCTGGTGGCCGTGGTCATACGCGCCAGACGATCTCGATCTGCTCAGGGTTCAAGCGGAAGCTTTCCCAAGTCTTCACACCAGGAAGTCCAGGATGAACAATTACCCGCTCTACGACGAGCTGGATGACCTCACGCTTGGATTCGAGCTCCATTTCGTTCCAGGCATCGCGAAGTGGCTCATTGGGAAGGCGGGACGCATTCTGAAGGCGCTGTAGCGAGGACAATCGATCTTGATGCTCATCCAGCTCGGACTCGGTTCTCGCCTTGGCTCGTGCTAGCTGGGTTCGGTCCAAGAGTCCAGAGGCGTAGTCGTCAACGTAATCGTTGAGCTTCTGACGACAGAATTCGATCTCGGTCACAATTTTCGCTATTTCGCCTTCTTGGCCCGGTCCGGCGAGAGCGAGGGCGATTTCAGGCGAGTCGAAGCGGTATAGGACCGCTTCGGACACGAATTGTTCTAGGGGTTCTGCAGCTCGAAACATATGGCCGCAGCCAAGGCTTTCGCCATGGATGTCGATGGGCGAGCAACGGTATCGTCGCTGGTAGGCGCCGGAAGCGAGAGTCCGGCCGTTTCCCCTCATCGGCTGATCGCAGCGGCCGCAGTACGCGAACCCAGTCAGTAGGTAGGTACGAGCACCCCGGGGACGCCCTGGGGTCTGTTGGCGACTCCGCCAGACGATCCGAATCCGCTCCTGTACTTCGGGAGTGGTGATCGCAGGCCACTGGGCGGGGTAGTCCACGCCCAGATGTCGTCGTACGCCGATGATCCGTGGGGAAAGAAGCATCCGTTGGAGATTCGCGGTGACCCATTTCTTGCCATACGTCGTTGGCACGCCGCGTTCGTTGAGATCCCGAGCAATGCGCCATGCCATTTCTCCGTTGATGGAGCGTTCGATGCATTCTCGAATCACCGCCGCTTCGGGTTCGCAGATGGTCATGCCGTCCCACTCGTAGCCATACCTGCGGCTCCCACCATTGTGGAGACCCTGTTGGGCTCTGGCTCGCTGCTTTCGTTTCACACGATCACTTATCTTGCGGGACTCCAACATTGCATTGTTGATGGCGGCAACTGCCGCGTGGATTCCCTCGCCAGTTCCGAGGTGATAGCCGACTCCGTCAGTGGTTTCTATGCGCTGTAGCGAAGTTGATTCTGCGAGTCGGATGAGGTCGAGCAGTTCTTCCATTCGCCGGTAGAGCCGAGGCATTTCGGTAACGAGCACGACATCGACTCTGTTGTTACGTATGTCCTCCACAAGCTTCTCGTAGCCCGGACGCGCCTTGGTGGAGTACTTGGACGCCGAGATGTCGTTGTCCTCATGGATGCCGATCAGATTCCAACCTTGCTCGCAGACGTACTGCTTACATTCCTCGCGCTGAATGGTGGTGTTTTCGCTAAGGCCGGATCTGTCGCGACTGAGGCGGGCATAGATGTCGACGTCCACGCCGGTCAAGTTACTAAAGGGTGGATAGACTGTCAATGGAGGAGATGGGAGAGTTCCCCGTCACCTCGCTCGAGGCGCTGCGCCAACCGCTCGAAGAAGGGGTGATCCGGGTCAGCCGGGCCGGTGGGACCGTTACCTTCCCGGCCCGGTTCCTCCTCGTGGCCGCCATGAACCCGTGCCCGTGCGGTGAGGGCGTGTATCCGGGGTCGTGCCGATGCTCGGACGCGGAACGTGCTCGCTACACCCGTCGCCTTTCGGCGCCCCTCCTGGACCGGTTCGATCTTGTCGTTCCCCTCTCCCGACCCGATCCCGCGGCGCTCCTGGATGTGACTCCGGGCGGGTCTACCGCCGCCTCGGCGGCGAGGGTGGCCGCGGCGCGCCAGATGGCGGCGGCCCGGCCCGCCGGGCGGGAGGCGCCGATGCACCCTGACGCGGCCCGGCTCCTGGCGTTGAAGCTCAGGGACGGCGCTCTCACGGCGCGGGGACTGCACAAGGTCTCGCGGGTGGCCCGCACGGTGGCGGATCTCATGGGAGTCGAACGGGTGAGCGAGGAGCACGTCAGCGATGCGCTCTGCCTGCGCACGGCCCGGGCCACGGTGGCCCCGTGAGTCCCGCGGGCGAGGTCCTGCCCGAAGAGGCCTTCGCGGCTGCGTTGGCGTCGGTGCCCCGGATGGGACCGGCCACCTTGCGCACGCTGTTGGCCACCGATACGCCGTCTGCAGCTTGGTCACGGGGTTCCTTCGAGGGCGACGTGGCGCGGATCTGGCAACGGCACGAGGAGAAGGGGATCGAGGTGTGCTGGCGAGGGGGCCCGGTGTACCCACGCCGTCTGATGGACGACCCCGAGGCGCCGGCGGTGCTGTTCTGCCAGGGAGACCCCACGGCGATCAACCGTCACCCCACCGTGGCGATCGTGGGCACTCGGAGTCCCACGCGCTACGGCATCGGTGTGGCGGCGCAGTTCGGTGCCGATCTGGCCGCGGTCGGGGTGAGCATCGTCTCGGGGCTCGCCCTCGGGATCGATGGCGCCGCCCACGAGGGAGCGACCGCGGCGGGCGCCCCTCCCATCGCCGTGGTCGCCGGTGGACTGGACGATCCGTACCCTCGCCGTCACGCCCGTCTGTGGGCCCGGGTGGCCGAGCAGGGGGCGGTGTACGCGGAGTCTCCGGCAGGCGTGCGCACCGAGAAGTGGCGCTTCCCGGTGCGCAACCGCCTGTTGGCCATGCTCAGCGACGTCGTGGTCGTGGTGGAAAGTCGTCATCGGGGCGGTTCGATGTACACCGTCGCCGCCGCGGCGCAACGCGGCATTCCCGTGGGAGCGGTGCCCGGATCCATCCGCAGCCCCACGTCGGAGGGGACGAACAGTCTGCTGGCCGACGGGTGCTTTCCGGTGTGCACGGTGGCGGACGTTCTGACGGCCTTGTCCTTGCAGGGCAAGGTGCTCCCGGCGCTCCCTTCGCCCACGGCGGGGGCAGGAGGCGGCTCTGCCCCGACCGGTCCAGCCGATCTGAGCCAGGCCGATCGCGCCCTGTTCGAGGTCCTCACTCATGATCCGACCTCCCTCGACCAGTTGGTTCGCCTCACCGGGCTGGAACTTCCGGCGCTCTGCGGTGGGCTGGAGCGCCTGTCAATGGCCGGGCTGGCCCACGACGTGGGCGGGTGGTGGGAGAGGGCCTAGTGTGCGACGCGGTGGAGGGGCTCTTCTTGGACGACCTCGAGCTCGGTGCGCTCGTGGCCGGCGCGGCACGGGCGCGCAACAGCGGCATTGACGCCGTCTTCCTGGCCGACGGCCCTTTGGGGGATGCCATCGTGCTGACCGCCGGGCTCGCGGCCCGGACTCCCGACCTCCGTTTCGGAGTGCGGTACGCCCTGGGGCCGCGGCCGCACCGGCACCCGACCATCCTCGCCCGGGAGATGACGACCCTCGACCACGTGAGCGGCGGGAGGGCGCTGCTGGCCTTCCTGGGCCCGTTCACCGATGCCACGTCTGAGGCCATCGTCTTGTGCCGGGAAATGTGGAGCATGGGGATCGGCGTCAGCGAGGGACCCTATTTTCCCGCCGTCGGCGCCATCAACCGGCCACTGCCGCGGACGCCGGGCGGACCGCCGGTGGCTCTCGACCTGACCGATGGATCGGTCCCCGCCGACGCCCATCTCCGCGCCTGCGATCTCGTGCTCGTCCCCCTTGGCGGGGCACCACCGGATTCTCTGCCGCCCGAGGTCCAGGTGTGCTGGATTCAGCCCTGCATGGCGATGTGATCCGTCCGCACGCGAACCTTGATCCTCACTTCGCCTTCCGTCCGCATGGGATACGAGTCGACCCCGAGGTACTTCTTGGCCAGCGCATCGATATGGGCGTCGCCACCCTCGGTGGTGATCTCGGTCACCGTTCCCCGCAGCGCCACCACGTTGTAGGGGTCGTCGGGGTCGATCACCGACACGGCGACGCGTGGGTCGCGCTCCACGTGACGCGCCTTCACCCGCCCTTGGGCTGTGTTGAACAGGAGATCGTCACCGTCCAGGGTCGATCCACAGCGGGGTCACCTGGGGGGAGCCGTCGGCACCCAGCGTGGTGAGCGAAGCCAGCACGGGCCGGGCGATGAGCGCACGAGCCTTGGCGGAGGGGATGTCGGCCATGTTGCGTCCTTTCGGGTCTGTGCGGGTCAGGGGCACCTGCGTCCGGTTCGACCATATGCGGGGGAGGGCTACGTTCGTTCCCATGTCGATCGGGGCACACGTACGCGCCGGAGGCACGCTTCTCCCCGCCCTCACGCGGGGTGTGGAGATCGGCGCGGAGGTGGTGCAGGTCTTCACGCAGAGCCCGCGGGCCTGGAAGCCGGCGCAGTACACCGAAGAGGTGCTGCGCCAGTATCGGGAGGCCCAGGAGCGCAGCCCCGGCATCAGCGAGACGTTCTGTCACGCCACCTACCTGATCAACCTGGCCTCCGATCAGGCTGCCCTGCTCGAGCAGTCGCAGGCGTGCCTCAAGGCCAACCTGGCGGTGGCGACCGGCATCGGCGCGTCGGGACTCGTCCTCCATGTGGGGAGCCACAAGGGGACCGGCTTGGCGGGCTGCGTGCCCCAGGTGGTCGACGCGCTCCTCGAAGCCCTCGACAGCCGGCCCGGGGGCACGTGCCCGATCCTGCTCGAGAACGCAGCGGGCACGGGCGGGACGGTCGGGAGGAGCTTCGAGGAGCTGGCGATGCTGCTTGACGCCGCCGGAGCCGAGCGTTCCGCCCAGCTCGGCGTCTGCCTGGATACGCAGCACCTGTGGGCCTCGGGCATCAGCTACGCCTCGGTGGAGGAGGCCGACCAGGTGGTCACCGACTTTGACGCCACCATCGGGCTCGAGCGGCTGCGCTGCCTCCATCTCAACGACTCCAAGGTGGAGCTCGGGGGGAACAAGGACCGGCACGAGAACATCGGAGACGGGACGATCGGGGCGCAGGCGCTCGGGGTCCTGATCAGCCACCCGGCGCTGGTCGGATTACCCGCCATCCTCGAGGTCCCGGGGGAGGGCCATGGAGCGCGGGCGTCGGACATCGTGGCGGCGCGCCAGGCGCGCCAACTGGGTCTGTCGGCGCGGCGGCCGTAAGCTGCGCGACGTGGAAAAGACTCGGGTGGAAAGCGACAGCATGGGGGAGATCGAAGTCCCAAGGGATCGGTACTGGGGCGCCCAAACGGCGCGTTCGTTGCATCACTTCGACATCGGGCGCGAGACGATGCCCGAGCCGCTCATCAGGGCCTTCGGGATCTTGAAGGGGGCGTCGGCCAAGGTCAACCGCGACCTGGGCAAGCTCGACCCGGAGCGGGCCGCCCTCATCGAGGAGGCGGCGGCCGAGGTGGCGGCGGGGAAGCTCGACGACGAGTTCCCCCTCCATATCTGGCAGACCGGGAGCGGCACGCAGACCAACATGAACGCCAACGAGGTCATCTCCAACCGGGCCATCGAGCTCAGCGGCGGGGTGATGGGCTCAAAGGTGCCGATCCATCCCAACGACCACGTGAACATGTCGCAGTCTTCGAACGACACCTTTCCCACCGCCATGCACATCGCGGCGGCCGAGGAGATCGTGCACCGGCTCCTCCCGTCGGTGCGGGCGTTGCGTGATGCGCTCTTCGAGAAGGAGCTCGCCTACGCCGAGGTGACCAAAATCGGGCGGACCCACCTGATGGATGCGGTGCCGCTCACCTTGGGCCAGGAGTTCTCGGGGTATGTGGCCCAGCTCACGGCGGACCTCGAGCGGATCGAGATGACCCTCCGGGGTATCTATGAGCTGGCGGCGGGCGGCACGGCGGTGGGGACCGGGCTGAACACGCACCCCGAGTTCGGGCGCCGCGTGGCCGAGGCGATCGCGGACATGACCGGCCTGCCCTTCGTGACCGCCCCCAACAAGTTCGCGGCGCTGGCGGCCCACGATGCGCTCGTGTTCACCCACGGTGCGTTGCGCACGCTCGCGGTCTCCCTCACGAAGATCGCCGACGACATCCGGTGGCTCGGCTCGGGCCCCCGCAGCGGGCTGGGCGAGCTGGCCCTGCCCGAGAACGAGCCGGGATCGTCGATCATGCCCGGCAAGGTCAACCCGACGCAGAGCGAAGCGATGATCATGGTTGGGATCCAGGTGTTGGGCAACGATGCGGCCATCGCTATTGCGGGGAGCCGGGGCAATCTGGAGCTGAACGTCTGCAAGCCCGTGATCATCTACAACGTCATGCAGTCGATCGCCCTGATGACCGACGCCTGCCGGGGCTTCAGGGAGTTCTGCGTCGAGGGCCTGGAGCCCGACTACCCGCAGATCGCCCGCCACCTCGCCAACTCGCTCATGCTGGTCACGGCGCTCAACCCGATCATCGGTTACGACAAGGCGGCCCAGGTGGCCAAGAAGGCCCACAAGGAAGGCACCACCCTGCGCGACGCCGCGCTCGAGCTCGGCTTCCTCACGGCGGAGCAGTTCGATGCCGCCGTGCGGCCCGAGGAGATGACCCATCCGTGAGCGAACCGACGCTGTCGTCAGACGAGGTGGACGCCGCCCTGGCCGAGCAGGGCATCTCCTGGGACCACGTGGGCGACGAGCTGCAGACAACCGTGGAGCTGCACGACTTCGGCGAGGCGCTGGCCTTCGTCAACAAGGTCGGTGCGGCGGCAGAGGCGGCGAATCACCACCCGGACATCGACATCCGGTGGAACAAGGTGCATCTCGTGCTGACCACGCACGACTCGGGCGGGCTCACCGTGCTCGATCTGGCCCTGGCGGCCGCGATCGACCGTATGCGCCCGTTGCGCTGAGTGGCTGAGGCGCTGACTGGCTGAGGCGTCGGGGCGGCGGCGCGCCTCAGCTCCCGTGTTCGAGCATCGCCTCGCGCAGGCGCTCCACCACGTCGTCGGGAACCCCGATGGCCGAGGCGTACGCACGGACGGATCCGTAGCGCTCCTTGAGGTGCGCGAACAGCATGACCATGTTCGCGGGGTCAGCAGAGAAGATCGCGTCGGAATCCTCCGCGAGCAACTTCCCGTTGGGGAACTTCACGAGCAGCTTGGCCCGCAGCCGGGTCATGGCCGCGCCGCTGAGCGCGTAGTCGGCGACGACGGTGTCCTCGGGCACGCCCAGGAGGGACAGCACGAGGGCGGAGAGCAGACCGGTGCGGTCCTTCCCGGCCGTGCAATGGAAGACGGCCGGACGCGCATCGGGGGCGGCCAGCGCCGAGAAGGCGCCGACGATCTGCGGCGCCGCGTCCTCGAGCATCTGCTGGTACTGGGCACCGAGGAATCCCGGCGCCCGTTGGAAGTCTTCGGCATTGGACAGGGACTTGATGAAGGGGAAGTGATGGAACTCGACCGGGTGGGCGTCGACGTCGAACCGGCTCTGCTCGAGCTCGTGCCCCGTGCGCAGATCGATCACCGTCCGGATGCGGAGCTGGCGCAGGATGGCCAGATCGGCCTCGGTCAGCTCGCCCAGGCCGTCAGCCCGGAACAACACCCGCCAGCGGGTGCGCCGACCGTCGGCGGTGGCGTAGCCGCCAAGGTCGCGGAAGTTCACCGCTCCTTCGAGCTCGATGATGCGATCGACCGTCACTTGACCGGCAGGTCCCACATGGGGAACCAGCGGCTCAGATCGGCTTCGACCGGAAGGTCCACCCCGAGCATGGTGCGTATGCGCAGTTCGAGTTCGGTGTCACGGCGTTCCTTTTGGTTGTCGACCGGCGCGAACGGGTAGAAGGTGCCGCGCTTGTAGAGGTAGACCAGCCAGAAGGCCCGCGCGTCGCTGGCCGCGCCCGGTTCGGGCACGAAGCCGAAGACCGAGCACAGGAGTTGGGCGCCCCACCCGGCTTCGGTGAGCGTGGTGTTGGCCATGTGCGCCTGCGTCACCAGGTCGTCGAGCGCAGGCTCGGACAGGAGGAGCCATCCGTAGCCGAACGAATCTTGTGTCTGGGTGAAGCCGTCCCCGACCAGCTGGGCCACTTCGGCCTGGAGGTCTTGTGAGCCCTGTCCCGAAGGTGGCTTCCAGCACACGCCCGCGTGGCCCGAGGTGACGAGGCCACCGGCGCTCTGCAGGGTCAGCGCCGCCGTCGGGAGGGCGAAGAGGGCGTCGAGGTTGGCCTTGACCGGCTTGGTGCGGCCCAGCAGGGTGTCGAAGAGGCCCACGTTGGAGGGACGCTCAGCGGGCTTGGCCGAGCTCGTGCTCGAGCTGGTCGAGCTGGGCCAGCCGGCGCTCGAGACTGGGGTGCGTCCGGAAGAGGCTGCCGAAGCTGAATCCGCCGCCGCCCTGGCCCTGCCCGCGACCCTGGTCTTGTGCACCTTGCGCCACCGCCGGCACGAAGAAGAAGGCGTTGAACGGTTCGGCGGCGCGGAGATCCTTGGTCGGGACGCGGCCCATCTCCCCGGAGATCTTGATCAGCGCCGATGCCAGCTGGGAGGGCTGGCCGATCAGGATTGCGCCGGACCGGTCGGCTGCCAACTCGCGGTACCGCGAGAGCGCCATGGTGAGGAGGAAGCTCACGAAGTAGACGACGACGGAGACCAGCAGGACGATCATCTCGATGATGACCAGCTGGCCGCCGCTGTTGTTGTTGTTGCTCCCGCCGCGGCCGCCCCCGAATATCTCCGAGTAGAACATGACCCGGGTCAGGAGGCCGGCGATCATGCCCAATCCGCTGGCGATCGTCATCACGGCCACGTCGCGGTGGGCCACGTGGGAGATCTCGTGGGCGAGCACGGCCTCGACCTCGCGCTCGTCCAGCCGGCGCAACAGCCCCGTGGTCGCGCAGACAACGGCGGCCTTGGGGCTCCGGCCCGTCGCAAATGCGTTCGGCACGTCGGTCTGCGCGATCGCCACCCGAGGCTTGGGCATGTCGGCCAGCGCGCAGAGACGATCGATCACGCCATGCAGCTCCGGGGCCTGCTGCGGCGTGACCTCCTTGGCGTGCATGGCGAACATGGCGATCTTGTCGCTGAAGAAGTACTGACAGAACAGGAGCCCGAACGCGATGACCAGGATGAGGAGAAGGCTCTTCAACACGAGGAAGAGCACGCCGATCAAGACGGCGTAGAGGACGACCAGGAAGAAGCCCGTCATCAGCATGCGCGTGGTCAGGCCCCGATCGGGCTTGATGTTGTGCGAGATCGCCATCAGCTGTCGGCTCCTCCGCCGGTCGCATTTCCGCCCTGGTCCGCCGCCGGGAGGGCTGCCGTTTCCCCGGCTCCGCCCCCGCTCCCATCGGCTCCCGCTCCGAGCTCGAGCTTCAGCGCCGCCAATTCGTTGTCGACCTGGGAGGTGGCGGTCACCTTGTCGAGCTCCTTTTGAATGTCGTCGACCGGGGTGCTGAGGTCGTTGAGCGCACCCGAGGCGAGCAGCTCGTCCATGGCCCCGGCACGCGCCTGCATGCTGGCGATCTTGTCCTGGGCCCGCTGCATGGCCTGCCCCGAGTTGCCCATGGAGTCCGAGATCCCCGAGACGGCCTCGCCGACCTTCGTCTGTGCCTCGGCAGCGGTGTAACTGGCCTTGAGCGTCTCCTTCTTGGTCCGGAACTGCTCCACCCGGGTCTGGAGCTGCTGGGAGGTGTCGATCAGTTTCTGCTCCTGCTCACTGATCTGATCATGCTGCGTCTTGAGTTCGGCCAGCTGCTCACCCAGCGCCGCCCGCCGTGAGAGGGCCTCGCGGGCCAGGTCCTCGTTGCCCTGTTGCAGCGCCGCCTTGGCTTGTGCCTGCAGCTTGTCGGCTTGCTTCTGCAATCCCTGGGCCTGCAGCTCGAGCCGCTTGCGCGCCGTGGCGACGTCGGCCACACCGCGCCGGACCTTTTGCAGCTGTTGCAATTGCTTCTCGTACGAGAGATCCAGCGTGTCGCGGGGGTCTTCGGCCTTGTCCAGGACCTTGTTGGCCTTGGCCTGGAAGATCCCTCCGATCCGCTTCAACGTGCCTGCCATGACACCGAGCATAAGGCCCAGCAGCGCCCAAGGGACAACGGCCGGTGACCATGGCGGCCCGGCCGGTGGCCCTTTCGACCGCCGCTAAGGTCCTCGTCGTGCCTGACCATGGACTTTGCCTGCTCTCCGTGCATGCCCACCCGGACGACGAAGCCTCGAAGGGAGCGTCGACGGTGGCCCGCTACCACGCCGAGGGCGTGCGGACGATTCTGGTGTGCTGCACCGGCGGGGAAGAGGGCGACATCCTCAATCCGGCCATGGACACCCCTGAAGTGCGGGCGGACATCGGGAGGGTCCGGATGGCCGAGTTGAAGGCGGCCACGGAGATCATCGGCTACGACGAGACGGTGATGTTGGGCTATCGCGATTCGGGGATGCCTGGTTCGGAGGCCAACGCCCGACCTGACTCCTTCGCCCAGGCACCACTCGATGAGGCGGTCGGGCGCCTCGTGGCGGTGATCCGGCGGGAGCGGCCGCAGGTGATCTTGACCTATCCCGACGAGCAGTCCGAGTACCCGCACCCCGACCACCTCCGTGTGCACGAGATCTCTCTGGTTGCCTTCGACGCCGCCGGGGACCCGGACCGCTTTCCCGAGGCCGGTGCGCCGTTCGAACCCCTGAAGCTCTACTACTCGGTGTGGCCGGCCGAACGCTTCCGCCAGATCCACGCCAAGTTCCTCGAGCTGGGGATGGAATCGCCGTTCGACGACGCGAGACTCTCCCGATTGACGAGGGACGACCCGTACACCACCGAAATCGACGTGCTGGGCTTCCAGCAGGTACGGGGCCTCGCATTGAAGGCGCACGCCACGCAGGTCGATCCCAACTCTCCCTTTTGGTTCGGACTTCCGCCCGAGGTGCTCGAGGAGATCCACCCCGTCGACCAGTTCCGCCTCGCCCGGAGCCGTCTCGGCGACGACCACGCCGACACCGACGTGACGGCGGACGGCGCCGTCGAGGACGATCTGTTCGCCGGGTTGCGCTGAGGGACGGGCCCGCTACTCGGGCGCGGGCCCGGGCGAAGACGTCGCGGCCAAGAGTGCCGCCTGGAGGTCTTCGGCGTTCCATCCTGGAATGACGATGCGTGTCACCGAACCCCCACCCCGGAGGAAGAGCCGGACACCCCCCCGCCGGCGCTCGATCTCCCATTCGGTGATGCGTTCCCAGGGCATCGTGCGCACGGGCTCACCGAGGCGCCGGATCTCGACGCCCGAAGATGCGAGCACGACGGTGAACACTTCGCCTCCGCGCCTGCGGCCCTTGGTGGCGAGGGTCACACCTTTGAGGGTCACCTGAGCAACGCCGCTCCCGGCCGGGGGGCTCCCGTTCTCGGACACGTGGTCAGCTCCCGGAACGTGCCAGCTCGCGCAGGGGGCGGTACCCGATGAGCGTGGCGCCGGCCGCCGCGACCGACTCGCCGACCCAGCTCTCATCGCAGATCATGCGGTAGTCGTCGACCCTGGCGTCCCAGTCATCAATGGCCAACGAGCGCAGCTCGGCACTGTCGACGGCCGGGTGCAGGTGCATTTCCGTCACACCGGGTCTCAGTGTGGCGAGATCCTTCTCGAACGTCTGGCGGCTCCCTACGCCGGGGGCGAAGCGCGTGTGATCGGTGAAGATCGCCCCGGCGTCTGCGGCGACGGCCCGCCCGGGAAAGCCCACATAGCGCTCCATGCCGGCGCCGATCATACGCAGGGGCAACCCGAACTCAGTGGCCATGTCGAGATAGACGTCGAAGAATTCGGGACGAAACTGCAGCGTGCCCATGTGGGCATCGAGGTGGCTCACGTCGAAGCCCCAGAGAATGGCGCGCTCGATCTGGGCCCGGCACTCGCGACGCACCTCGTCGAGGTCGGCGTGGTCCCACACGTCCTCCATCGTTCTCGGGAAGCCTCCGTCGCCGCCGAGGAGGGAGGGCGCGTGGGTGATCGGGCCCCAGCGATACAGCTCGAATTCGGCGTTGAGCGTCAGGTGGACGCCGATGTCCTCGCCCCGGTAGCGACTCGCGGCTTCCCGGGCCCACGGGCAGGGCACCATCAATGTGGCGCTGGTGACGACTCCCGAAGCGAGGCACTCGAAGACGCCGACGTTGGCGGAGTGGCACGAGCCGAGGTCGTCGGCGTTGATGATGAGGAGCTTGGCGTCGGCCGGATAGCCAAGTCGTTGCGCCAGTGTCGGCTCACCCATGGCCCCCCTTTCCTCCTGTCGCGGCGGCAGGGCCCGCCGCCGTGGGGTTCCCCGCCACCTCGGCGTCCTGGGCCCGCGCCGTCGCGCCGAGCTCGTGCTGGAACACCTCCATGGCCTCCCTCAACGTGTCGTCACCGACTGCCAGGATACGAACTGCCAACAGCCCCGCGTTACGTGACCCGTTGACGGCGACAGTCGCCACGGGCACTCCACGGGGCATCTGGACGATGGAGAGGAGCGAATCGAGGCCGTCGAGGTGCGAGAGCGCCACGGGGACCCCGATGACCGGCAACGGGGTGACCGAGGCGAGCATGCCGGGCAGGTGTGCGGCCCCGCCGGCTCCCGCGATGAGGACCTTGATGCCCCGGGCGGCGGCCGCATGCCCGTAGGCGATCATGTCGTCGGGGGTCCGGTGGGCCGAGATCACGCGGACCTCGTGTGGCACGCCGAACTGCTCCAAGACGGCGACGGCGTCCGCCATGACGGCGAGGTCCGACGAGCTTCCCATCACAACGGCGACGAGTGCGCCGGCGGCCTCGGGCGTTCCGGCCGCCATCACGCGGTCCCGCTCTGGTGCTCGAGTGCGCCGGGGAGGCGGAGCCCACCGGCACGGGGCGTTCCCAGGGACAGCGCCGCCGCCCACGCCAGTTCGCGCACTTCCTCGGCATCGTCTCCACAGACCGTCACGTGCCCTAGTTTGCGCCCTGGTCTGGTCTCTTTGCCATAGAGGTGGACGTGGGCCCCTTCGACGGCCAGGCCGCGCGGCAGGAGAGCGACCGGGTCCATGCCCTCGGGTCCTCCAAAAACGTTCACGTTCGCCACCTGGGCGTGCTGGGGCGCGGTCGAGCCGAGTGGGAGATCGAGGACGGCCCGGAGATGGTTTTCGAACTGGGAGGTGACCGCCCCCTCGATCGTCCAGTGACCGGAATTGTGGGGCCGGGCCGCGATCTCGTTGACCATGAGTTCACCGTCAGACCAGAAGAGCTCGACGGCCAGGACGCCCACGGCGTCGGCGATTTCGGCCACGTGCCGGCCGAGCACCCGGGCGCGATCGACGACATCTCGGGGCAACCGCCCCGGGACGAGGACCTCGCGGCAGACCCCGTCGACCTGGGCCGTCTCGGTGGCCGGCCACGTGACCATGTCGCCGGACGGTCGGCGGGCCACCATCACCGCGAGCTCCGCCTCGAACGGGACCATCGCCTCGACGAGGACCGTGCCGCGAAGAGGTGCCAACACCGCCGCGGCCTCGGCCATGTCGTTGACGGGCCAGACCCCCTTGCCGTCGTAGCCGCCGCGGGCGGCTTTGAGCACGACGGGCCACCCGTGTTCGTCGCCGAACCGGGCAATCGCCTCTGCCGCAGGGCCGCCGGCGCCGCGGCGCGGCTCGGGGCCGCCCTCGACCATCGTGTGCGCAGGCACCGGGACGCCCGCCTCGACCAGGACCGCCCGCATATGGGCCTTGTCCACGGCCATCTGGAGGGTCTGCAGGCCGGGCCTGATGACGGCACCGTCGTCTCGGAGGGAGCGGATGATGGCGAGGTCCACCTGCTCGTGGTCGAACGTGACCACGTCGACCCGATCAGCCAAGGCGCGCATGTCGCCCTCGACCAGTGGGGATCCCAGCAGCACTTCGGACGCGACGGCGCAGGCGGCATCCTCGGGACTCTCCGCCAGGACCGCCACCGAGAGGCCGAGAGCGCTGCCCGCCTCGGCGGCCATCCGCGCCAATTGTCCGGCCCCGACCACCCCGACGTGGTGGGCGCTCAGGTCGCTAGCCTCGGCATGATCAGTGATCCGGACATGACCGGCACACTAGGCGAGGAGCCCGAGAGACCATGGTCAAACCCCTGCGCATCGGCAGCCTGATCGACGTTGACCGTTCCCTGCCCGACACGGTGGCCGAGTTGCAGCGGCTGGCCGACGCCGGGTTCGATCACGCCTGGGCCGTCCAGATCTTCGGGCCGGATGCGCTGACCCTCCTGGCGACCGCCGGGTCCCAGGTGCCCCGCATCGGTTTGGGGACCGGCGTGGTGCCGGTCTATCCCCGCCACCCGATGATGCTCGCCCAGCAAGCGCTGACGGTGCAATGGGCCACCGGCAACCGGCTCCTCCTGGGCATCGGCCTCTCGCATCAGATCGTGGTGGAGGGCATGTGGGGCCTCAGCTTCGAGAAGCCAGCCCGTTACATGAAGGAGTACCTGGCCGCGCTCATGCCGCTCCTCAGCGGGCAGAAGGTCGACGTGGACGGCGACCGCGTCACCACGCACGCCTTCGCGCCCCTCACCCTGGGGGACGCCACCGCTCCCCCGGTACTGGTGGCGGCCTTGGGTGACACCATGCTCCGGCTGGCCGGGCGCGTGGCCGATGGCACGGTGACGTGGATGACCGGCACCCGGACCATTGCGTCGCACATCTCTCCCGTCATTCGTGAGGCCGCGGAGAAGGCGGGGCGGCCCGTGCCGCGGATCGGCGTGGCCCTTCCAGTGTCGGTCACGGCGGACATCGAGACGGCGAGAGAGCGGGTCAACAAGGAATTCGGGATGTATCCGAACCTGCCCTCGTACAAGGCGATGTTGGACAAGGAAGGCGCGGCCAGCCCGGCCGACGTGGCGTTCCTCGGTGATGAGGACGCAGTGACGGCGTCGATCGAGCAATTGGCGGCAGCCGGTGCGACCGACTTCGTGGCTTCCGTGGTCGGCAACCGGGCCGAGAGGGAGCGAACGTTCTCGCTCTTGAGCGTCCTGGCGCGCTCGGCCTAGACCTGGCTGTTCAGCGCTCGAGGGTCGTGTACTTGAATTCGTTGAGATCGGGCTGCTCTTCCATCAACTCGATGATCCCCTCGATGGAGCGCCGGGCCAGTGCTGCATCCCCTTCGGGCCGGCTCATCAGCCGCACGAACACGGCACGGCGGCCGACAATGAACGTCGGCACCCCGAACACGCTCCACTCGGAGACCGCCAGCTGATGCGCCCGCTTGATCTCGTCGATCGGCCCTCCGGCTTCCACCTCGGCCAAGACCTTGTCGCCGGGGACGCCATGGGCGTCGAGAATTCGGGCGATGAGTGCCGGGTCCCGGATGTCGAGTCCTTCGTCGTGCCGGGCGGCAAAGAGGGCGTGGTGCACCGCGCTGAACTGCTCGGGGTACTGGTCCCGGACCGCCACGCCGGCCGCCAGGGCGACGAGATCCTCGAACTTCGCCGGGTCGTCCCACACCGGGGTTCCATCTTCGGGCACATGCCCCTGGCTGAGGGTGAAGGGCAGGAACGTGACATCCCAGTCCGCCCCGTCCGCCATCCCGGCGAGGAGGTGCTCATGGACGTTGCGGGCGAAAGGGCAGCGGTAGTCCCATGTGACGGAAAATGGCTTCATAGTCTCTTCAACATGTAGCCCTCCGGTCCCATTCCCTTGGCCGTCCGGGCCAGCCGGCGGCGGGTGCCAGGAGCGAGCCGGTCGATGACGGGTCGTAGAGCCACGCCGAGCAGTGCCCCGATCGCCGCTCCGCCCACGACATCGCTGGGATGATGGGCTCGCAGGTGCACCCTGCTGGCGGCGACGGCGCCGGCGAAGCCCACGTAGGCCGCGGTCTGCGGCCCGGGCTCGGCCAGTGCGACGGCGGTGCACCACGCGGCCAGCGTGTGCCCGCTCGGAAAGCTGCTGCTGGACGGTGTCCGCACCGACGCGTCGAGGTGCTCGTCGGGACGCTGACGTTGGACCGCCGACTTGACGGCTCGGTTGACCATGTAGGAGGAGACGCCGGCCAGACCCAACGCGACAATGGCCCGGCGGCGGTCCGGCCCCCGGCGCCTGGCTTTCAAGAGAGCCAGGATGACCCAGATCAGGCCGTAGTCGGCCAGGTTCGACACGAGAGCTGCCACGCGGTCGACCCGGGGCTTACCCCGGAGTGGCTCGAAGGCAGCGTCGATCGTCTCGTCGAATTGCGTCACGGCGACACCTTCACGCGGCGTTGAAGGCAGGGCACGTGGGCTTGAAATGACAGAACTGGCATAGGGGTCCCACCTTGGGACGGAAATCCTCGGTGACGCAAGCTCGCTCGATCGCGCCCCATACGGCAGAGGTCCGGAGTTGTTGCCCCCGCAGGGTCTGCGGTGTGGGGGTGGCCGTAATGACGAGGGGATCTCGCAGGTGCAGGAGACGCACCTCGGTGGGCGCGCGCCCCAGGATCCTCTCGCACAACAGGGCGTAGGTCTGGACGCCGCCCATGCGCCCATGCTCGTAGCGCTCCGACGGTGCCCTCCCGGTCTTGTAGTCGATCACGGTCAAGGCGCCATCGGGCCCGATGTCGAGTCGGTCGATGATGCCGCGCAGCCGCATCCCTTCATGCTCGAGCTCGACCCCGAGTTCCACACCGATGGTCCGCACGACGGTGGGATCTTCGATACGGAAGTAGTTCTCGACCAGCGTGCGCGCGTCGGCCAGGAAGGATGCTGCGTCGTCTTCGGTCAAGGCGAGGGCGACGAACTCGGGATCCGTCGCCAGTTCCTTCCAGGCCCGTGCCAACTCGTCCATCGCTGCCGCGGGGGTGCGGTCCGGTGCGTCATGATTCCAAAAGAGCCCCTCGAGAGCGGAGTGCACGAGCGTGCCCTTGACCGCATGGGGAGAAGGTGGTTCCGGCCGATGCTCTATCACCGAGTAGCGGAAGGCCAACGGGCAATTGGTGAACGCGGTCACCTTGGATGGCGTCAACGTGCGGGGGAGGTCGAGCGCCATGCCAGCCAGGATACGACGACGCTCTGACATCTCCGGCCCATGGCGCGTCCACAGGGCGGGTGCGGGCCCCTCTACGCCATCACTAGTCTCGGAGGCGTGGTGCGTCGGCGCGGGACATTCCGGAGAGCGGAGCGCGATGCCGCCGGCTGACCTCCGGCGCAATGCCCGTTGGGCCGGACTTCGGCCCGGCGATCCCGTCCAGGTGGCCGGCACCCGCATGCGCGGCGCGTCCTGGTCGTTCGTCGCCCACGTCGCCAACGTCGAGACAGGCGAGGAATGGGTCGAGGTGGTGGGCGGCCGAAACGGGGACCGAGCCGTTCGCTCGTTCCGGCCCGACCAGCTCTACGCAGCCTCCTCCCGGCCGGGGCGAGACCCTTCCCTGGCCCAGGCGCCCGGCCTCCCCCTGGGCTGAGGTGGGCCCCGCACACGAGAGGATCCCGCGGCTCACCACCGATCGTCTGGTCCTGCGCCCCTTCGTTCCCGAGGACGTGGCCGAATTGGTCGGCGTGCACGCCGAGGAGTCGTTCTGGTGGTATCCCCTCCGCGCCGCCATGACGACGGAGCAGACCATGAGCTTCTTGCAACGGACGATTGCCCGGTACGACACGGACGGCTTGGGGATTGAGGCGGTCATCGACCGGCAGACCGGCGCCATGATCGGGTGGGCCGGTCTGGCCGTCCCGCACTTCCTGCCCGAGGTGCTGCCGGCGGTCGAGGTCGGCTGGCGCCTCTCGGGCCCTTACCGGGGTAGGGGCCTGGCCACCGAGGCGGGAAGAGCTGCCGTTGATTGGGGCTTCATTGCCGGTGGCTTGTCGCGGATCGTGAGCATCTACGAACCAGCGAATCTCGCGTCGGGCCGAGTGATGGCGCATCTCGGCTTCTCGCCCTGCCTCACCACTCGCCATCCCGACCGCGACGAGGTGGTCATCGTCACCGAGCTCACGCGCGCCACCTGGGAGGAGCGCCAACGCGACAGTGATCGCCCGAGCTATTCGACCGAGTAGCCGTCCATCCTCGACAGCACCCGCAGCATCACCTCGTCCGCCCCGGCCCCGATGGAGTCGAGCCGCGTGTCGCGGTAGAAGCGGGAGGCCCAATGTTCGGCCATGTACGCGATGCCGCCGTGGAACTGCACCGCGACGTCGGCCACTTCGCGCTGCAACCGTGAGCCCATCAATTTGCCGATGGTGGCGAAACGCGTGGCGTCCTCGCCCCGCCGCACCGCGTCGGCCGCGGCGCGGGCGTAGTGCTTGAGCATGTCATGACGAGCCGAGAGCTCCGCCAAGACGAACTGGAGATGCTGGTTGGCCATGAGGGGCTGGCCGAACGCCTGTCGCTCCAACAGGTAGGCGCGCGTGCGTTGCAGGGCCAGTTCGATGGCGCCGACTTGCTTGTACACGGTGATGAGTCGCTCCGCCTGGAACTGCACCATCTGCTGCTGGAAGCCCCGACCGATCTCGCCGATGGTGTTCGACACCGGGACGCGGACATCCGTAAAGGACAGCTCCGCCGTGTCGCTCGACCACATCCCCAGTTTCTCGAGCTTGCGCGAGACGACCACGCCGTCGAGCGATGTCGGCACGACGATGAGCGACATGCCGCGGTAGCCGACCTCCTCGCTCGTCCGGGCCAGGAGGCACAGCCAGTCAGCCTGGGTGCCGTTGGTGATGTAGAGCTTCGAGCCGTTGATCACCCATTCGTCGCCGTCGCGCACGGCGCGGGTGCGGATGCCGGCCACGTCGCTGCCGGCGTCGGGTTCGGTCACCGCAACCGACGCCACCAGTTCGCCCCGGATGGAGGGGGCGAGATACGTCTCCTTGAGCTCCACCGACCCGTAGCGCGCCAGCGCAGGCGTGGCCATCGACATCTGGACGGCGATCGCCATGGGGACCCCGCCACAGCTGATGCGCCCCATCTCTTCGCCGGCGATGAGGGTGAAGGAGTGGTCGGCCGCCATGCCCCCGTAGGCCTCCTCGTATTCCAGCCCGAGCAGGCCGACGGCGCCCAAGGTGGGGAAGAGCTGGTGGGCGGGAAAGGTGCGTGCCGCCTCCCACTCCTCGACATGAGGCTCGATCTCGCGCTCGAAGAGGTCCCGCAAGGTCTTGCGAAAGATCTGGTGCTCGTCGGTCTCGATCACGTCCGAACGTTACCACCGGGTAATTCTTCTTCCCCGGGGCGAACGGGGGACCCCTACACTGCGGATTCGTGACGGGAGAGCTGGTCCATATCGCCCGGGAGGGCCCGGTCCTGACGTTGACGCTCGACTCTCCGCACAACCGCAACGCGCTGTCCTCGCGCCTGCTCGACGAGCTGGCCGAGGGCCTGGGCCAGGCGGCGGCCGAGCAGGCACTCAGAGTCGTGGTCCTCACGGCGCGCGGCAGTACCTTTTGCTCGGGTGCCGACCTCTCGGAGCCGGCCGGCGTCGCCACCTCCCGCCTGCCCGAGATCCTCACGTCCCTCCGCTCCGCCCCCGTGCCCGTCCTGGCGCGCGTGGGCGGGCATGCCCGCGCCGGAGGGCTCGGGCTCATCACGGCGTGCGACCTGGCCGTGGCCACGCGGGGCAGCACGTTTGCCCTGAGCGAGGTGAGGGTGGGAGTCGCTCCAGCGATGATCCTGGTGCCCGCCCTGCGCGTGGCCCAGGCACGGTTTCTTTGGCGCGCCAGCCTGACCGGCGAGCCGTTCGGTGCGGATGAGGCCGTGGCGGCCGGCGTGCTCACCGACGTGGTCGATGACGCGCCCGATCTCGACGCCTGGGTCGACCGTGTGGTCACCTCCATCCTCAAGTCGGCTCCGGGCGCAGTCGCGGCAACCAAGGCCCTGCTGGCCGAACTGCCGGCGCTCTCGTGGTCCGAAGGGCTGGAGGTGGCGAGCGCCCGATCGGCCGAGCTGTTCGCCGGAGTCGAAGCGGCCGAGGGGATGGACGCCTTCCTGCACAAACGCACGCCTTCTTGGGACACGGCGTCATGAGCACGCCCCTCAGAACGCGCCTGGCCGTGACGGGAGAGGAGTTCGGCGCGAACGCGCAGGCCATGACGGCGCTGGTCGGGCACGTGCGGACGCTGCATGATCAGGTCCTGGCGGGCGGTGGCCCGCACTACGTGGAACGGCATCGGGCCCGGGGCAAGATGATGGTGCGGGAGCGGCTGGAGGCCCTGGTCGATCCCGGGACCCCGGTGCTCGAGCTGAGTCCCCTGGCCGGTCTCGAGACCGCCGACCCGGTCGGGGGTGGCGTGGTGGTGGCCCTGACCGAGGTGGCACACACCCAGTGCCTCGTCATCGCGAACGACCCCACGGTCAGGGGAGGGACCACCAGCCCCACCACGATCAAGAAACTGCTCCGCGCCATGGATGTGGCGGAGACCAACCGACTCCCGTTGGTGGTGCTCGTCGAGTCCGGTGGCGCCGACCTCCCGCGCCAGGCCGACGTCTTCGTGCCCGGCGGGGAACAGTTCCGCCGCCTCACCCAACTCTCGGCCAAGGGCATCCCGACCATATGCGTCGTCTTCGGGTCCTCGACGGCCGGGGGCGCCTACCTCCCCGGAATGAGCGACTACACGGTGATGGTCGAAGGGAGCGCCCGTGTGTTCCTGGGCGGACCCCCACTGGTCAAGATGGCCACGGGCGAGGATGCCGACGAAGAAGAACTCGGTGGCGCTCTCATGCATGCCCGCACGTCCGGACTGTGTGACTACCTGGCACGGGACGAACTCGATGCCATTCGGATCGCCCGGGGCATCGTGGCCCACCTGCACTGGCCGCGCCTCGGCCCGGGCCCCCTGTCCCCGGGCGAGCCGCCCCTCTATCCGGCGGACGAGCTCCTCGGCATCGCGCCGGTGGACGTGCGGGTGCCGTTCGACGTGCGCGAGATCCTCGCCCGCGTCCTCGACGGCTCACGGTTCGAGGAGTTCAAGTCCCTCTACGGGGCGCAGCTCGTGTGCGGGTGGGCGTCCCTCGCGGGGTACCCCGTGGGCGTGGTGGCGAACAACGGCATCCTCTTCTCCGAGGAGGCGCAGAAGGGCACTCAATTCATCGAGCTGTGCAACCGCAGCGACACGCCGATCATCTTCGTGCAGAACATCACCGGGTTCATGGTGGGTACTCGCTACGAACAGGGAGGGATCATCAAAGACGGGGCCAAGTTGATCAACGCCGTGTCCAATTCCACCGTTCCCCATCTCACCCTCATGGTGGGCGCCAGCTACGGGGCCGGCAACTACGCCATGGCGGGGCGGGCCTACGACCCTCGATTCGTCTTCACCTGGCCCAATCACCGCATCGCGGTCATGGGACCGAAGCAGCTGGCCGGCGTCCTTTCCATCGTGC
Source organism: Acidimicrobiaceae bacterium (assembly GCA_003160635.1). Classification (GTDB taxonomy): domain Bacteria; phylum Actinomycetota; class Acidimicrobiia; order Acidimicrobiales; family RAAP-2; genus Bog-473. The sequence goes on along the minus strand of PMLV01000163.1, from coordinate 15,562 downwards.
GCCGCAACGCGGCCGAGGCGGCCGGACGCCCCTTCGACCAGCAGGCGGACGACGACCTCAAAGCGGCAACGGAGGCGCAGATCGAGGAAGAGTCCACGGCCCTCTTCGCCACGGGCCGCCTCTGGGACGACGGCATCATCGACCCGCGTGACACGCGCACGGTCCTTGCCATCGCATTGACCGCGGTCCATTCGGCCCCGGTCAGGGGCACTGCCACCTTTGGGGTGGTCCGGCACTAGTGGCTCCGGTCCGACTGCGGCGGATCCTGGTGGCCAACCGGGGAGAGATCGCGCGACGCATCGTCCGCGGGGCGCATGACATGGGTCTCGAGGCGGTCGCCGTCTACACCTCCGAGGACAGCGCCGCGCCCTATGTGGGAGAGGCCGACCTCGCGCTGCATCTGCCGGGCCGAACGCTGGCCGAGACCTATCTGAATCCCGGCGCGCTGGTGGATCTGGCCCGGCAGGCCGAGGCTGACGCACTCCACCCGGGCTACGGATTCCTCTCGGAGAACCCGATCCTGCCCGAAGCGTGCGCTGCGGCCGGGATCACCTGGGTCGGGCCCACCCCCGCATCGATGCGTGTCATGGGTCACAAGGTGCGGGCGAAAGAGACGGTTGCCGCCGCCGGCGTGCCTGTCCTGCCCAGCGTGGCCGTGGCCGGTGCCATCGTGGCAGAGGACGTGGAGCGGTCGGCGGCCGACATGGGCTTCCCGCTGCTGGTCAAGGCGTCGGCCGGTGGCGGAGGCCGCGGCATGCGTCTCGTGCCACGAGCCGGCGTGCTGCTCGAGGCGGTGGCGGCGGCGCAGCGCGAAGCGAGCGCCGCCTTCGGCTCGGACGAGGTGTACCTCGAGCGCTACCTCGTCTCGCCGCGTCATGTGGAGGTCCAGATCGTCGGCGACGCGACGGGCTGCGTCCTGCATCTCTTCGACCGCGAGTGCTCGGTGCAGCGGCGGCATCAAAAGATCGTCGAGGAGGCTCCCGCTGCGCTCGTCGTGATGGCAACGAGGGAGCGCATGTGGCACGCCGCGGTCGCGGCCGCCCGGGCGGTGGACTACCAGGGCGTGGGCACCGTCGAGTTCCTGGTCGACGGGGACGACTACTTCTTCCTGGAGATGAACACCCGCCTGCAGGTGGAGCACGGCGTGACCGAGCTCGTCACCGGCCTTGATCTGGTGGGGTTGCAGTTGGTCGTCGCGACCGGAGCTCCACTCCCGTTCGCGCAAGAGGACGTCGCGGTGTCGGGCCACGCCATCGAAGCACGGCTCTGTGCGGAGCGTCCCCGGGAGGAGTACCGGCCCACGCCGGGGACGGTCACCCACGTGGAGTGGCCCCACGGGGCAGGTTTGCGCACAGATGCCGCCATCGAGTCGGGGAGCACGGTCAGCCCCTCCTTCGACTCCTTGGTGGCGAAGGTGATGGCCCACGGTGCGGAACGGCATACCGCCATCGCGCGGCTCTCACGAGCGTTGCGCGCCCTGGAGGTGGACGGCCTCGAGACCAATCGCGCGTTGCTCGGTGCGATCCTCGACGACCCGGTCTTCGTCGATGGGGACGCCGGTATCGACTATCTCGATCAGCGAGACGATCTGCGCCAGGCCATGCTCGGCGATGCCGCGCGCCACCGTCATGCCGCAGCCGCCGCCTTCGCGCTCCTCCACCGACGCGCCGGCGAGAGTCTCGTCGCCCTCCCGGCAGCCGGATGGCGCAACGTCGGGATGGCCCATCATGTCGACGTGTTCAGTGATGAGCGGGGAGTGCTCACGCTCCGGTCGGGTGGCCCGGATGACGCGGTGGCGGTGCTGGTGGGTGGCGAGTGGGAAGGAGTGGGAACGGCGCGCGTCACGGCGGGCGCGACGGATCACGTCGTGGATCTCACGAGTGAAGGCGCCCGGCGGCGCTACCGGGTCCGCATGACGGCACAGCGGGCCGACGTCAACGGGCCGGAAGGCCAGTCGAGCTTCGCCCGCCGGAGCGAGGACGACGTCGATGAGCGAGGTGGCATGGCCGGGGAGTGCCGAGCGCCGCTCCCCGGCGCCATCGCCAAGGTACTCGTCGCCGTGGGCGACGCCGTCGGCGAGGGTGCCGGGTTGGTGGTGCTCGAAGCGATGAAGATGGAGCACACGCTGCGGTCCGGCGGCACGGGCGTGGTCGGTCAGGTCCTCTGCGCGCCGGGTGATCAGGTCGACGTGGGCGACATCCTCGTGGTCGTAGAGCCCACGTGACGCACGACGACGCGGGCGGCGTGAACGTCCTGCGGGTGGCGAACTGCAGCGGGTTCTTCGGCGATCGCCTCTCTGCGGCGCGTGAGATGGTCGAGGGTGGCCCCATCGACGTGCTCACCGGCGACTGGCTGGCCGAGCTGACGATGTACATCTTGCACAAGACGCGCGAGCGCAGCGGCGGGTATGCCCGGAGTTTCCTGCAGCAGCTCGACGAGGTCCTTCCCGCATGCATCGAGCGGGGAATCACCATCGTGTCCAATGCCGGCGGTCTCAACCCCGAAGGGCTCGCCACGGCGGTACGGGAACTGGCCCGGCGCCAGGGCGTGGCCGTGCGCGTGGCGTCTGTGTCGGGCGATGACATCGCCCGGCGCGTGCCGGACCTGGCGGCGGCCGGACATGCCTTCGTCAACCTGGACACGGGCGAACCGCTTCCTCACGATGCGCCGCTGGTGACGGCCAACGCGTACCTCGGAGCTCGCCCGATTGCCGACGCGCTGGCGGCGGGGGCGCAGGTCGTGGTCACGGGAAGGGTCACCGACGCCTCCCTCACCGTCGGTCCCGCCCTCCACGCGTTCGGGTGGAGCGATGCGGACACCGATGCCATCGCCGGCGCAGTGGTGGCTGGGCACGTGATCGAGTGCGGGGCGCAGTGTTGTGGCGGCAACTATGCCTTCTTCGAAGAGATCCCCAATCCGACGCGCATCGGCTTTCCGATCGCAGAGCTCCATCCCGACGGCTCCTCCGTCATCACCAAGCACCCCGGCACCGGGGGTGCGGTGACCGTGGGCACGGTGACGGCACAACTCCTCTATGAGATCGCCGGACCGCGCTACCTCGGTCCCGATGCCGTGGCCCGCTTCGACACCATCTCGTTGGAACAGGAATCTCCCGACAGGGTGCGCATCCACGGCGTGAAAGGGGAGGCACCTCCGGCGACGCTCAAGGTCACGGCCAACCTCGACGCCGGATGGCGGAACGCAATGACGCTGGCCATCACGGGGGCCCGGGTCGAGGAGAAGGCCAGGTTGGCCGCGGCGGCGGTATGGGCCGGCATGCCGGGTGGGCGCGACGCGTTTGCCGAGACGTCCGAAGATCTCTCGGGCGACCTCCAGGGGACGGGTATGGCGTTCCTACGGCTCGCCGTGCGAGGGGGCGATGAGCACACCGTCGGTCGGGCCTTCTCGCAGGCGGTGATCGAAACGAGCTTGGCCAGCTACCCCGGAACCTTCTTCACCTCGACCCCGGGTCGCGCCCAGGCAGTGGCGCGCTACTGGCCGACCACGATTGCGGCCAGCGAGATCACGCCTCGCATCGAGTGCGAAGGCGAGCTGCTACCCATGAAGCCGTATGCGCCCCGGGTCGCACCCGCGTCCGCCACGCCGAGAGCGGAGGCGATGGCACCCGCGCCGACGCGCGGGCACGCGTTCGGGGAAACGTTGCTCACCGTGCCGTTGTGGGTCCTGGTCGGTGGGCGCTCGGGCGACAAGGGCGGTGACGCAAACGTCGGCTTGTGGGCCGATTCGGAACCGGTGGCCGAGTGGCTCACCGAACGTTTTGACGTCGCGCAATTCAAGGCGGCCCTCCCCGAAGCCGCACCCTTCCGTATCAGCCGGTACTCTCTGCCCAATTTGCGCGCCGTCAACTTCGTCGTGCACGGCATACTCGGCTGGGGTGTCGCCTCCAACATGCGGCTCGACACACAGGCGAAAGGATTGGCGGAGCTCCTCCGCTCACGCCATGTCGTCGTGCCATCGGCTTTGCTCGAGGGCGGGAAGCCGGCCGAACGAGCGTTGACCTGGGATTGAACCATCCACGCCTTGAGCCGAGAATCCCCCCCGAGAACCCCCTTTGACATTAGAGTGATCGTATGAGCCGGGGGGTTGCGCGCCGTCACGAGGCAACTTCACGGTGAGGCGTTCCCACTGGCACCGGGATCGCGCCGATCATGTGATCACCACCTCGCCAAGCCGTAGCCATTACGGGTGATTGTACGAAGGACGTGATGTAACCAGTGGACCCGTCACCGAACATCAACAATGGACAGCTCGGTCCTCATGGGAGAGCGGCCTCACCCGTGCAACCGGCGGTACGCTCGCCCTTCGGTCGCCTTCTCTTCGATCACACGGTCACTGAATATCCTCAGAGCGCGCAACGGGCCCGTTATCTCGCCCTGGCCATTCTCGCCACCATCGTCCTCTACTACACGTACTACACGCAGTTCGGAGTGACCCCGAACATCCTGGCCAGCTTCCACATGAGCTTCAATTTCTTCATTGCCATCACGGTGGCCTCCAACCTTCTCGGTGCATTCGCCTCGCTTCCGGCCAGCCAGACGGATCGCTTGGGGCGGACGAACGTGGTCATCTACGGGTTGCTCATCGTCGGGCTCATCACGGCCGTCGGCGTTCCCCTGGCCAGCGGCGAATGGACATACCTCGTCGTCATCTGCCTGCTCGGGATCGTGGAAGGCGCCATACTCGTGGCCACGCCAGCGCTCGTGCGCGACTTCAGTCCCCAACTCGGGCGGGCCTCCGCCATGGGCTTCTGGACGATCGGCCCCGTGGCCGGCAGCCTGATCGCCTCCCTCATCGCGGTGCACACGCTGAATCATTTCGGCCAAACCCACTGGAAGAGCCAGTTCGTCATCGCCGGTTGCGCCGCCCTGGTCGTCTTTGTCATCTCGTTCTTCGGGCTCAAAGACCTCTCCCCCAATCTCCGGGACCAGCTCATGGTGTCGGCGCGGGACCAAACTCTGGTCGAAGCGCGCGCACGTGGCTTGACCGATCAGGACCTCCTGGCCGCGTCCGAGCGCCCGTGGCGGCAGATCTTCCACTGGGATCTGGTCGGCGCCTGCTTCGGGATAGCCGTATTCCTCCTTCTCTATTACGCCGCGGCGAGCCTCTTCACCGTCTACTACCCCGTCATTTTCCAGAACGCCAACGGCACCAACTTCACGGTGACGCAGGCCAACGGCCTCAATACGTGGTTCTGGACCTCGGACATCATCGGGCTCATCGTCGTGGGGCTCCTTTCCGACGCACTCAAGGTGCGCAAGCCGTTCATGGTCCTCGGAGCGATCGTCACGATCGTCATGACGTTCATCTTCCTGGGCAACGCCACGCACCCACATACGGGCTACTACACGCTCGCTCTTGAAGCGTCGGCCATCGCCATCGGAATCTCGCTGGTCTTTGCCCCTTGGATCGCCAGCTACACGGAGAGCGTCGAGGCGAAGAACCCCGCCCTTGTGGCCACCGGCCTCGCCCTATGGGGATGGATCCTGAGGCTCACGGTCGGGATCTCCTTCCTCATCCTCCCCGTGGTGATCACCAGCGTGAACCCGATCGTCGACAACCTCCCGGTGGCCCAAACCGTGATTCACGGCCAATCGGTGCAGAACTTCGTGGCGGAGCATCCCAAGACCATCGCGTTCGCCACACAGCACGGGGCCCTTCTCGCCATTTTGGCCAAGGACCCGGCCGCCGCGGCCGCCGTCGGCAAGGACCCCTCCGCCGCCAACATCGCGGCGGCGGAGAAGGCCTTCGGGCTGAAGGGGCTCACGGAGTTGGCCCAGTACAAGACCCAGCTCGCAGCCCTCGTCGAGCCGTACACGGCGCAGTTGGCGTACATCTCGGCCCACGAGGGCGCGTTGCAGCAACTGCAAAAGGGCTCGGCCGAGGCCCCCCACCAATGGCAGCACTGGTTCTACGTCGACATCGCCGGCATGGTGGTGTTCATCCCGCTGATCTGGTTGACCAAGGGTCGCTGGAAGCCGTCGTCCGCTCGTCGTGACGCGGCCGAGCACGAGGTGGCGGTGGCCGAAGAACTGGCGCGGCTGATTGCCGAGCAAAGGGTCACCGCCTAGGCGCAGTCGCCTCGCTCGGGAGGGAGGGAGCCCGCGCACGGCATGGCAGGATGAAGGGATGGAGACTGTCCTTCGCGTGGGCGGGCTGATTGCGGGGATCTTCATCATCGGCTCCGCCGCGCTCAGCGTGTTCACCGCGTTGGTGGTGCCTCGTGTCACGTCGTCACGGGCCATGCGCACGGTGGCCAAGGTCATCGGGGTGACGGCGCGCCAGCTACTGCCGCGCCTCCCGAGCTACGAGGCCCGTGACCGCGTGATGTCGTATGTCGGACCGCTGTCCATGATCACCCTCTTCGTCCTGTGGCTGGGCTCACTCGTCCTCGGTTTCGGCCTCATCGCGTGGTGGGCGGATGGGCAGGACTTCGGCTCGGCCCTGGCCATATCCGGCTCATCCGTCTTCACCCTCGGCATTGCTACCAGCCCGGGCTCGAGCTCGCGCGCCATCGAGATCGTCGCTGCCTGCGTCGGCCTGTTGGTGATCGCATTGGAAATTGCGTACCTGCCCGCCCCGTACAACGCGTTCGCCACTCGCGAGACGGAGGTCACGTTGCTCGCCACCCGTTCGGGTACCCCCGCGTGGGGTCCCGAGATCCTGGCCCGGCATCACATGTTGGGCAACATCGCCGAGCTGCCTGACCTTTATGCCGATTGGGAACGTTGGGCCGCTGCGGTTTCGGAGAGCCATTCGAACTACCCGGCTCTGATCTGGTTCCGCTCGCCCGTGTCGACCCGTAGCTGGTTGCTGAGCCTGGTCGCCGTGATGGACTCCGCCGCGTTGTATCACGCCGTGAGCCCCGGCAGTGCGCCCCGCCAGGCCAGGCTCTGTCTCTCCATGGGCACCAATTGCCTTCGTTCCGTGGCTGGGGCTCTGCAGATCCCCTTTGACACCGACCCGATCCCGACCACGGGGACGAGGCTGACCAAGGAGGAATTCGCCGACGGGTACGGCCGTCTGGAAGAAGTGCAATTCCCCATGGAGCGCGACCTCGACGAATCCTGGCGGCATTTTCAGGGGTGGCGTGTCAACTACGAATCGATCGTCGACGTCCTGACCAGGTTGGTGATGCCGCCCCCGGCGCCGTGGTTCCTGCCCCGCCCCGGGTTGGGGACAGCCGAATGGCCCTCGGTGCGAAACCGGACGCCGGATGACCCCGAAGGTGCGCAACCCTTCGGGTCGAGCGTGGGCTTCAAGACGCCCTCGGTACGGGAGCAGTGACCACTTCGGGGGAACTACAGTTTCGGGGGCTCCACCTGCTCCCAGGCCCGCTCCATCCATGACGCTCACCCTCGACCACCTCACCGACGTTGATCATCGGGTCATCGACGACGCCGATGTCGACGCCTTCTTCGACATGGAGGACCTGTGGGCGATCATCGTCTGGAACGACGATGTCACCACCTTCCAAACGGTGATTCAGGCCTTCGTGGAGATCTTCAACCACTCGGTGGAGCGGGCCGATCAGCTGGCCTGGACGATCCACCGCACCGGCAAGGCGGTGGCGGCGATCCGCCCCAAGGACGAGGCGGAAGCCGCCGTGCGCGATCTCCATCGCCGCAAGATTTCAGCCTCGCTCGCCCCGGCCTGATCAGGGTCATCCCGGCCCGGCGCCCGCGTGGAGCCGAGCCGTCAAGCGCGCTTTCGTCACCGGCCACTCGGCCGCCAGGATGGAGAAGCGGGCCGAGGTGCGCACGGTGTCGTCGGCCCCCGGCCGGTCCGCCCGCAAGATGCCGTCGAGCTGGCCGCCGATCCGCTCGATGGCCGCTCGTGACCGCGCATTGCGGACGTCGGTTTGGAGCGCGACCCGGTGTACTTCCCACACCTCGAAGGCGTGGCCCATCATGAGCAGCTTGGCTTCGGTGTTGACGGGAGTTCGCTGCGCCGAACGGGCCAGCCACGTGAAGCCGATGTCGACGACATCGGGCACGCCCTGCCGCTGATGTGACGCTCCGGGGGGCCATTGCCAGGAGGCCATCTCGCAGAAGCGGGTTGCGCCCACGACACGATCGCCATCGGCGCCGCCACGGCCGCCACTCTTGCGGACGGTGGCGAACGCCACGTGGGCGCCGGCCGCGACCTTCTCGAGGGCGTCGGCCACGTAGTCGGTCATCTGCCCGCGACCTTCGGGCGTGTAGGTCCATTGGTAGTTGCTTCGATCCTCCGACGCCGCGACGACGAGTGCGTCGATGTGCTCCTCGGACAGCGGCTCGAGTCGCACGAACTCCCCTTCGAGGAAGAAGGGTTCAGGCATGGCCACCACCGGCACCCTGGCCGGTCGGGACGATGAAGTCGCTCTGCCGAACGAGGAGGAATCCTCCTATCGACCCGACGAACGCAATGATGGCCCCGATGATGGTGAGGTGGTTCAGCGTGGTCGAAAAGGCGACGTGATAGGCGTGCAGCAACTCTGCCCTTCCGGCGGGCAGGGGGATCTGCGCCGCAGCCTCCCGCACCTCCCCGGCCGACTCGGCGGCCACAAGCTGCGGACCACCTCGATGCAGCACCGCTTGGCCGACGGTCGTCTGGCGGAGCACGTTCGAGGTGTGGCTCACGATCTGGCTCTGGAATACGGCCCCGAGGATGGCGATCCCGGTCGCGATGCCGACTTGGCGGAAGGTGTTGTTGGCGCCGGACGCCATCCCGCTGCGCTGCGGCTCGACCACGGAGATAGAGGCCGACGCCAGGACGGGGTTCACCATCCCGATGCCGAACCCGGCCAGGAGGAACCCGGGTAGGAGCACGGTCCAGGTGGAGTCGGGCTGGGTCCGGGCCATGAGGAGCAGGCCGCCCGTGATCAACAGCATGCCCACCCCGAGCAGGTAGCGCGAGTGGATGCGCACGGTGAGGCGGCCGGCAAACGGTGCGACGACGAAGGCCAGGACGGTGAGGGGGAGGAATCGCACACCAGCCGCGAAGGGTGCGAAGCCCAGGCTGTCCTGTACATAGAGCGTGAGGTACAAGAACATGGCGAAGATCGAGGCAGAGATGGCGACGGCCACGATAGACACGCCCACGAAGGCCTGTCTCTTGAAGAGAAAGAGGTCGAGCATCGGATCCTGCGCCCGCTTCTCGTTGACGAAGAAGACGATCATGAGCACGACTGCAGCCACGATGAAGCTGACGGTGGTCGCGCTGGACCACCCCTCGTCGTTACCCCGTACGAGGGCGAACACCAACAGGAAGAGGCTGGCGGAGAAGGAGATGAACCCCACCCAGTCGATGCTGCGGGCACGCACATCCTTCGACTTGGCAATTCGGGTCAGCGTCACGAAGATGGCCACGACGCCGATGGGGACATTGACGAAGAAGATCCAGCGCCAGCCGATGGCGCTGGTGATGGCACCACCGATGAGCGGGCCGATCGCCACGGCACCGCCGATGACGCCGCCGTAGATGCCGAAGGCCGTGCCGCGGTCCCTCCCTTGAAACGCCTGCGCGATGAGAGCGAGGGAAGTGGCGAACATGATGGCGCCCCCCACGCCCTGCAACGCCCGCGCCAGGTTGAGCATGAGCGAGTCGGTCGACAGGCCGCACACGAGTGATGCCACGGAAAAGAGGGCCAGGCCGCTGGCGAAGACTTCGCGGCGGCCGTAGATATCTCCGATGACCCCGGCCGTGAGGAGGAACGCGGCCAGCGTCAGGGAGTAGGCATCCACCACCCATTGCAGATCGGCGAAGGACGAATGTAACGAACGCTGGATGTCGGGTAGCGCCACGTTGACGACGGTGATGTCGAGCAGCAGCATGAAGATGGCGGTACAGACCGCAATCAGGGTCCACCACTTGCGTTCGAGGCTGGGCATCCTGCGGAGTGTATCGAGGGCCTGTATCCGCTCGTACAATGTGATGTGATCGTCGGTTCCTCACTCACTATCGAAATTGGCGATCGGACGCTGGTCTCCGACGCCTCATTCGTGGTGGGTGCGGGTGAGAAGGTCGGTCTCGTGGGCCGGAACGGCACCGGTAAGTCGTCGTTCATCTCGGTCGTCGTCGGTGAACCCACGCCGCAGCTCCGCCATCGTGGCAATGTCAGGCTCCTGGGATCGTTCGGGTTCTTGCCCCAGGCCCCCGTGGCCGGAGGGCTCGGTCTGGAGCCGACCGGCTTCTCCCACATCCTTTCTGCCCGTGGGCTCGACGTGCTCGACGAGGCGGTGGGGGTGGCACGCAAGGCCATGGCCGACGACCCTTCGGCGGAGAACATCGAGCTCTTCACCGATCTGCAGGAGAAGTTCCAGAGCAACGGGGGCTACGAGGCGGAGTCGGTGATGGCCCGATTGGCGGATGGCCTCGGACTGCGACAAGAGCTCCTCTTAGAGGACATCGACTCTCTCTCTGGTGGCCAGCGGCGGCGCGTCGACCTCATGCGCGTCCTGTTCCAAGAACCGGAGCTGATGATTTTGGACGAGCCGACCAACCACCTCGACCGCGCCGCCAAACGCTGGCTGCTCGACGAGCTGGAGCGATTCGGTGGCGCCATTCTCGTCGTGAGCCACGACCTGAAGCTGTTGGACCGGTCCATCTCCAAGGTCCTGCACATCTCGAACCAGCGCCTGACCGAGTGGAAGGGCAACTACTCCAAGTTCGAGGCCCAGCACGAGGCCGATCAGTCGCAGCGGGAACGGGCAGCCGCTCTCGAAAAGCGCGAGATCACGCGCCTCTCCACCCTGGCCGACTCCATGCGGGGGCAGACGGCCAAGCGGGCCAAGGTGGCCAAGTCGTTGGACAAGCGGGTTGAGCGGATCGAGGGGCAGCGCACGCAGGTCGACAAGCGGGAGAAGGCCAGCAAATTCCGCCTACCGACGCCGCCGCGCTCGGGCGTGATCCCCCTCGAGGTCTCCAAGTTGGCGGTGGTCTACGGGAGGAACGAGGTCATCGCCGACGTGAATTTTCACGTCAGCCGGGGTGACCACGTCGTCATCATCGGTCGCAATGGTTCAGGCAAATCCAGCTTGCTGCGTTGCCTGGCCGGCGTGCAGGAGCCGACGAACGGAGTGATCGACTTCGGGGCCAACGTGGCGCTGGGCTACTTCGCCCAGGAGCATGAGCAGATCGACCTCTCGCAGACCACGCTGGACAATGTGAGTGACACCGTGTTGGCTACCGAGCGGGAGCGACGGGCTCTCCTCGGTTCGTTCGGACTGCCGTCGAAGGCAGCCGATCAGATGCCCGACACCCTGTCGGGCGGAGAGCGGGCCAAGCTCGGATTGGCCATGCTCTCGGCCGGAGAGACCAATCTGCTCCTCCTCGACGAGCCCACCAACAACCTGGATCCTTCGTCGATCACGGCGGTGGGCACCATGCTCGGCATGTGGCCCGGGACGATCATCGCCGTGAGTCACGAACGAGGGTTCGTGGAGGCACTCAAGCCGACATATTGCCTACGACTGCCCGAGGAGCAATTCACGCACTGGCGTGACGAGTACCTCGACGATGTCGAGATGCGCTGACCCTCCTGCTACGAGACCCATATCTGGGTCGGCCAGATGACCCCGGCGTCGAGCGCGTACGCCTTCGTACCCTTGGGGGTCATCGGGTTGTTGAAATTCTGCACCGTGGGTTTGGCGACCACGGCCCAGGTCGAGCGGTCGCCGTAAAGGTAGGGGATGTCCTCACCGAGGTACTGGTTGATCTTCTGATACGCCTTTATTCGGACGGCTGGATCGCCTGATGCACGCGCGCTGGTCAGGGCGGCCTGAATGCGAGGATCAGAGTTGCGGGCCATGTTGAGCGAAATAGGCCCGCCGGCCGTCGTCGTGCTCCACCAGATGTAATTCAGGTCGGGCACGACGGCGCCGAACTGGCGCCAGGTGACGGCTTGGTACTTCCCGGCCAACGCATCGTTGATGAGCGCGGCTTGTTCCTGCACGTCGATGGTGACCTTCATGCCCGCCTGGCTCCACTCCTGCTGAAGGAACTGCGCCGTCCGCTCTACCTCGGGATTGTTCGTGGCAATGAGAGTGAAGGCGACGGGTTGGCCGGTCTGCTGCTGAATCTGTTTGACCAATTTCGCCGCGCCCTTGGGGTCCGGCGCCGGGTACGCGGTCTTGGTGTAATACGGGCTGCCCGGGAGGAACATGCCCGACATGGGGGTGTTGACGTTGAGATCGATGACCTTGGCGTACTGCCGTGCATTGCTGGCCTTCGCAATGGCGACGCGCAGCATGTGGTTGTTGAACGGTGGCGCGGCGGTGTTGAGCATCACGCAGTTCACATCGGGCTGACCCAGAATGGCGCCGCTGTTGTCCACGTAGGCCCATTTGTTGTTGTGCCGAAAGAGCGGGATGGTTTGTGGCGTATTCGTGTGCATGATGTCGATGGTGCCCGACTGCAGGGCATCGACCCGCGACGAAGGATTGATGATCGGCTTGAAGGTGATCGAACTGAGGTAGGGCAGGCCCTTGCGCCAGTAGTGAGGATTGGCGGTGGCGGTGAAGTGGCTGTTGGGGACCCATTCCTTGAAGACGAACGGCCCCGTGCCGACCGGGTGCGTCGTGCCATCCGCGCTGTTGAGCATCGACGGGGCCGCGATGTACGCCGTTTGAGCCTGGGCCAGCGCGTAGGGGAACGGTTCCCAGGGCGCATTCATCGTGACAGTCACGGTGAGTGGCCCGGTGACCTGGGTGCTGGCAATACTTTGGAGCCCCGGGCCGGTCAGCAGCGAGGCCTTCTGCTTCTCCAAGTTGAGTTGGAGCGCCGCCGCGTTCAGTGGGGTCCCATCGTGGAATACGATGCCCGGCCGCAGGGTGATCGTGTACACCGTGAAGTCCGGATTGGAGCTGATCGACCGGGCCAGGTAGGGCTCGACCGCTCCGGCGGCGGTGACGATCGCCAGCGGGTCGAACACGGTGCGGCCGTAGAGGAAGCCGCCCTCGTCCCAACGTGCCGTGGTCGGATCGAACCCGCCTTCCTCCGTATCGATGCCGAAGACGAGGGAGCCGCCGCGCTTGGGCTTGGCCGTGGAGATGCCGTTGCGCCCCGGGCCGTTGGTGAGGGACGCTCCAGCCCAATCGGATCCGCCCCCCAAAGAGGCGAATCCGGCACCCAAGAGCACCCCCCCTGCCAGGAATGAGCGCCGATCAAAAGCATGTCCCATGGCACCTCCCCTCGTAGCCACTCTCCCGAAACCAGCCCGACCGTGTCGTCGGGCGGGCGCAGGCTACCTCTCCACCGTCGATTGCGGGTGGCAGCGGGCCGTGTGGCAATCTTGCGTCACGCACTCGAGCGGCAGAGGAGACAACATGGCGATCGCGACCGGTGACCCGATACCTGATGTGAAGGTCTTCACGTTTGGGGAGAACGGACCGCAGGCAACCACCTCGGGGGAACTGCTGGGCACGGGCAAGGTCGTGCTCTTCGCCGTTCCCGGCGCCTTCACCCCGACGTGCTCGGATCACCACCTGCCGGGCTTCGTGTTACGGGCCGACGAGATCAAGGCGAAGGGCGCGGACAGGATCGCCTGTATCTCGGTCAACGACCCTTTCGTCATGGCGGCGTGGGGCAATGACCAGCGCGTGGGGCAGTCGGTGCTCATGGTCTCCGACGGGAACGGGGAATTCACGGCCGCCATGGGCCTGCCCATGGACGGGAGCGGCGTCGGCCTCGGATCGCGCTCGCAGCGTTACGCCGCCATCATTGAGGACGGGATCGTGACCTGGCTCGGCGTCGAGCCGGGCCCCGGCCTCAACGCCAGCTCGGCCGAAGAGGTCCTCGCCGCTCTTTGATCTCCCCCGGGGACGGTCAGCCCGGTCAGCCCGGTCAGCCCGGCGAACCCGGAGGAATGTGCGATCGCAGGGCCTGTTCGAACGCGTCGGGATCGTCGGGCGTGACGAACGGGATCACGTGCCGTCCCACGTCGAGGAAGAACCCTACGGACTTCATCGGGCGACGGGGATCGAAGTTGGCCCAATGCTTCAGGTCCCCCGAGCCCCAGATCCGTCCCTTCCCGCGCAAGGCGCTCATGGTGAAGCGGTCTACGGACGTGATGGAGCCATAAGGGATCCGCTTGGTGCCCCAGGGGAAGTAGTAACCCTTCACCAGGAGAGCCGTGTCCGTGCAGTCGAGCCATCGATCCTTGTAGGCACTCATGGCCCTATTGGATCACGGCCATCACGTTGCGCGCAGCGCGCCCACGAGAACTGGCTTGCCGGCCGGGGACGGGGAATACTCTGCCCATGAGCAACCTCAGCTATTCAGAATCGATCGTCATCAACCGCACTCCGGAAGACCTCTACGAGATGGTGACCGATGTCACCCGCATCGGAGAGTGGAGCCCGATCTGCAAAGCGGCCTGGTGGGACGAGGGGAGTACCGGGCAGGTCGGAGAATGGTTCACGGGCCGGAATGTGGACGGAGAAACGACCTGGGAGACACGCTCCGAAGTCGTCGCGGCCAGCCGAGGTCAGGAATTTGCCTTCATCGTCGGTGGCTCCCTGGTGCGGTGGGGGTACGTCTTCGCCCCCGTGGACGGTGGGACTGAGGTGACGGAGTCCTGGGAGTTCCTCCCCGGTGGCATCGCCATGTTCACCGACAGGTTCGGCGAGGATGCGCAGAAGTACATCGACAGCCGCACCGAAGCGGCACACTCGGGTATTCCGGCCACCCTGGCTGCCCTGAAGAAGACCGCAGAAGCGGAGTGATCCGCGGCCCCGCTCAATGGCGCGCGGCCTGAGTTCCGCACGAGATTCACCATGGCCATTCAGATCGTCTTTGAGACCCACTGCACGACTGAGGACAACGAGAAGGGCGTCGCCACGGGGTGGTTGCCTGGTCGACTCTCGGCAACCGGTAGAGAGCAGGCCGTCGCACTCGGCCGGCGCCGACGACACGACGATCTTGCCAGTGTGTTCACTTCCGATCTCGGCCGGGCACGGGAAACCGTCGACATCGCCTTCTCGGGTTCGCCCGTGCCGATCCTGCACGATTGGAGGCTCCGGGAATGCGACTATGGCGAATTGAACGGGGCGCCGTCGGCAGAGGTCCATGGCGATCGGAGCGTCTACCTGGATCGTGCCTATCCGAGCGGGGAGAGCTGGGACGACGCAACCGAGCGAGTGGGTCGGTTCCTCGCCGACTTGCGGCCGCGATGGGACGGTCTCCGGATCCTCGTCGTCGGACACGTTGCCACCCGATGGGGCCTCGAGCGCTCCATCAGCGGTTCTGATCTCCGTGATCTGGCAACGAGCGAGTTCGCCTGGCAGGAGGGCTGGGAGTACACGCTGGGGTGAGATCGGGCCACTGCACTACTTGTCCACCGAGAGCTGCTGCGCCACTGCGGGGGGCGTGGGCGAGGTCTCCGTCGAGGTCGTGGCAAGCGAGGCGCCGGGGCTCGCGGTCAGATCGGTACAGGTGCGCGCCGAGGTCCAGCTCTGCAGGGCCTGGGTCGTCCGCCCCCGAGAACGGCACGGGAGCTCGCCCACGATGTGCGGGCCGCTGCCCCGGGCCGGCGAAGCACGACCTAGGGCGCTGTTGAACAAGG